>DASYVD010000177.1:0-19434 GCA_036000545.1 Actinomycetota bacterium | reverse complement strand
CACCGGGGAAGAAAGGCCCTGGAGCGGCGGTTATGGGAAGTGGTGCGGGAACGTGGCTTGGTCAGAGATTGATTGCAGCGAGGTCCTGAACCTCCTCGAGCGGTACCTCGACCACGAGGTGCCGGAGGAGGCTCGCGCCCCTATCGAGCAGCACTTGGACGAGTGTTGGGATTGCCTGGACCGAAAGGAGTTCCGGAGCAGGCTCCAGGCCATCGTGCGCACAAAGTGCCGGCGTCAGGAGGTTCCCGCCGGGCTGGAGGCCAGGATCCGATCCGCCCTGGCTCGCGACTGAAGGGGCCTTCCCCGCCCGGAATGGTCCTCCTTCCGTGGAGCGATCCCCAAGCGCCCCGGGGATCCTACTCGTAAATCTGATAGTCTAATTATCAGAGTTCCCCTCGAAGAAGCTGATAGGTCAGTTGACACGTCCCCCGCGTCTTGGTTAGAATCGTTGGAGGTGGAAAGCGGTTTCCGAGCCGCCAGGCTCGGGTCGACGAAACAGGAGGTGATGGCATTGGCTCTGATGCGCATGAGCCCGTGGCACGACCTCTTCGACGCACACCGGGAGATGGATACCCTGGTGCACCGGTTCTTCGACCGGCCGGTGTCGCTCCCGTCCTTCTGGGAGACTCCCTGGACCAGCTGGGTTCCCGCAGTTGACGTGTTCACCCGCGGGGACGATCTGGTGGTCCGGGCCGAGCTCCCCGGCATCGATCCGGAGAAGGACCTGGACATCAGCCTCCAGGACAACGTTCTCCTGATCCGGGGCGAGCGCCGGATGGAGGAGCGCACCGAGGGAGATGGGACCTACCGCGTGGAGAGCCGGTATGGCTCCTTCGAACGGAGTGTCCTGCTCCCCGAGGGCGTCAAGGAGGGTGACATCTCGGCCACGTACGAGAACGGAATCCTCGAGGTCGTGGTGCCGAAGGCCGCCCGCCTGGGCGGGGACAAGAAGATCCCGGTCCGGGTCTCCGGAGGCCGGAAGGCCCTGACAGCGAGGGGCCGGAAGAAGAGCTGAGCTCGCTGGGTTCCTACGCAAAGGCCGGTCCGAGAGGACCGGTCTTTGCCCTTTTGGAGCATTGCGTTTCTGCGCCGAGAGAGTACGATTGTACTGCTCGGGCCCTATGCAGTGGGCCGGAAAAGGAGCTATGACCCGTGGCCAATAAGACCATCGGCTACCTGAAGACCGCAGAGGTGGCGGAGATCCTTCATGTGTCTCCCAAGACGGTGACGCGGTGGGCGAAGGACGGTAAGCTGCCCCATTCCCGCACCCTGGGAGGCCACCGTCGATTTCCGGCCGAAGCGATCGACCGCCTCGCCAAAGAGCTCGTCCAGGTCGATCAGATCGAAGGCTGAATCAGCCCCCGGGGGAGACGAAGGCGGCCGGCAGGCCGGCCGCCTTCGGTGCGGGGGTGTTGCTCGTAGTGCGTCGAAGCTCTCCCATGAGTGTTCGATCCGCACCTTCGAGATCCCTGCCGTCGGACGCGCTCCGCGGTCAAGTCTCTGAGCTGTCCCGAGCCTCCAGGCTCGTCTTGAACGACCACGCCTGAAGCAGGACGTCCCGGATGAGCTGGGACCGGCATCCCTTGATGAGGTAGCAGTACACGCCGGCCTCCTCGGCGCCTTCCTGAAGGCCGGGGTCCTCGTAGGCGGAGAGGATGACCACCTGCGTGTGCGGGAGGTGCTGCTTGATGAGGCGCGCGGCCGCTATCCCGTCCAGAGTCGGCATGCGCAGGTCCATCAGGACAACGTCGGGGCAGAGCTCGTCGGCCAGGGCGACGGCCTCCGTGCCGTCGGAGGCGGTGCCCGCCACCTCGAAGCCCTCGTCTTCGAGGAGCTCTTGGATCTCCCGCAGGAACCCCCGATCGTCGTCGACGGCGAGCACCCGCATCGGTAGGCGCACCGGACGGCCGTCGCCCGATCGGGCAATCGTGGTCACCGCGGCATCACCCGTTCGCGAGGGAACTCCACCACCACACGCGTGCCGCCTCCCGGGCGCGACTGGATCTCCCACCTGCCTCCGGCCATCTCCACCCGCTCGCGCATGGCTGTGAGCCCGAAGTGATCCCGGCTGCCGTTGGTCGTGACGTAGAGAGGGTCGAACCCGATGCCGTCGTCCCCGACCTCGAGGATGACGGATCCGTTCCGCGCGGCGAGCGAGACCCAGGCCTTCCCAGCATGAGCGTGCTTGGCCACGTTCGCCAGGGCCTCCTGGGCCACCCGATAGAGGACGGTCTCGATATCCGGATCGAGCCGCTCGTCGAGCGAAGAGCGCACGGTGCAACCAACACCCCACGACCGCCCGAACGCGGCCGCGTGATCGCGGAGCGCGGAGTCGAGGCCGCGCTGGTCGAGCACCGGTGGCCGGAGCTCGGCCATCATCTCCCGGAGACGCCGAGTCTCCTCGGAGAGCCCTTCCTGGAGCTCCGTGAGCAGTGGGGCGGCGCCCTCCGCGTTTCCCCGCTCGAGCCGGTTGCGGGCCCGCTCCAGCCGGTAGCCCAGCCCAGCCAGACGCTGGATCGGGCCGTCGTGGAGCTCCGCGGCGAGGAGCTTGCGCTCCTCCTCGGAGGTGCGCAATACGGTGTCGAGGAGCCGCCGTCGCTCCTCGGCCTGCTCCTCCAGCCGCGCGTTTTGCTTCGAGAGCGTTCTCGATACGCGGACCATGATCGGAAGCAGGGAGACGTAGAGGAACGCCAGACCGGCCACGAGGGTCATGGTCACCGTGCGGAACAGGTGCCGGACCTCGAACTCGATCCCGGCGTAGTCCTGAGAGAGCTGGACCATGGCCACCGGGATCCCCCCAGGGTCGTTCGCGTCGAAGAACACGGGGACGTAGGTATCCAAATGCTTGACTGGCGGATGAGGACCGTGGCGACGGGAGCCTTCCATGATCACGCTCACCGGAGCGCTCTGCCGGAACGCCTGCTTCAGGGGATCGGCCAGGTTGGCCAGTTGGCCCACGAGCGAGGGGTCTTCGGAGAACACGATCATGCCGTCGCTTCGCCAGATGGTCAGTCGGATGATGGGCCACCGCAGGACCCGATCGTTGACGAACCCCCGGAACTCGCCGTAGCGCTCACCGGTGAGTGGGGTGAGAAAGTTCAGCTCGCGAGGACGGAGCTCGTGACGAAGGATCGTCTCGGCGACGAACCTGGCGTGGAACTCCGCGGCCTCGACCTGACGTTCGATCAAGCGGCGGCCGACGAGGGTCGACAGGGCCAGTCCGATGGCCACGAAGGCAACCAGGCTGGCCAGGGCGAAAGAGAGGACCAGACCACTGCGGGCGCGTTGGCCGGGGGGCATGAATTCCTCCTCGTTGGCCCATATCGGACCGACGGAGAGCCGGGTTGAGCCCGGCGTAGGGGCGCTAGAGTTTGCTCCGTGGCCATGGTCCGCTCCCGACCCGGCCGGGTGTGGCGGCTGACGCTCGACCGGCCCGACGCTCGGAACGCCGTGTCTGGGGCGATGCTCGAAGAGCTCGGGCGCGGACTCGGGGACGCGGCAGCCGATCCTGAGGCCCGCCTGATCGTCTTGGACGGGGAAGGCCCCGACTTCTGTGCCGGGGCCGATCTCGGCGAGCTCGAGGCGGCGACGGCGGGCCCCGCCGCGGTGAGCTATGGCCGGGCCCTGGAGGAGGTCCTTACCACCATCGAGCAGCATCCCCTCCCGGTACTGGCCACGATCCACGGCGCTGCGATGGGCGCCGGGTGCCAGCTGGCCGTGGCCGCCGACCTGGCGGTGGCGGCGGAGGACTCGGCGCTCGGGATCCCTGCCGCGCGCCTGGGTGTGGTCCTGGATTTCGAGAACACGCAGCGGCTGGTCTTGGCCGCAGGCCCTAAGCGGGCCGGGGCGCTCTTGCTCGCGGGGCGGACCCTCTCGGGCGCCGAGGCGGCGGCATGGGGTCTGGTTACCGAGGCTGTCCCGCGTGAGCGTCTGGCTGTCCGGGTGGAGGAGATGGCCGAGGACATCACCACTCGAGCTCCGCTCTCGGTCCGCGGCGCCAAACGAGCCATCCGCGGGGTGCTCGACAATATGTCGGTTGATCGGGCAGTGGACGGGTTCCGGCTGACGGACTTCGACATGATGGCCGCGGAGGCATTCGCCAGCGAGGACCTGAAGGAGGGACTTCGGGCGTTTCGGGAGCGCCGACCGCCGAGGTTCCAGGGCAGATGAGCGCGCAGGAGGCGAAGCTCACCCGGGAGAGCCCGCTCGAGCAGCGGGCGCCCGAAGTCATCCGGCTGCTGGAGGAGGAATACCCCGACGCGGCGGTGGCGCTGGCCTTCTCCAACCCTCTGGAGTGCCTCGTGGCCACGATCCTGTCCGCGCAAGCCACCGACAAGAAGGTCAACGAGGTGACCCAGGGTTTCCTTTTCGAGAAGTACCGCACCGCGGAGAACTACCTGAAGGTTCCAGAATCGGAGCTCGCCAAGGACCTCAAGCCGACGGGGTTCTTCAACCAGAAGACAAAGGCGGTACGCGGAGCGTGCCGGATGATCGTGGAGGAGTTCGGTGGGAAGGTGCCGGACTCCATGGCCGACCTCGTGCGGCTCCCTGGCGTTGCCCGGAAGACCGCCAACATCGTGTTGTGGAACTCGTATTCGGAGAAAGCGCGGGAGGATCCCGATGCCGGCATCGCCGTCGACACCCACGTCCGGCGGGTCTCCCAGAGGCTGGGGTTCACGGAGCAGAAGGATCCCGACAAGATCGAGCGTGATCTGATGGCGGTGGTTCCGAAAGAGGAGTGGTTCCACTTCACGTACGTGCTCATCGAACACGGGCGAGCGGTATGCAAGGCGCCCACCCCGAAGTGCGAGGAGTGCCCCGTGAATCACCTCTGCCCCTCGAGCCTGGTCTGAGTCACAGGACGTAGCCCGCTCGTCCGACGCCGGTCCGGTCAAAACCACCCGCTGGGGGGATTGACCGGGTTGGCCGTTCCCCCTAGCATCGGACCTTCCTACCTGGAGCAGAAGAAGCCGTGCGTGCTGGCAAACCGACCCAACTCGCCATCGCCATGCTGCTGTCGGGTGCTGCGATCCAGGCCCTTCCCGAGGGGCGAGGAGCCATGGTCGACGCCGAGGCGGCATCCCCCGCCGGGGAGGTCCTGTTTGCCACTACTCGGGATGGCGACTTCGAGATCTACTCGATGGCGTCCGACGGGACCGCTCAACGGAACCTGACCCAGGCGTCGCTTACCGCGGACGTCGACCCGGCGTGGTCTTTGGGAGGCGGGCGCATAGCGTTCTCTCGCTATCTCCCGGGAAACCCGACGGCCGAGATGTATCTGATGGACCCCGACGGGTCGCGGAAGGTGCGGCTCACCCGTGACTACGGAGTGGCCGACGACCGGGAGCCCACCTGGTCCCGATCGGGAAACCTCATCGCCTTCACCCGATCCGTTCCGGCCTCGGGGTCCTCCCGGATCTCTGTGATTCGGGCCGATGGGACCGGGCGGCGGCCACTCACCCGGGCCCGGCCACGCGGGTACGACTCCAGCCCCGCGTGGTCTCCGGTGGGTGGCCGTATCGCCTTCGTGAGCGATCGATCCGGAGGCTTCCCCGACATCTGGGTGATGAACTCGGACGGCACCGAGCCGACCCGCCTCACCAAGAACCGGATGGTCGACGCCAATCCAGCGTGGTCCCCGGACGGCACGCGCATCGCCTTCGAGCGGTGCTGTCCCGATCGGAGCTCCGAGATCTACGTCATGAACGCGGACGGCACGCAAAAGATTCGGCTCACCGCGACGCCCGCCAACGAGATGGAGCCGACGTGGTCGGCCGACTCTTCCATGATCGCGTTCGCGATGTTCCCGCCGGGTGGTGGCAACCGCGACGTCCACGCGGTGAACGTCGACGGAACGGGAGAGCGGGCCCTCACCATCGCCGCCGCCGCCGACGTCGCTCCGGACTGGCAGCGTCCGGTTCCGCCCCTGCCGGAGCCGGCGCCATCCCCCGCGCCGACCGACACTCCAGAGCCGACCCCGAGCCCATCGGCCCAGACGACTTCCACGCCCTCCACGCCGGAGGCGTCGCCCGATGCCGACGGCACCCCGAGCCCGGAGCCCACCGGCACGTCCACCCCGGAGCCATCGCCGTCAACTGGGGACGGGGGGCAGAGCGGAGCCCTGCAGGGGTCCGTGGCCAAGGGCGTCCCGCTCCGGGCACTGCGGCCACGCTACCGGGTACTGGAGTCGAAGCGGCTCTTCAAGGGGCTACGGTATCGGAAGATCCTGGATCGACGGGGGCCGAACCGCATCTACGTTCTGCGGATGAACCCCCTTCTCCGCCCGACCCTGGACGTTGCCCTGGAGGGCGGGGACCTTCCCGGGCTTGCCCCGACGAGTCGGATCGCCGCGGCCCACGGCGCGGTCGCTGCGGTGAACGGCGATTTCAGTCTCGAATACGGGCGGCCCGCGCATACGTTCGCCGAAGATGGGAGCTTCCATCAGACCACGTTCGCCTACTCCACCAACGTGGCGGTCAGCCATCGAGAGGACGCCGCGTATTTCCGGCATCCGACCCCCCGCATGTCCGTCCTACAGACCCAGTCCGGGGACGTCATCCGAGTGGACCGGTGGAACCGCGGCGAGCCGACCTGGGGCGAGGTCGGAGGGTACACGCCGGCCGGGTCATGGCTGGAGCGCCCCCCTTCCTTCGCCTGCTCCGCCCGCCTGGTTCCGGCCGGGCCGAAACGGTGGACCGCCGGCGAGTTGGGAATCGCCCGCGACTATCTGGTGGACGAGGCCGCGTGTCGCCGTCGGCGCATGGCCCGTGAGGGTGGCGTGGTCGTGTCGGCTCAGCCGGGGAGCCTGGAGGCTCTGCTCATCCGTTCCCTTGCTCCCGGCGAGCGAGTGACGTGGACGTGGTCGTTCGGCTGGGCGGGGGTGGGCGACTCGATCGGCGGGTACCCCCTGCTGTTGCGGGACGGCGAGACCATGGTGACGGAGTGCTCGGCCTCGATCTGCTTCCGGCATCCCCGCACCGCGATCGGGGTGGACGCAGAAGGGCGGATACTGCTGGTCGTGGTGGACGGTCGCAGGCGCCGCTCGGTAGGCATGGACCTCGTCGACCTGGCGAACCTGTTGCGGCGGCTCGGAGCGGTCTCCGCGCTCAACCTCGATGGAGGAGGCTCCAGCACAATGGTGGTCCGAGGCCAGGTCGTGAACCGACCCTCGGACGGCCACGAGCGACCGCGGTCGACGGCGGTGCTCGTCCTGGACGGGCAGGACCCCGGTGAGCGGACCCTGGCCCCGGCTCGAGCGACAGCCCCGGGGGACATAGCCGCAGAAGAGCGGGCGAGCCCCGTTCAGGGTGACGCCCTTGCGGATGGCGCTACTCGGGTGGACCGTCTGGCGCTCTTCGATCCCGCATCGACCGGCGGCCTGCTGGACGCCATGGACCGGGGACTCTTCGGGAGTCGGGGCCTTCCGCCCGGCCTGCGGATGCTCCTCCGTGGGCTCAGGGCCTCGGGGTGGACCGAAGGAGCGACGTACCGAGCCAGATCCACCAGGCGGGATTGACCACCAGGCCGGCCAGCAGGGCGGCCACCAGGAGGATCGGGTTCTTAGGATCGAACGCGATCAGCCGTCCCAGGTAGATCACCACGAGCAGGGCCGCCGACAGGTACCCGAGCGAGCCCAGCCCCCGAGGCAGTTGCCCTCCCCGAACGATCAGCCACGACACCAGGAAGAGTGCTAGGGCCATGAACCCGAACGTGAGGAAGCCCCGGGGGTCGATGGGGTTCGGCAAGTCTCCCGGGGGCGCTCCCTCGACCGGCCGGATCACGTTGGCCAGGTCATAGGCGCCGTGCACGGCGGCGCCGACCGCCCCAACCAACCCGAGAAGGAGGCCCCACATGGCAATCCCGGGGTCGGTCGCCCGGAGGCGTTGGTACAGGGCGACCAGGGCGGGCACGGTGAGGAGCCCGCCGAGCATCAGCAGGAAGAACCACAGGCCGACAACCCACGTCGGAGGCTCATCGGACAAGACGATGACCGCGAAGACGACGGCATAGGCGAGGGCGCCCACACCCACGGCGACCGCGGCCCACCCCGCCCATCGTTCGAACGACGATCCCATGCCAGGACCTCCTTTCTGGAGCGATGGGGGTCAATCGCGGCGGCCGACCAGGCGCCAGGCTGTTGGCAGCCCTGCCGCCGCCAGCAATAGCTTGATGGTGTCCCCGAGCACGAACGGGTACAGGCCGAGCTCTAAGGCGTCGCACCCGGAGGCCGTGGCGAGGTCGCACGGAGAGGCGCCGGGGTCCACCACTGGGATGCCCAGGGAGGCCGCCAGCCAGGGGAGCCCGACCAGGTAGATCGCCAGGTTGCCCAGGAACATTGCCCCCAGGGCGCTGCCGGTCCGCCGATCCCATCCCCGTTCGGCGAGCGCGCCCACGACGGCTGCTGCCAGGAGAAACCCCCACAGATACCCCCCGGTCACGTGGAGGGGGTCGCGCAGGAACAGGTACTCTAGGCCTCGGCTCCCCTCCGCGAACACGGGGAGCCCCGCGGCCCCTTCGACCAGGTAGAGGGCGATCGCCGCAGCGCCTCGCGGTGCCCCAAGAGTCGCCGCCACGAGCAGGACGCCCAGGGTCTGACCCGTGATCGGGACGAACCGGAAGTGGACGGAGATCTGGGCCAGCCCGGCGACCACCAGGCTTCCCAGGAAGACGAGAGCCACGTCGAACGCGATGGTCCTCGGACGGGGGACCGACTGGGCGAGAGCGCTCATCCTGGAGGAGTTCTAGAGGACTGTGGGGCGGACGCGCAAGACGCCACTCGAGGCCGAGAGGTTGAGTATGGAAGCTGGCTTCAGCCGGCCACGACGGCCACGCGGTTTGACGCGCTCTCCCGGCGGCGGGCCCGGCGGTAGGCTCTGCGCTCCTCCTCGGACATTCCGCCCCAAACGCCGGCGTCCTGTCCGGTGGCCAGGGCCCATTCCAGACATTGGGCCCGCACTTCGCACTGCATGCAAATGGCCTTGGCCTGCTCGATCTGGGTGGCCGCGGGACCGGCGGTCCCTATGGGAAAGAAGAGCTCCGGGTCCTCGTCCTTGCACCTGGCTCGGTGTACCCAGTCCACGAATGACCCACCCCCCAGGGCGCCGCCGCCTTACAACTTTGTGATTCGTTTCACAAAGGCCACCTAAAGAAAAACGCCTCAGCGGGCGTGACCGCGAGTATAGTTACCCGAATTCACTTGTGACAATCCCTATCACGTGAGATTTCTCCGTCTTTTGTGGATTTCCTCCGTGGACGCGCTCTCATGACGACGGCCCGGAGCCTCCCGGCTCGCCCCCTGGTGGTGGCGCACCGAGGGGCGTCCGCGGACCTCCCAGAGAACACGCTCGTCGCCTTCGAGGCCGCGGCGCGCGCCGGGGCGGACATCATCGAGTTCGACCTCCGCCTCACGGCCGACCGGGTCCCCGTGGTGCTGCACGACGAGGACCTCTCCCGGACCACCGACGGGAACGGTCTCGTTCGCGAGACCACCCTCGCCGAGGTCAAGCGGCTCGACGCGTCGAGCGGAAGGGGGGCTCGGCAGGAGGTTCCCACCCTGGCAGAGGCACTGGAGCTGATCGGGCAAACGGACGCCGGCGTCGACCTCGAGATCAAGAGCCTCGGGGGCGCCGATCCCGGTCGTCACGAGCTCCTGGAAGCAGCTCTGAAGGTCCTCGACGCCGAAAGGTTCCCGGGCCCGATCCTCGTCTCCTCGTTCAACGGGCTCACGCTCCAGCGGTGCCGGGAGCTCGCTCCGGGATTGCCCACGGGGTTCCTCACCGCCGTGGCCATCGAGCCGATGTCGGCGCTTGCCTATGCCCGGCAGGCGGGACACGAGTTCCTCCTGCCGCAGGTCGAGTCGGTGCTGGAAGCAGGACCTGGGTTCGTGGAGCAGTGTCACGGCGCAGGGCTGCGGGTCGGGACCTGGACGGTCGACGACGAGGCCACGCTGGAGAAGCTGCTGCGCTGGGGAGTGGACGCCGTGGCGTCCAACCATCCCGGGCTGGCCGTTTCCGTCCGCGACCGCGTCGCCGCTCGGTAGGAGCAGTCAGGGGAGCAGCGAGAGCGCGTCGGGCACGACTTCCAGGACGACGCGATCTCGGTCGCCCACGTACTCGCCGTCGGCCTGGACCGGAAGGGGCACGTCACAGTTCACCTCGATCCGTTCCTGATCGTGGAGGTGGAGGACGTGGCGACTCCGCACGTGTCGACCGGAACCGAACGCAGAGGCGATGAGCCGAAGGATGAACCCCAGCCGAAGGGTGTCCAGTCCCAGGAGGTCGAGACCGCCTTCGAGGTCCGCCTGCGGGCAGAGCCGCATCGGCCGCGGTCCAAGGTAGGTGAACGGGTCGGACTTCTGGGCGATCGCTACGAACAGACTGTCACGCCGGTGCTCCAGCGCGGGGCCCCATCGAACGTGGATCCTGGGACGACGCCGGCCGTACCGGCCGAAGAACACGCGGAGGGCGGTCCAGGCGTAGTAGCCGGACCGGCCGGCGCGCTTGAGGGCCCGGCGCCGCTCGACCTGCTTCACGATGGCCCCGTCGAGCCCCACCCCGCAGCTGAAGGTGAAGTACCGGCCGTCGGCCCGACCGAGGGGAACCCGCCGAGGCGGCCGGTTGCGATTGTGGAGGAGATGGGCAGTGGCCTCGATCGGGTCGGCCGGCATCCCGAGGGAGCGGGCCAGGACGTTGACGCCACCTCCCGGGAGGATCGCCATCGGGACGGACGTGCCCGCCAGACCGTTGACGACCTCGTTCACGGTGCCGTCGCCACCAAGAGCCACCACGAGGTCCACGCCCTCGTGGGCCGCGCCGCGGGCAAGATGGGTGGCGTGGCCTCCGCGCTTGGTGAGCACCACCTCCACGTCGAACGCGGACGCCAGGGCGCTTTCGATGATGGTCACCTTCCATGGGGTCACCTGCTGGGCGGTTGCGTTGACGATCAAGAGAAGCCGCACGGCGCGGGATTGTAGCTCCGGCGACGAGCCGCCGCGTCCGTAGAATCTCCGGGTATGGTGGGCCGCCGCGGAGCTCGGCTCTCTGAGAGCGAAACTCGAGCTCTCCGTTCCGCGGTCGACGCCGTGGATCGAGGGAAGGACTCTCTGACGTCCGCGGTGCCCGGGCCCCGGTCGCCGGGCAGAGTCCTGGCGGAGGCGCTGCTCGAATTCGAGGGCGCCCTGGCAGAAGCCGGCTCGCTGATGCCCGGGTGGAGAACCCCGGAGAGCGAGGCCGCGTGGGGCGCCTGCTCCGATGCCCTCGAGGAGTCGGCGGGGATGGCCGAGCGCCTCCGGCTCGAGGCCCCCGCGCTCGACTTCGAGAGTCTCGTGATGGTGCTCAAGGACCTGATCGCCCCGCTCGAGGCGTTCGAGGAAGCCGAGCGCCTTCTTCGGCGCGGCTCCCGGTGGTGACTTTCTTTCGCTTCCTCAGCCCCTCGCCTGCAGCGAGGCGCCTCGGCCAGGGGGAATGCAGCAGCCTGATCCGCTCAGCTGCGCCTCGCGGCGCTGCTGCCCCCCTGGACCCCCTCAGTCCATCAGCCGTGCTTGTCCACCCGGCCGGTCGTAGACGGGGAGGCCCTCCTCGATGCGAGCCGCCGGGTGCAAACGGTGCGGGTCCATGCAGCCACCGGTCATGATGTGCCGGACGTCGCAACCCGCCGCCATCAGGGCGTCGGCGAGCATCCGCCGATGGCACTTCCACCACAGCGACTCCGCACACATCACGGCGGTTGGGGTCTCCGCTGCGATCCGGACAAGCCAGTCACGGGCGGCCTGGAACTCCTCGGATTCCATGTGGTCCGCGTAGCCGCGAAAGCCGGCCGACCTCAGGGCCAAGTGCCGCGAGTGAGGGTGAGCTTTCCGGAACCCCCCGAGCTCCTTCTTCCATTCGCAGGCGGTCCCGATGGAGTCGAGCGACCCGGCCAGAGGATCTTTCCCGAAATGGGGGTGCTTCCGAGAACCCGGGAACGACCGAACGTCGACTAGGAGATGGATGCGGGCGTCCCGGATGAGGGTGAGGAATTCGTCGATGGTTCTTCCCCCGTGCCCGATGGTAAAGACGGTCGCCGCGATGCGCGACGCGCTCACTCGAGGTCGATGGCTACCACGAGCGCGGTGGAAGCCCACCTGCTGAGCGGCTGTCCCTCCTGCCAGCCCTGGTACCTTGACGCCAGGAGCCGCCGGGCAGCGATCTGTTCGTCCGGGTCGTCGACGAGCCGGGCCACGCCCGGCCGCACTCGGTCGCCGACGCGGACGGAAACCCTCGGTTCGTCACGGATGTTGCGAACCCAGTCGGACCGGTCTCCGCCACCCGACAGCAGGTACAAGCTTCCATCTCGCTCCCCGAACCAGATCTCGATGGTATGCGATCGGCCTGTTCGCCGGCCGGTCGTGGTGACGTAACAGAACGGCACGCTCACGTTTCCGAGTCTAGCCGTGGTGTCGTGGATGAGCGGAGTCCCGCTCCGATAGCCTTGCCGCGATAGTTAGGTACATCGAGAGGAGATCGAGCGTGGGCACGATCAACATCGTGACGGAGATCCCGGGCCCAAAGTCGAGGGCTCTGGGGGAGCGCAAGGCCAGGGTGGTGGCCGACCCGATCGACCTTCACGTCCCAGTGTTCATCGAGGAAGGCAGGGGCGCATCGTTCACGGACGTGGACGGGAACACCTTCCTCGACTTCTCCGGAGGCCTCGGATGCCTGATCGTCGGGCACTCCCATCCGAAGGTGGTCGAGGCGGTAAGGCGCCAGGCGGAGCGGTTCTCCCACACGGACTTTTCGATCGTGCCGTACGAGTCGTGGGTCGAGCTCGCCGAGCGGCTCGTATCCCTCACCGGCGGTGGCGACCGCAAGGCGGTCTTCTTCAACTCCGGGGCGGAAGCCGTGGAGAACGCGGTGAAGATCGCCAAGGCGGCAACGGGGCGCCCCGCGGTGATCTGCTTCGAGAACGCGTTCCACGGCCGAACCCTGATGGCCATGAGCCTTACCAGCCGGCTCACGCCGTACAAGGCGGGGTTCGGCCCCTTCGCCGCCGAGGTGTACCGGGTGCCGTTCCCGTACTCATATCGCAGCCCGGACCGTGACGCGGCCGGGAAGCGAGCGCTCGAAGCGCTGGAGCGGGCCTTCGTGACCACCGTGGACCCGACGACGGTGGCCGCGGTCATCGTCGAGCCGGTCCAGGGGGAGGGCGGCTTCGTCGTCCCGACCCCAGACTTCCTCCCCGGGCTCCAGACGCTCTGCCGGAAGCTCGGCATCGTGCTCATCGCCGACGAGGTCCAGACGGGGTGCGGACGGACAGGACGGTTCCTGGCCTCGGAGCACTGGGGGATCGAGCCGGACTTGGTGACCCTGGCCAAGGCCATGGGCGCTGGGTATCCGATCTCCGCCGTCGTAGGCCGGGCGGAGCTGATGGACGCGCCGGGCCCCGCCGCCATCGGCGGGACCTACATCGGCAACCCCGTCGCGTGCGCCGCTGCGAACGCCGTGCTCGAGGTGATCGAGGAGGAGAGCCTGATCGAGCGGGCGTCTCATCTCGGCAAGGTCATCCGGGAGCGATGGGAAGAGATCGCCAGGGAGGTACCGGCGGTCGGTGAGATCCGCGGCGTGGGAGCGATGGTCGGGGTGGAGATGGTCGAGGATCGCACCTCGCGTGAACCCGCCCCGGAGTTCGTCAGCAGGCTCATCGGAAACGCCGCACAGCGAGGCGTTGTGGCTGTCTCCTGCGGCATCTACAAGAACGTGCTCCGTCACCTGATCCCGCTGGTGATAACCGACCGGGAGCTCGAGGAAGGCCTCGATGTGTTGGCCGAGTCGGCGGCCGCGGCTCTGGAAGAGCGCGGCCCCCGGGCGAGTGAGGCCGCCGCCTACCCGCTCTAGATCCGGAATCGCTCGGTTCGAACTAGATCGAGCCTTCCACCGAGGTGATGGTGTCGAGCTCGGTGTCGGCCTGCGCGCTGTCGGTGCCGTCGCCGCCATCCACGCTGTCGGCTTCGCCGTCTTTGGAGAACAGGGAGTCGTCGCCGCGGTCGCCGGAAATCTGGTCCGTTCCGCCGCTTCCGGTCAAAGTGTCTGCGCCGTCTCCTCCGAGGAGGAGGTCGTTACCCTGGCCTCCCGCGACGACGTCGGCGCCTCGTCCGCCCCGCACCGTGTCGTTCCCCTCGCGGCCCCGGATCGTGTCGGCACCCTTCAGGCCGTCGATGGTGTTCGCGCCGGTGTCTCCGAGCAAGGTGTCGGCGTAGGCGCTCCCGAGGAGGTGCTCGACCGACCGCAGCACGTCGTTTCCGTCCCCGGACGCCGTCCCGTTCTCCAGATCCACGACCACCCGCGAGGTGGACCCTGAGTAGTCGGCCGTGTCGCCTCCGCCTCCGCCGTCGAGCACATCGTTACCCCCGCGCCCAACGAGACGGTCGTCGCCACCGCCTCCGGCGAGCCTGTTGTTCCCGTAGTCACCGGCCAACGTGTCCGCGAACGGCGAACCGATCGCCCCTTCGATGCTCTCCAGCGTGTCTGTACCCTGGCCAATCGAGGTGCCCGCGGCGATGTCCACGGAGACACCAGACGCCGCGGTCGACTCATCGGCGGTGTCGGTGCCTGGGCCTCCGATGAGAAGATCGTCTCCGGCACCGCCGCCCAGGACGTCGTTCCCACCCACCCCGCACAGGATGTCGTTCGCGGCGGTTCCCGCCAACACGTCGTCGCCCCTGGTCCCGATGGCGGAGCACGCCACCGCGTCCAGCCACGCGGCACGGGCCTCCGGGCCCTGCGTGGCTCGGGCCCACAGCTTGACGCGGAAGAACCCCGGGGTCACATCGCTCCCGTCGTCGGCACGTCCGTCCCAGGCCGCGGCGAGCCGGCTCCCGTGTCCGGTGAGTCGGCGCACGCGTTGCCCTCCGGCGTCGACGATGTCGACGAACCAGTCGAGCTCCCCGGAGAGGGTCGCCCGGTAGGAGATCGTCGAAGCGCCAGGCTCCAGCGCTGGTCTCGACCGTCTTGGCTTGTAGAGCTTGGGAAGGCCGAGGGCTTCGGCTCCCCTGCGGATCGCGGCGAGCTTCGCGTAGAGGCGCGCGCCCGGGCACGCCGTATAGCTCGTGTCCCGGTGGCCCGTGATGACACTGAGCGTCACGGTCTTACCGGCGCCGTATCGTGACGTACCGCCTCCGCTCGACGTGAGCCTGGTCCATCCGGTCGGGCGGAGGTGTGCGACGTCGAGCCGCCATGCCAGCAGCCGCTTGAACGCTTGCACCATGTCGCGCGAGGGCTCGGTGCTCGTGAAGTCCCCCATCGCAGCGACGCCGGTGGTGCCGGTGTTGAACCCCGCCGCGTGGCCTCCGATGAGCGGCTTCGCCATCCCGCCGTAGCGGCCTTCGAAGATCCTCCCGAACCGGTCCACCAGGAAGTTGTAGGCGATGTCGCACCAGCCCCGGCCCCGAACGTGGAACGCATAAATCCCCCGAACCACGTTGTCGGCCTGCTCGCGCGTATACGTGTTGGTCCCCGCGGTGTGGTGGACGTAGGCGGCCTTGAGGCGATCGGTGTAGTAGGGGCCGCATTGTCGCAGGCTCTCATCGGCCCCCCATTCCGCCCGGGTGATGATGTCGGGCCGATTCGTCATGGCCTCGGCCGGCCGTGGAGCGAGGAACCCCCATATGCCCGAGACCGTTCCCCAAGCCCGGGTCAAAGCCGCCGTGAAGCCCCTCCCACCTCCGTCATCCGAGGCGTCCACGAAGACCGCGCGCAACCCGGCTACGGTCTCGCCGACGGGAAGCTTCAGCCGGAAGCCGATACACCGCGCGCGACCGGTCCAGACGGGAGCGGTGCCCTGGATGCCGGAGTCATCGGGCGATCTGGGGTCCGGGCCGTCGCGCGGGTCGGCGTGGAGGAGGGCCATCGGGTGGGTGGCCGTGCCGGTCCCCTCGACCGCCGCGGCGGTGTCGGCCCAGGAAAGCTCCGCCTCGACCTCGCTTTCGCCTCCCTGGCGCCAGGTGAGGCCCGCCATGGTGAAGTCCGACTCCGCACACGTCACGCCCGGGCGCGACCACGCTTCACGAGACAATCGCACCGAGCCGGCGGGGCCGCGAACCGCTCCTGCGCGCGAGGGCACGAGCTCGGCAAGCGCGAGGTTCCTGAAGCTGACCTCCGTGTGGGGCACAGCCCCCCCGACGACGGGCGGCACGAGACCCAACACCGCCGCCCCCAGAACGGCGATGGCCACCAGGGTGCGACCGACTGCACGCATCCGCGAAGGAGGCATGGAAGGCACCATTCTGCGGTCCTCGGCAGAACGGGTCTAGGGGTTGAATGGGGGAGCGTCTACCCGGCGAGGAGGAACCGGGCCTCGGCGACCGTGCGGCCGTCTTCCCTGCGGACATCGAGCCGGCCGCCCTCGGCCTCGCACAACCGCCTCGCCACGAACAGCCCCAATCCCATCCCGCTGCGCTCACGGGTGACCGACATGTCGCCCTGAACGAATGCGTGGTAGAGGTCTGAGCGGGGCTCGAACTCACCGTGGTCCACCACCTCAACGATGCCTTCGTTCCCCTGGCGATGAGCACGGATCCGAACTGGACGCCGACCGTGGCGGAACGCGTTGCTGGCAAGCTCCTCGATCACCCGCGCGAGGTGTTGAGGTCGGATCCCCAGCCAGGAGTCGGGCTCAGCCTCCACATCGTCCGCCTGTTCGCCGAGTCGCTCCAGCGCCTGTTCTACCGCTCGCACGGGGTCGGCGGCGACGTCACGCTCCGAGCGTCCTTGCCCGATGAGCTCGAGCCCCTCGACCAGGCGTTGGAGCTGACCGACCCGATCCATCGCCGATCCCACGAGCTCCTTCTCCTCCGCCGTTAGGTCCCGGCGATCCAGATACACGAGGGTTCCGGTGATCACGGTGAGCGGGGTTCTCAGCTCATGGGCAAGCACGTGCACGAACTCCTCACGGTTCCGCGCCAATCGCTCGATCTCCTCTCGGCGGTCGCGTTCCTCGCGAAGAAGCCGCCTCAGATCCTCCACGGCCATGGGCATGATCCGGTGGTCGACCATGCCTTCCCCCTCGTCGGCCCGGTGAAGGGCCTCGATGAGCTCGTCGACCGGCGCTCCCTTGACCACGTAGCCGGTGGCACCCGACCGAAGCATGTCGCGGACCGTGTCCGGATCCTCGTGCGCGGTGAGGGCCACCACTCGGGTGTTCGGGTACCGACGGGTGATGGACTGGGTGGCCTCGATGCCGCTTCCCCCGGGCATGGTCACGTCCATGAGCGCGATGTCGGGCCCGAGCTCGGCTGTGCGGTCGATGGCCTCGCGACCGGAGCCGGCCTCGCCGACGACCTCGATGCTCTCGTCGAAGGCGAGGGCTCGCCGCAAGGTCTCTCGGCTCTCCGTGGCGTCATCAACGACGAGCACGCGGATGCGCCGCGCGGGAGGCTTGCCCTGCGGTTCGGAAGTGGGCTCGATCATCATCCTCTGAAGATGTGTCGGAGACGCGGAGAAGGCGATTGAGTCCCCCGATCGGCCGTGGGCTGCTCGGGGCCTCTCGGTAGGTTCCGTCGGCCCGGCCATATACTCGGCCGCATGAGCTCGATCGTGGCCCAGGGCCTGGTCAAACGGTACGGAACCTTCGACGCGGTCCGCGGGGTCGACTTCGAGGTGGCCGAGCGAGAGTGCTTCGGCTTCCTGGGCCCGAACGGCGCGGGCAAGACCACCACAATGCGGATGATCGCCACCACCCTGCCGCCGAGCGAGGGCGAGCTCACGGTCCTGGGGATGCCGGTGAGCCGGGGACGGGAGATCCGCCGACGCATGGGCGTGGTCCCACAGGAGAACAACCTGGAGGAGGACCTCTCGGTCCTGGAGAACCTGGTGGTCTACGCGAGGTACTTCGGGATTCCAGCCCGCGTTTCCCGGCCGCGCGCCGACGAGCTCCTCTCGTTCGTCGCCCTCGTGGACAAGAAGGACTGGCTGATCCCGAAGCTCTCGGGGGGCATGAAGCGCCGGCTACTGGTGGCCCGAGCCCTGATGAACGAGCCCGAGCTGCTCATCCTCGATGAGCCGACTACGGGCCTGGACCCGCAGGCTCGGCACCTGGTCTGGGAGAAGCTTCGGTCGCTCCGGCGGGAGGGCGTGACCCTGATGCTGACCACCCATTACATGGAGGAAGCCGCGCAGCTGTGCGACCGGCTGGTGATCATGCACGAGGGGCGGATCCTGGTGGAGGGAGCCCCCCGGGATCTCGTCGCCAGGGAATCCTCCCCGCAGGTGGTGGAGGTGTTCGAGCCCAGCGACGAGGCCGCCCGGGAGCTCTCCGGGCTCGATGGAGCCGCCGACCGCGTCGATCGCCTGTCCGACCGGTGGCTGTTTTACACGAGCCAGGGCGAGGAGCTCCTGTCGAAGATCCGCACCGTCGTGTCGGACCCGGGCGCCGTGTGGCTCCGGGGGGCCACGCTGGAGGACGTGTTCCTCCGGCTCACCGGCAGGGGGTTGCGCGAGTGAGCGCCGTCGCCACCTCGGCTCGTTCCACGACGCGGATCCTGCGCCGGCCCGACGTTCGCCTGGGCGCTGCATGGCGGTTGTGGCAGCGGAACGCGGCCATCTACAAGCGAACCTACAAGTTGAACCTCATCCCCAACTTCTTCGAGCCGGTGTTCCTCCTGCTGGCTATGGGGCTGGGGCTGGGCGCCTACCTGTCGACGATCCAGGGCGTCCGCTACGTCGACTTCATCGCCCCCGGGCTGCTGGCTACTTCGGCGATGTTCGGGACCTCCTTCGAGGTGACCTTCAACGCCTTCGTGAAGCTCCACTTCGGGAAGATCTACGACGCCGTGATGTCTACCCCGTTGACTCCGGAGGACATCGCCCTCGGGGAACTCTTGTGGGGAACGACCCGGTCCTTCATTTACGGGATGGTGTTCCTGGCGATCGTGTCGTTCTTCGGGGTGCTGCACACGCCGCTGGTGGCTCTGGCCCCCGTGGCGACGATCCTCGTAGGGATGATGTTCTCGGTGATCGGGCTGACGTTCACAGCGGTGATTCCCCACATCGACTACTACACCTATTACTGGACGATGTTCCTCACCCCGATGTTCCTGTTCTCCGGGATCTTCTTCCCCCTGGACCGGCTGCCCGAGTGGTTCCAGACGGCCGCGTGGTTCGTGCCTCTGTATCAGGCGGTGCGGCTGATGCGCGCGCTGATGCTCACGGGCGACGTGGGAGAGGCGCTCGCCGCCGGGCTATGGATCGCCGTCGTCACGGCGGTGCTCGTCGTCCTGCCGCTGAACCTGTTGCGGCGCCGGCTGGTCCATTAGCGGGTGGGTCGACCGCAGCAGCTGGCCCGCCTCACCGCCGAGATCGTTGAGTGCCGGAAATGCCCGCGACTCGTAGCGTGGCGGGAGGAGGTCGCTCGGACGCCGCCCAAGCGCCACGCCGGGTGGGACTACTGGGCCCGGCCGGTTCC
>DASYVD010000176.1:0-46949 GCA_036000545.1 Actinomycetota bacterium | reverse complement strand
CTGGGCCGGGTGGGGAACACCGGGTACGGTTCTCCCGGCCACGAGGACGAGTTCCCGCCGCATCTGCACTTCGGGATACAGGCGGGGGCGGAATGGGTAAATCCCTACCCGCTGGTCTGGCGGCTGTACCGGGAAGCCGTGGCGGCCACCCGGCAAGCAGAGCACGACTTGGAACGGCTGGCAGCCCAGGGGCGCCGGCAGGCCCACCAGCGCCTGGTGGCCCGCACCTTCGCTGACCTCGGCTGAGCTCCAGGGAATACGCTGGGGTGAGCCGAGGTTGTACCGTTGTAGCCGGCGGAAACGCCGGCTTCATCACGAAGCTGGAGGAAGGATGAGCGAAGCAGTAAACCACACGACCGACCAGGCATTCGATGACCAGGTCCTCGGCTCCCCGATGCCCGTCCTGGTGGACTTCTGGGCGGACTGGTGCGTCCCCTGCCACATGGTCTCCCCTATCGTTGAAGAGATCGGCCGCGAGAAGGGCGAGGCCCTCCGCGTCATGAAGTTGAACGTGGACGAGAATCCCTCCACCGCGCAGCGGTTTGGGGTCATGGGCATCCCGACGCTGATCCTGTTCAAGGACGGCGAGGAGAAGGCCCGGGTGGTAGGAGCCAAGGGCAAGGAAGCCATCCTCGCGGAGATCGGCCCGCACATCGCGGCGTAGCCCGCCGGCCTGCGTGCCCCGCGCAGGGCGTTGCGATCTGGCCAATCCGTCGGTGACCCACCAGCGTTGATACCCCCCGGGCCCGGGGGAATACTGCTCACCGTGGAAACGATCAGGCGTGGAGACGCGGGAGAGAGCGTCCGCGACGTACAGTCGCGCCTTTCCGCCCTGGGCCACGTGGTGGATCCCGCGGAACTCGAGAAGCACCGGTTCGGCGAGTCCACCGAGCGGGCCGTTCGGGCCTTCCAGCAAGACCGAGGGCTACTGGTCGACGGGCTGGTCGGCAAGAACACCTGGGAGGAGCTGGTGGAGGCCGGCTACGCCCTCGGCGACCGGGCCCTCTACCTTCGGTCTCCGTACTTCCGGGGCGACGATGTCCGGTCGCTCCAGATCCACCTCAACAGCCTGGGGTTCGACCCGGGGCGGGAGGACGGCATCTTGGGAGAGCAGACGGCTCGCGCCACCCAGGAGTTCCAGAGAAACGTCGGCTTGCGCCCGGACGGCATCGTCGGCGCGACTACCCTGGATGCGCTGGGTCGCTTGAAATCGTCCGTGCCCGGACCCGGCCGAACCGAGATCCGGGAGACAGAGACGTTGCGGGCCGCGGATTCCCTTTCGGGCCACCGGGTGGCCATCGACCCCGGTCACGGACCGGAGGAGCCCGGATGCACCGGGGCAGCGGGCCTCGTGGAGGCCGACGTCACCTGGGACCTCGCGGAACTGCTGGCCGCGGAGCTCCGAAGCCGAGGGGCCGAGCCCCTTCTGTTGCGTTCGCGGGAGGAGGATCCGTCCGTGTCCGAGCGGGCCTCCCGGGCCAACGCCGCCGGCGCCGACGTCCTGGTGGCCCTCCACTTCAACGATCACCCCGATCCTGCGGCGGAGGGCTCATCCACTTACTACTTCGGACGGCAGGAGTCCTATTCGCTGGCGGGGCGAGCACTCGCCGACCTGGTCCAGGAGGAACTCGTCGCGCGGACCGGGCTCAAGGATGGCCGGACCCACCCGAAGGCCTTCCCCATCCTGCGGGAGAGCACCATGCCCGCCGTGCAGCTCGAGCCGTGCTTCCTCACCAATCCCAAAGAGGAGCAGCTCCTCGGCGAGGACCGATTCCGCCGGGAGCTGGCCGCGGCCGTGGCCCAGGCCCTCGAGCGGTACTTCGCCGGCCGCCTCCTCACCCCGGGGGGCTCCGGGGGGGTAGCTGGCCCGGGGGCGCCACGGAGCTAGTCCGTCCAGCCAGCGGACCCCCCGGATCGAAGGGCCCGGGCCGGCCGCGCGCTCCTGACCAGGCCGCCGGGCTGGTTCCTCCCGCCTGGGCGAGCGCCTGGGAAATCGCCGTCAGGCCAGTCGCCGCCGGCGAGCCCAGACGGCCATCTTGGCCAAGAGGGTTCCCAGGAGGACTCCCAGCGAGACCGACATGATCGCTCGCTGCGGCTCCCCCAGCCCGGCCTCGATGGGATCGGCGGGCTCGACCGACTCCGCCCCGCCCGCCGTCCCCGCGCGGTCGGCCCCTTTCTCTGGGCCGCGCGGCCCCCCGTTCGTCCTCATCTTCTTGCTGGCTCCCGCGATTTCTGTGTCACGACTCCCACGACCGGAACAGGCCGGGCCGTAACCCGCTTCCCTAGGGGCCGCTCACGATCCGGGTCACGATCCGGTCGAGATCGTCCGCGGAACCGAACTCCACGACGATCTTCCCCTTCCTGCGGCCGATCTGGACCCGCACCCGGGTGGACAGCTGATCCGACAGCAGCTCCTCCACCTCGGCCGCCCGCGGATCCGGTGGGCGGCGAGAGCGCACCGCCGCCCGTGCCCCCGGAGCTTCCACCCTCCCATAGGACTTGGCCAGCTCCTCCACCTGACGGACCGATAGGTCCTCCGCGGCGATGCGAAGGGCAATGGCGGTCTGGGCATCTCGATCGGTGAGGGCGAGGAGCGCCCGACCGTGACCGGCCTGGATCTTGCCCTCGGCGAGGAGCCGCTGAACCTCCGCGGGGAGCTGGAGGAGTCGAATCGTGTTGGCGATGTGCGACCGGGAGAATCCCATCCGCTCGGCCAGCACTTCCTGGGAGACGCCCAGCTCGTCCAGGAGCTCCTGGAACGCCGCGGCGAGCTCGAGGGGGGCGAGGTCCTCCCGGTGGAGGTTCTCGATCAGGGCTTCCCGGAGGGATTCGATGTCGTCGGTCTGACGGACCACCGCGGGGATGGTGGCCAGCCCGGCGAGCTTTGCCGCCCTCAGCCGGCGCTCCCCCGCCACCAGTTCGTATCCTTCGCCGGTGGCTCGGACCACGATCGGCTGAAGCACACCGACCTCCTGGATCGACCGGGCAAGGCCGGAAAGGCTCTCCTCCTCGAAACCACCCCTTGGCTGCCGGGGGTTCGGCGCGATCACGGCCACGGGAACCTCCAGGAGACCGCTCTCCTCTCGGGCCCCCGGAATCAGCGCCGACAGGCCCCGTCCCAGGCCTCCCTTCTTCATCACGACTCTCCTCCTTGCCTCCTGCGGAACAATCGCCACCGGCTGCCGGAGGCGTCGTCCTGTCGCCCTCCGGTGTCCTCTTCCTCACGCTCTCCGGGCCCCCGGGACACGCCCAAGCCCTTCCATTCGGGCTCCTCGGCGGGGGGCTCCGCACGCTCCTCGGCAGCGTGCGGCGGGATGGCCACCCCATCCTCAGCTGCCGGGATCGCCGGTCCGCCACCGGCCCTCGAGCTTTGCTCGTCTTCCTCGGTCACTGGGTCGCCGGGCCCCTGCGAGCCACCTTCGGTCGCGGGCACGGCGGCCCTGTCGGGTCGCCCAGGTGTAGGCGCACCCGCCTCCGGGAGTTTCCCCGTCCGACTCCGGCCCTCTCGCGATCCGGGGGGTCCAGGGCTGTCGAGCACCGTCACGGATTCCTCGCTGGAAGCGGAGACCTCCTCTTCCTCTTCGGGCGGGGGAGGACCGGCCTCGGAGACCACCACTCTCGGCGGCTCTCCCGTAGGGAGGGGCTCCCCGCTCACGGGCCTCTCGACGACCTCCCGGGCCAGTGTCCGGTACGCCGCGGCTCCCTTGGACCTCGGGTCGTAGTGAGTGATCGGGAGCCCGAACCCCGGCGCCTCGGAGAGCCGCACTGTGCGTGGTATGACAGCATCATACACACGCTGCCCGAAGTACCGGCGCACCTCCCCCACCACCTGTTCGGACAGGCGCGTGCGGGGATCGAACATCGTCAGGAGGATCCCCGCAAGTCTCAACCTTGAGTTGAGGTTCTGCTGGACCAGCCTCACGTTCCGGAGGAGCTGCCCGAGGCCCTCCAGGGCGTAGTACTCGCACTGGATCGGGACGATCAACTCGCCCGCCGCGGTGAGGGCGTTCACGGTAAGGAGTCCCAGCGAGGGGGGGCAGTCGAGGAAGACGAAGTCGAAGGATCCGGCTAGCTCCTCCACCGACCTCCGCAGTCGCGTCTCCCGGGAGAACTGGCTGACGAGCTCGATCTCGGCGCCGGCGAGGTCGATCGTCGAGGGTATCGCCCACAGGCCGGGGACGGGGGTTTCGGCCACGGCCTCCCTCGGGGGCACCTCCCCGGTCAGCACCTGGTAGGTGGTGATGTCCCGGCTTGCATGGTCGATGCCCAGGCCCGTTGACGCGTTCCCCTGAGGATCGAGGTCGATGACCAGCACCGTGTTCCCCATCTCGGCCAGGGCCGCGCCCAGGTTCACCGCTGTCGTGCTCTTTCCGACGCCCCCCTTCTGGTTGACGACCGCGATGACGCGCGTCGACTCGACTGACCCCGGTTCGGGGATGGTCGATATGGCGGTGGATCGACCGGGCTCGAGGGGGCTGCTTGGGTCGCGCTTGCGGGCATGGGGAGGTGCGGCAGAACCCTCGACCTGCGGTTGAGGCTCCGCCTGGAGACGCTTCGGCGGGCCGGGACCGGAGCCGGCCGCATCCTGGCCTATGCTCACTTCCGAGTCATGATAACCAAAGGGGGTGAGGTTGCAAGTACCCGTCGGGTGGATACGACAGCCGGGGATGGTCCTTCGGCTGCCGCACGCTCGGCCACCCCGACGGGATCGCGTAGAGACAGGCCGGCGAAGTACACCAGTCGCCCATCCGATCGAAGCAGCCTCGAGGCGACCTTCCAGGTGCGAGGCAGGGGAGCGAAAGCCCGGGCCGTGACCACGTCCGCCTGTCCGTCGAGCGCCTCGGCACGGACGGGAGCGATGTCAGTGTTGGTCAGGCCGAGACTCTCCACGGCCAGCTCGAGGAAGCCGATCCGAATCCGTCTCGGCTCCACAAGCACGAAACGACACCATGGAACGGCCACGGCCAGAACCAGTCCTGGAAGCCCGGCTCCGGGCCCCAAGTCGAACGCGGCCTCGTCAGCTGGCGTGAACAGGGTCGCCGCCCGAAGAGAGTCCACCACGTGACGCTCGTGAATCCGGGGCGCGTCCCCCACGGACAAGAGACCGAGGGGGACGGCTCTGTTCCTGAGGAGATCCTCGAAGCGGAGAAGCCGGCGGGCGGCCTCCTCAGAGAGTGAGATCCCCATGGCCTTCGCCCCTGCAATGACCTGGGGGATGGAACTGGCCTGTTTCACGTGAAACTTCTCCCACCATCCGGGTCTGCTCCAAGCTCTGTTTCACGTGAAACAGAACGGCGCGGATGGCCGGCGTCTGGGCTCATCAAGGAGCCTACTGCTTCTTCCGGATGACCACCCGCCGGTCGGGTTCCTGGCCCTCGCTGGCGCTCTCCACGCCGCCCACCTCGGACGCCGCGTCATGAATGATCTTCCGTTCGTAGGGGCTCATCGGCTCAAGCGCTTCCTGCCGACCGGTCCGCCGAACCCGGCGGGCTACCTGCCTCGCCCGTTCCGCCAGGTGGGACCGGCGCCGCTTCGCGTAGTCTTCCACGTCAACGAGCACACGGCACCGGGAACCGGTCCGACGCTGCACCGCCGACCGAACCAGCTCCTGAAGCGCGTCCAAGGTGGAGCCATGTTTGCCGATCAGGAGCCCCATCCCCTCGCCCCCCTCGGCTCCGACGATGTCGACGTACGTGACCCCCTCTACAACGTGGCGGTCGATCTCCGCTTCGATCCCCACCCGCTCGAGAAGCCCGTTAAGGAACTCTTCCGCTAGGTCGGCCTGCTCTTCGAGGTCGACTCCGCCGAGCTCCTCCTCCCGGACGCGAACTCGCACCAGTGCGTCCTGGGCCCCCATCCCGAGGAGGCCTCTCTGCGGTTCTCGCAGGATCTGCACCTCAGCCTCTTGCTCGCTTACCCCGAGCTCGTCGAGAGCGGCCTCTATGGCCTCCTCAACGCTTGGGGCGCTTCTTTCGACTTCCCGCATTGCGCGAACCCCTCGAGGAGCGGCTCCCGGACGACTTTGGCCCGGGACGACTCTCAACTTCCGGTTGAGACTTACCCACGAGGACGAATTGCTGCTGCCCGATCTGCCACGCGTTCGTGGTCACCCAGTAGATCAGAACCCCTGCAGGGATGGACAGTGAGATGAACCCCAGGAAGACGGGCATGATCCGACCCATCATCTGCATCTGCTGAGCCTGGGTCCCAGCGGCGGTGGCCTGCATCTGCCGCTGTTGGTACCAAGTGGTGAACACCATCAGGGCTACAAGCACGTAGAACGGGATAGCGGCCGGCACACCCGCGCCGCAGTTCACCTTCGCCTCCGCGGCCCCAGCCACCAGGTCCACCTCTCCTCTGCCAGCCTGGGTCGGCGAGCAGCTGAGGTTCATTCCCAGGAACCCGGCGCGCTGTTCCTGGATCGCCTCGGCCAGAGAGCTCCCAGCGGGGAGGTGGGCGATGGCCGGATTCACCTCTCGCTGGGGATAGATCTCCTCCACCTTGTGCGGGTCTCCCCGGAGAACCGAGTAGAGGGCCACGAACACCGGAACCTGCAACACTAGGAGGAGCATCGGCAGACATCCCCCCAGAGGGTTGATGCCCTCTTCGCGATACAGCTTCATCTGCTCCTCGGCGAACTTTTGCCGGTTGCCCCGGTACTTCTTCCGGAGCGCGTCTACCTTCGGCTGTACCCGACGCATGGCCGCCTGAGAGGACCGCATCCCCACCACTTGCTTGATGCTCACGGGGAGGAGGACCACCCGAGCGAGCACCGTCACGAGGATGATCGCCACTCCGTAGCTCGGGACGAGGTCGTAGAGGAACGCCAAGATCCTCCCCAGCACCTCCAGGACGGCCTGCCACCACGCCACCGCGACCATCGCCACTAAGCCTCTCCGACGTTCGGCGGTATGACGGCATCATACGAAATCCCCCGCCGTTCCTCCGCGGGCCGCCAGGCGCCGCGGCGCGGGACCGGGTCGCTGCCCCCAGCCGTCGCCGGGCTGCACCGAAGGACCCGCCAGACCGCCAAGACCAGGCCCTTGGCCGCACCATGGACACCGACGGCCTCCAGGGCATACCCCGAGCACGAGGGATAGAACCGGCACCGGGCAGGGAGCAGCGGTGCGACCACGCTGCGGTACATCTGGAGCAGCCCCACAAGGATGGCACGGGCGGGAAGGCCTGCCGCCCACAGCGGCCCCCGGGACCTGGCAGAGACCTCTTCTACCTCCGCGACCGTGGCTTCGGCTTCCCCCGAAGAGCTCATCCCCACCTCATCGAGCAATCACGCCGGCTCGGACCAGGACCCGAGCGACCTCTTCCACCAGATCGTGCGCGTTCGCTCCCCTTATCCTGGGGCGGGCTACCAGGACCAGGTCAGTTCCCGCGCGCACCTCATGGGCGAGAGCGCCCCAGGTGTCCCTGAGGACCCGGCGGGCCCGATTCCGGGCCACCGCCGACCCCACTTTCCGGCCGGCGATCCACGCGGCCCGGCTCTTCCCGGTTCCGGGCGCCACGTACACTACCACTCGATCCGAAGAGAGGGCCGTCCCCTCACGAACCACTCGGGCGATCTGGCTCGAGGGACGCAGTCTCCCAGCCGGCCCTCGCGGGGAGGCCGAGACCGACTGCTCCGAAGGGGTCTGTCCGGGCTTCAGGCGCCCAGCCTGGCTCGACCCTTGGCCCTTCGACGAGCGAGGATCTTGCGCCCGGCTCGGCTCCGCATCCTGATGCGGAACCCGTGGGTCTTCTTCCGTCTGCGGCTGTGGGGCTGATAGGTGCGCTTCATGGCATCTCCGGGTGGGGCAGCGAATTATAGGCAGGCCAGGGGCGCCTCGCCAAGAAGGGCGACCCGAAGCTTGCTCCCCCTCCTGCGCGCCCCTAACGCGCAGGTCAGGCCCCGGATTCGAGGGGGGGGGGCTCCCTCCCGCGCCGAGCGCTCATCGAAAGCGCTGGTCACACGAAACTCGTTGTCACCCTCGGGGTGCGGGGTGTACTATCCGCGCCGGCTTCCCCGGGGCCGCCCAAGAGGCGGCCCCGATTTCCTTCCCCAGGCAAATCCACACCTGTGGAAACTACTTGTGGAAAAGATCTCGCAGGCGACCGGGGTCGAACCGACTGAAGCCTGGGCCCGGGCCCTGGAGCGGATCCGCCGGGACCTCGCCGAGAGCTCGTACAAGATGTGGTTCTCGGCGGTGGAAGCCCGCGGGCTCCCCGACGGGGTCCTAGAGCTCGTCGCCCCCAGCGAGTACGTGAAGTCCTGGCTCGCCCACCATTACATGGACCTGGTGACCAAGGCCGTCCGCGAGGCCGGCGGCGCCGAGCTAGCCATTCGTCTGACGGTCCGTGACCGGGCCGACCGTTCCGAGCCCTCACAAGCAAAGGCCTCGCCAGCGGCGCCCACCGCTCCGGGCACCCCGGCCCCCCCAGCTCCGGAAGTCGGCGGCACCTTCTCGGAGCGGTACACGTTCGACACCTTCGTGCTGGGCCCCTCCAACCGGTTCGCCCACGCCGCGGCCATGGCGGTGGCCGAGGCTCCACCCTCGAAGGCCTACAACCCCCTGTTCATCTACGGAGGGGTGGGGCTGGGGAAGACACACCTCCTGTACGCAATTGCCAGCCACATGACCAGGTTGAGCCCCATGCTTCGGGTCAAGTACGTGACCTCCGAAGCCTTCGTCACCGAGTTCATCCGGGCCATTCGGGAGGGGAAGGGCTACACCTTCCAGCGCCGCTACCGGGACAACGACGTCCTGCTGGTCGACGACATCCAGTTCCTGGCCGGTAAGGAGGAGACCCAGACCGAGTTCTTCCACACGTTCAACGACCTCCACCGCTCCGAGCGGCAGATCGTGATCGCCAGCGACCGCCCGCCCCAGGAGCTCGCCGGCCTCGAGGACCGCCTGCGCAACAGGTTCCGCTGGGGCCTGTGCGTGGACATCCAACCGCCAGACCTCGAGACCCGGATCGCCATCCTCCAGATGAAGGCCATCCGCGACGCCCTGGCGGTCCCGGACCAGGTCACCACATTCATCGCTGAGAAGTTCGACTCCAACATCCGAGAGCTCGAGGGGGCCCTCCTCAGGGTGGCGGCGTTCGCCTCGCTGTCCCGGCTTCCCGTCGACGTATCCCTCGCCGAACGAGCCCTCGAGGACCTCCTCCCCCACGGCAGCCAGGAGATCTCCTCGGAGACCATCATGGACGAGACCGCCAAGTACTTCGGTCTGGGCCGGGAGGATCTCGTGTCGAAGAGCCGGTCTCGCCCGCTCACCACGGCCCGACACATCGCCATGTACCTCCTGCGGGAGCTGACCGGCCTTTCCCTGATCAAGATCGGGGAGCTGTTCGAGAGGGACCACTCCACGGCCCTGCACGGGATCCAGAAGATCGAGGGCCAGATGCCCGTGCGCGGCTCCACCTACAAGCAGGTGCAGGACCTCACCAAGAAGATCAAGACCGCAGCGAGGGCTCCCCGGTGAGGATGGCATGTGGAGAACCCATCCGCCCCGGGTGGGTTGTCCTCAACGCGAGGCTCAAGGCGGGCCACGCCTCGCTCGCCGCTTCGATCGCTCCACGCCGTTCCCCACCCCCTACACATGTCAGACCAGAGCGCTACGCTGTGGAACCCATGGGTTTTCCTCATCATCCACAGGCCCTACTACTACAGCTAGTTTCTCTCTCCCTCTCCTTGAATCGAGATCCCCGCCGCCCATTCGGAGGTGAACCGTGAAGTTCAGGTGTGAGCGCGACGTCCTGTCGGAAGCCTTGCAGACCGTGCAGCGAGGAGTGTCCACGCGCCCGGGAATCCCCGCACTTACGGGGGTGCTCATGACCGCGGGGGAGAAGGGGCTCCTGCTCCTGACGACCGATCTCGAGGTTTCCACCGAGGTCCGGGTTGCGGTGGAGGTCCGGGAGGAGGGAAGCGTGCTGGTCCCGGCCCGTCTGCTGGCCGACATGGTGAAGTCGCTGTCCCCCGATGCGGTGGAGTTCGAGGCCGACGGGGCCCAGGCCAAGGTGGTGTGTCGGAGCTTCGAGGGGACGCTTCGGTGCTTGCCGGCGGAGGACTTCCCGAGCCTTCGGGAGCCCGTAGGGACCCGGGTCACCGTGGAGTCGGCGGCCTTCGCCGAGGCGGCAGCCCAGGTAGTGAAGGCGGCCTCCCGCGACGAAGCCCGCCCCATCCTGACCGGGGTTCTGCTCGAGGCGAACCGAGAGGGCCTGACGATGGTAGCGACGGACTCATATCGGCTGGCCATCCGGGAACTCCGGGCGACCGGCGACGGGGAGGCGCGGGCACTCGTTCCCGAACGGGCCCTGTCCGAGGCCGGGCGGGTCGCCGCCAGCGAGGAGAAGGGCGAGGTGGCCATCGTACTGGGGGAGTCCCAGGCGTCATTCGACATCGGTGAGTGGCGCCTCACGTCACGGCTCATCGAGGGGGAGTTCCCCAACTTCCGCCAGCTCATCCCCGAACCGGGCGCCAACCGGCTGGCCGCCCCCCGCCAACAGCTCCTGGAAGCCGTGCGCCGGGTCGGCCTCCTGGCCAGGGAGAACTCGCCCATACGGATGGAGCTCAATCGACTCGGGGCCCGGCTGACCTCCTCCTCTCCCGACCTCGGCGGCGCCGTTGAGGCTGTGGAGGCCGAGTACCAGGGCGAGGAGATCACCATCGCGTTCAACCCGAGCTACCTGGGCGACGGTCTCGCCGGGGCGGTGGGGGAGCGAGTGCAGATCGAGCTCCGGGACGGGCTCAAGCCGGCGGTGCTCCGGGGCGAGGGCGACGAGTTCACCTACCTGGTCATGCCGGTTCGACTCCCCGCCCCCGTGGGCTAGGTGCGCCTGGCCTGGCTGGAGGTCCGGGACTTCCGGAACCACCGGGAGACGTCTGTGGAGTTCCCGTCGGAAGTGGTGGTGGTGCTGGGGCCGAATGCCCAGGGCAAGACGAACCTGCTCGAGGCGATCCACTATCTGCTCACGCTGTCGTCACCGCGGGCCTCGTCGGATGAGCCCTTGGTGCGCCGGGGAGCCGACCGCGCCTACCTCCGCGGCGAGGTGGAGACCTCCGCGGGCCGGGTGCTCGTCGAGGTAGAGGTTCGGGCCTCCGGCGCGAACCGGATCCAGGTCAACCGCAGTGCGGTGCGGCGGAAGCGCGACCTGAGGCAGCGGGTCCGCTCGGTGATGTTCATCCCCGAAGACCTCGCGATCGTCCAGGGGCAGCCGGAGGACCGGAGGCGGTTCCTCGACGAGACGTCGCTGGCGCTGTGGCCGGCCCTGGACGCGGCTCGCCGCAGCTACGACCGGGCCCTCCGGCAGAGGAATCGGCTGCTCAAGGAGCACGACGGATCGGGGGCACCGGACGGCCTCGAGGCCTGGGACGGCGAGCTCGTCCAGCACGGGACCCAGGTGACGTTGGCCCGGGCCGCCGCGGTTGCCCGGGTGGGGCCCCGGGCCGGTGACGACTACGAAGCGCTGGCGGGGGAGCGGCTCGCCGTTCGGTATCGGTCCTCGGTGGCGCCGGACGGTGTGGAGGCGGCGGGAGGAAGCGTCGAAGACCACAACAACCCCGACTCGGTGGCGGCGCTGTCGACGTGGTTCCATCAGCGTCTGGCGGCCCGTCGCTCGGACGAGCTGCTCCGGAGGACCACCCTGGTAGGGCCGCATCGGGACGACCTCGAGCTGTTGATGGGGGACCTCACGGCCCGGGGGTTCGCCTCGCATGGGGAGGCGTGGGCGGCCACGCTCTGTCTGCGTCTGGGACTGGCCGGCGCCGTGGCCCTGGAGACGAGGGATCCTCCCGTGCTGGTGCTCGACGACCCGTTCTCCGGGCTCGACCCGATCCGCCGCCGCCGGGTGGGAGAAGAGCTTCCCGGCCGGGGCCAGGTGGTGGTCGCCGTGCCCGACGAGGCCCAGGTTCCTCCGGACGCCAAGGTGTGGGAGGTGGAAGACGGCCGCGTCCGGACGTGACCGCCGCGCCCCGGGTCGTTCCGAGGAGCTGAAGCCGGTTGGGGGCGTCCTCCGCGAGGCCATGGACACGGGCCACTTCCGCCGCGGCCTCGCCCTGGGCCGTCTGGCCCGGTCGTGGGAAGAGGTCGTGGGGGCGCGCCTGGCCCAGGAGACCGCACCCTTCAGCCTGGAAGAGGGCAGCCTGATCGTGTCGGTTTCAACGGGAGCCTGGGGGGCCCAGGTCCGGTTCCTGGCTCACGAGATCCGCCAGCGGGCCAACGAGGTCCTGGGCAAACAGGAGGTCCGCATCGTGAGGGTTTCGGTCGGTCCGAGGGAACGTCGCGGAAGGGGTAATTATGGCGGCTGACCTGCGGTTTCACCCCTTGCGGGATGGTATAATGAGTTGTCCGAACTCCCGCGCGACGCGCCCCTCGGAGACCGAGCCGGGCCCGTTTTGCGCGGATCCCGAACGGAGGTGACGTGGCCCAACCGAGCCCGAAGAATCGAGTCGAGAGCGCGACGAAGGGCTCCTACACGGCCGCCGACATCACGGTCCTCGAGGGTCTCGAGGCCGTCCGTCGGCGGCCCAGCATGTACATCGGCACCACCGGGCCGCGCGGACTCCACCACCTCGTCTACGAAGTCGTCGACAACGCGATCGACGAGGCCCTGGCGGGACACTGCACGAAGATCCTGGTGCGCTTGCTGCCCGACGGTGCCGTGCAGGTCCTGGACAACGGCCGCGGCATCCCGGTTCAACCTATCCCCAAGCTGAAGGACCGCCGTCCGGCGGTGGAGGTCGTGCTCACCACGCTCCACGCCGGTGGGAAGTTCGGGGGAAAGTCCTACGCAGTCTCGGGCGGACTGCACGGCGTGGGGATCTCCGTGGTGAACGCGTTGTCTCGCCGACTCGAGGTTGAGGTGGCCCGGGACGGATGCATGTGGGGCCAGACTTACGAGCGGGGCAAGCCCCTCATGAAGCTGCGCAAGGGGAAGGCCACCAAGAAGACCGGCACCATCATCACGTTCTGGCCTGACCCGGAGATCTTCGAGGAGCTCGAGTTCAAGCGGGATATCCTCGCCGAGCGCCTCCGCGAGCTGTCCTTCCTGACCCGGGGCGTGGAGATCGCGTTCGTCGACGAGCGCGAAACCCCCGAATGGCGGGACGTGTACAAGGCGGCCGGCGGCCTGGCCGATTTCGTGAAGCTGCTGAACCACGGCAGGGACGCGGTCAACAATCGCGTCGTCCACTTCGAGGCCACCAGACACGACCAGGCAGAGGTCGAGGTGGCCATGCAGTGGAATACCGGGTTCGCCGAGTCGATCTACAGCTTCGCCAACACGATCAACACGCATGAGGGCGGGACTCACGAAGAGGGATTCAAAAAGGCGGTAACCAACGTCGTCAATCGCTACGCGCGAGCGAACAACCTCCTTAAGGAGAAGGAGGAGAACCTCATCGGCGAAGACATCCGCGAGGGGTTGACGGCGATCCTCGCGGTGAAGCTCCGGGAGCCTCAGTTCGAGGGTCAGACCAAGACCAAGCTCGGGAATACCGACGTGCGGTCGTTCGTCGAGACCACGGTCAACCAGCACCTGGTGATCTGGCTGGAAGAACATCCCGGCGACGCCAAACGCATCGTCCAAAAATGCATCCAGGCGTCCAAGGCGCGGCAGGCCGCCCGTCAGGCCAGGGATCTCGCCCGCCGGAAAGGCATCCTGGACTCGACGCTTCCCGGGAAGCTGGCCGACTGTCAGCTCGGAGAGCCCGAGAAGACCGAGATCTTCATCGTCGAGGGCGACTCGGCCGCGGGACCCGCCATCCAGGCCCGCGACCCGTCCTTCCAAGCCATCCTCCCCATCCGCGGGAAGATCCTCAACGTCGAGAAGGCCCGTCTTCACAAGATCCTCGAGAACAAGGAGATCCAGGCGCTGATCACGGCGATCGGCACCGGCATCGGCGAGGAGTTCCAGATCGGCAGGGCCCGGTACCACAAGATCGTGGCCCTGACCGACGCCGACGTGGACGGCGCGCACATCCGCACCCTGCTCCTCACGTTCCTCTTCCGATACATGAAGGAGCTGATCGATGCGGGCTTCGTGTACATCGCCCAACCCCCGCTATACCGGGTGACGATCAACGGGAAGCCTACGTATCTCTACTCGGACAAGGAGCTCGACGCGGCGAGCAAGAAGGACGGGAAGAAGAACCTGAAGCCCATGCGGTTCAAGGGGCTCGGTGAGATGAACCCAGACCAATTGTGGGAGACAGCCATGGACCCCGAGCAACGCACGCTGCTCCGGGTCACCCTCGATGACGCTGCGGCCGCGGACCGGATGTTCGGCATCCTTATGGGCGAGGACGTCGAGGGGCGGCGGCAATTCATCCAGGAGAACGCCAAGGACGTGCGGCTGATCGACGTATGACGGGCGACTGCGTGGCACGTTCCCCGCTCGCCGCGTTCCAGGAGTGAAGTAGATGGTCGAGACCCTCGCGCGGATCGAACCGATCGACATCGAAGAGGAGATCAGGTCGTCGTTCCTGGACTACGCGATGTCGGTCATCGTGGCCCGGGCTCTTCCTGACGTTCGGGACGGCCTCAAGCCGGTCCACCGCCGGATCCTGTGGGGGATGCTCGAGGCGGGCCTGCGCCCCGACCGGCCGACCAAGAAGTCCGCCCGAGTGGTCGGGGACGTGATGGGGAAGTACCACCCCCACGGAGGGGACGCCATCTACGACGCCCTGGTCCGGATGGGACAGGACTTCTCGCTCCGGTACCCACTGATCGACGGACAGGGGAACTTCGGTTCGATCGAGGGCCACCCACCAGGAGCGATGAGGTACACCGAGGCGCGCTTGGGGCCACTGGCCATGGAACTCCTCCGAGACATCGAGGCGGAGACGGTCGAGTTCATCCCGAACTATTCCGGCGAAGAAAACGAGCCGACGGTCCTCCCGGCTCGATTCCCGAACCTGTTGGTGAACGGATCGGCGGGTATCGCCGTGGGGATGGCCACCAACATCCCTCCGCACAATCTCGGCGAGGTCATCGACGGCGTGGTGGCGGCGATCGACAAGCCCGACATCACCGTCCGGGAGCTGATGCGTCACATCAAGGGACCCGACTTCCCCACCGGCGGGTTCATCATGGGTCGCGACGGGATCAAGGACTACTTCGAGACCGGCCGCGGCTCCGTCCGGATCAGGGCCAGGGTGACCGTGGAGGAGGATTCGCGCGGCCGCCAGAAGCTCGTGGTCACCGAGGTCCCGTACCAGGTGAACCCGTCGAGGGTGGCGGAGAAGATCGAGGAGCTCCGACTGTCCAAGCGGGTCCCCGAGATCGCGCGGGTCCGCAACGAGTCCAGCGGCCGCGGGGGCATGCGTCTCGTCGTCGAGCTTGGTCGGAACGCCAACCCGCAGATCGTCCTGAACCGCCTGTACAAGCACACCCAGCTCCAGGAGAGCTTCGGGGTCATCATGCTTGCTCTCGTCGACGCGGTGCCCCGGACGCTCTCGCTGACCGATGTCGTCCGTCACTACATCTCCCACCAGGAGGAGGTCGTCACTCGACGGACCCAATACGAGCTTCGGAAAGCAGAGGAGCGGGACCACATCGTCGAGGGCCTGCTCATCGCCCTGGCCAACCTCGACGCCGTGATCAAGATCATCCGGGGTTCGTCGGATAGCGACGAGGCGCGTACCAAGTTGATGAGCCGGTTCACGCTCTCCGAGATCCAGGCCAATCACATCCTGGACATGCCGCTGCGCCGACTGACCCGGTTGGAGCGAGAGAAGCTGGAGGAAGAGCACCGCGAGCTCCAGGACACCATCAAGCGCCTCACCGCTCTCCTCAAGGACCCTGGGAGGATCCGGGGCGTGATCAAGGACGAGCTCCTCGAGATCAAGAAGCGGTACGCGGACGCCCGGCGGACCGAGCTCCGTGCCGATGAGGGCGAGATCGACATCCAGGATCTGGTGGCCCGCCAGGACGTGGTCATCACGGTGTCCCGGGCCGGCTACGTGAAGCGGCTACCGATCGAGACCTACCGGCAGCAAGGTCGGGGCGGGCGAGGTGTGCGCGGGGCCAACCTCAAGGAGGAAGATGTCGTCGCCCACGTGTTCACCACCACGACGCACCACTGGCTGCTGTTCTTCACCAACACCGGGAAGGTCTACCGGGTAAAGGTGCACGAGGTGCCCGAGGGCTCTCGCACGGCGCGAGGCGTCTACGCCTCCAACCTCCCCGGGATCTCGCTCTCCGGTGAGGAGAAGGTGGCTGCGGTCATCGCGTTGGAGGACTACGACGACGCCACGTTCCTGGTGTTCGCCACGAAGAGAGGCCTGGTGAAGAAGACCACGCTGAAAGAGTACGACTCGCCGCGCTCGGGCCTCGCCGCCATCAACCTCCGCAAGGGAGACGAGCTCATCGTGGCCAGGCTCACCGGTGGCAAGGATCACATCATCCTGGTATCGCGCAGCGGGAAGGCGATCCGGTTCGAGGAGAAGAACGTCCGGGCCATGGGGCGGCAGGCGAGCGGAGTGATCGGCATGCGAGTGGGAACCAAGGATGAAGTGATCGCCATGGCCCTGGCGGGAGACGGCGACGATCTTGTCACACTTACCGCAGCGGGCTTCGGGAAGCGGACGCCAGTGAAGGAGTACCCGAAGAAGGGCCGCGGCGGCATGGGAGTGATCACCCACAAGCTGTCGGAAAGGGTTGGGAAGCAACTCGCCGGAGCGTTCGTGGGCTCCAAGGGCCAGGACGTGTTCGTCATCTCAACGTCGGGAATCGTGATCCGTGTCCCCGCGTCGGAGATCCGCCAGACCGGTCGCCCCAGCCAGGGTGTGCGCGTCATGAAGCTCGATGGGCGCCAGCGCGTGGCCGCGGTCGCTCCGGTCATCACCCAGGCCGTCGAGGAAGACTGATCCGATGGGCAGGACCCTGGTCGCGGCGGGGTCCGCGGTCACGGCGGTCCTGTGCGCGTGGACCGGGTTCCGCTATCTGGGCGTCGTGATACCCCCAGAACCTGGCCTGGAACAAGTCGGTTCGCCATCCGTAGGAGGGTGGTTCGTCACCATGGGCCTCCTGGGAGCGGCCGGGCTGCTCGCGCTTGGTGTGGGGCAGTGGCTGGCAGGACCGCGGACGCGGCTGCTGCTCCTGGTCGTTCTGGCAGTCGTGTCGGCAGGGTACGTGGCGGCGAACGCGTTCGGGCTGTATGTGGTGAGGTTCGCCGGCCCGGGAAACATTCCGGCCGGGTTGCACCAAGCCGGCCTGTGGCTCGGGTCGATCCTCTTCCTGGGGGTCTTGCTCGAGGCGATGCTGGTCATCCAGGCCCAGCGGTCTTTGGAGGAGCGGGTCGCCTGATCGTCCGGCCCCGTTCTCCCTCCACCGGGATCCTGCGGAACCACGCATACAGCGCCAGGTCGTAGACGATCTTCAGCCCACCTGCCACGAAGAAAGGGAGCCCCGGCACCGCCGTACCCACGGCCGCGCCGGCGAGGGGAGGGGCAAGGGGACGCACCGCGGTTCGCGTGGCGTTGGTGACGGACGCCGCCGCGGAGAGCTCGGTGGGTCCCGCGAGCGCCGCGAGATATGCCTGCCGAGAGGGAACGTCCATCTGCGACAGGGCGAACCTGGCCACGAGGAGCGCGAGCGCGCCCGGAAGGCTTCGCACGAGCGGGATCAGGGCAAGAAGCACGTTTGATGGAAGGTGCGTGAATACCATCGTGTTGAGAAGGCCGATGCGGGCGGCGACTCGTGGGGCGGCGAGGAACGACGCAGCTTGCACCAGCCCCGCAGCGGCGAGAGCCACCCCCATCACGACCGTCGAGGCCCCGAGGACCTCGGTGAACCAATAGACCAGGAACGACTGAACGATGAACCCGCCGGCGAAGGAGTCGAGGGCGAAGAGAGCCGCCAGGCGGAGGACTGGCCCACGCGAGCGTTCAAGCGCTCGCTGCCGCCTGGGGCTGCTTGCCTCCGGCCTTGTCCCCAGAGCAGGTTCCACCTCGTCGGAAAACCCCGCAGCGACCACGAGTGCGATTGCCGCGGCAGCCGGATAGAGCAGAAGCCAGCGCTGGCCCGGCGGCGCCCCGGGCAGGACCTCGCGAAGGAGCTCGGGCCCTCCCGCCGCGAGCGCTCCGGCTGACCCCACGACCGCGGCGACCGCGTTGTACACGCCGAACGCTCGAGCCGTGGAAGGGCCGGCGGTGCGAGGCAGCATGGCCTGCTCGAGCGAGGTGAACGGCCCCGACTCGACGACGTCGATCGAGACCGTCCCGGTCAGCGCGGCAACGATGAGAAGGGGGAGCGAGTCGGTGAGGGCGAAGATCGTGCCCGCGATACCCATCGCGGCGAGGAGCCCTCGATACACCAGTCGTCGGCCCCACCGGTCGGCCCGAGCAGTGATGAGGAGCGAAGCGAGAGCGGAGCCGGCGAGGAGGGCGGCGAAGACCACTCCGACCTCGGTGCCCGACAGGCCCGCCCGGGCCAACGAGGCCCCCAGGATCACGCTTCCGAAGCCGTACACGAACGCCCGGATGCCCTGAACGGCGTAGATGCGGCGTCGGTCGGGCGTGAGCGCCGCGTACTGGCTCATCGGCCGGGCCAGCATAATGCCGGTGTGACGGCGGGAGGCGAGGCGGGGGGCGCCTGGTTCGTGGTGGCCGGCGCGGCGCTGGCCGCCGTGACCGCCTTCTGGCTGCGTACCTGGGTGCCGGCTTCCGTCGTGGCGGCTCTGTTGGCTGCCGGCGGTGCCGCGATCGGATGGGGAGGGATGCTGCTTCAGTCGGAGCCGCCCATCTCCCAGGTCGTGTTCGTGGTCGTGACCCTCGCGGTGCTGGTGCCCTTCCACATCCGCGTGGTCTTTGGCCCTTTCGGCCCGCAGCGGAGGAGCATGGACGAGGGCCGCGGCCGATGACCGAGCGGTTCGAAGTCCTCGAGCACACGGCCGACGTCGGGCTCCGGGCCCGGGCGCCCACACGCGAGGAGGTCTTCGAGGCATTAGGGGAGGGACTGGCCACCCTCCAGGGGGCGTGGTTCCCGGACGGCGGGACGGAGCGCGACGTTGAGGTCGAGGCCCCCGACCAGGCAGCGCTGCTGGTGTCGTGGCTGGACGAGCTCCTGTACCTGCACGAGACCGAAGATGCGGTGTTCACGGGGCTCGCTGTTGACCGGGTCGACGACACGACGCTGTCGGCCCGGGTCCGGCTCTCGCCCCGTGGTGACCGCGAGCTCGAGGGCGTTGGCGTCAAGGCGGCCACGTACCACCGGGTAAAGGTGGCCCGCGAGCCCGGCGGTGGGTGGAACGCTCAGGTGTACCTCGACGTTTAGAGGCAGGCCCCGCACCCCCCGAACCCGCCCACCGATCTGCGCGCTGCCGGGGGGTCGGGCGGGTACACTCGGGCGGAGGAGGTTCTCGATGAAGCTCGAGAAGCTCGAGCCTTTCGTGTGGCGGATCCCCCAGGACGCGGTGCCGGGGATGCGTGTGCCCGGGATCGTGTTTGCCACCGAGGAAATGGCGGAGAAGGCGGTCGAGGACCGCGCCGTGGAGCAGGTGGCCAATGTGGCTACGCTGCCGGGCATCGTCCGAGCGTCCTACGCCATGCCGGACATCCACTGGGGCTACGGGTTCCCCATCGGTGGTGTGGCCGCCACCGACGTGGAGGCCGGCGGTGTCGTCTCTCCGGGTGGGGTGGGATTCGACATTGCCTGCGGCGTGCGGCTGGTCCGCTCGGAGCTCGAGTGGGAGCGAGACGTGAAGGATCGCATCTCCGATCTCGTGCACACACTGGGCCAGCGCGTCCCCCGAGGCATCGGGACGAAGGGGCGGATGCGGCTGTCCCGTGGGGACATGGAGAAGGTCTTGCGCGAGGGAGTCCGGTTCCCACTCGGCCGAGGCGTGGGGTGGGAGGAAGACGCCGAGTTCTGTGAGGATCACGGGGTCCTGGAGGACGCCCGCCCCGAGGCGGTATCCGACCGAGCCATCGAGCGCGGAGCCCCGCAGCTCGGGAGCCTGGGGGCGGGGAACCACTTCCTCGAGGTTCAGGTCGTCGAGGAGGTTTTCAACGAACACGCTGCGAACGCCATGGGGCTGTTCCTGGGCCAGGTATGCGTGATGCTGCATTCCGGGTCCCGCGGCATGGGCCATCAGACCTGCACCGACTTCCTCAAGGTGATCGATCGGGTCATGGCGAAGCTCGGCATCGAGGTCCCCGATCGCCAGTTGGCGTGCGTGCCCGTGGAACACGAGGCTGCTCAGGACTACCTCGGGGCCATGTATGCGGCAGCGAACTTCGCCCGAGCGAACAGGCACGTGCTCACTGACGGCGTGCGAGAGTCCTTCGAGCAGGTGCTCCGGCGGTCGGCGCGGGATATGGGCCTGTATCTCGTATACGACGTGGCCCACAACCTGGCCAAGATCGAGGAATACACCGTGGACGGAGAACGAAAGAAGCTGTGCGTGCATCGCAAGGGAGCCACGAGGGCGTTCGGCCCGCACCATCCCGAGCTCCCAGCGCGCTACGCTCCCATCGGGCAGCCGGTGATCATTCCCGGCAGCATGGGCACCGCATCGTACGTCCTCGTGGGAACGGAGCAGGCCACCGAGCGGTCGTTCTCGTCAACGTGCCACGGCGCGGGCCGGGCCATGAGCCGGACGAAGGCGAGGAAGATGATGACCGGGCCCGAGCTGCGCACGAAGCTGGAAGGGCAGGGCATCACGCTGGCGGCGTCTCAGTGGAAGCTGCTTGCCGAGGAGGCTCCCTACGCGTACAAAGACGTATCCCAGGTCGTCGACGCGTGCGAGGGCGCCGGCCTGTCGAAGAAGGTCGCTCGCCTGCGGCCCGTGGGAGTAGTGAAGGGATAACGGATGGAGACGATGGAGGCGACCCGGAGCGCGGTGCGCCGCGGAGTCCCCCGGCGAATCCGCGTACAGGTGCGAAAGATCGGCCCATGGTCCGTGCTGAAGCTGTCGCTGCTCTTCTACTTCTGCCTGATGCTGGTCGTTCTGCTGGGCCTGGGAATCCTGTGGGCAGTGGTGGACGCTCTGGGGGTCCTGGGAAAGATCGAGGAGCTCTTGAACAGCGTGGGTTTCGGCCCGAACTTCCAGTTCAACGGCGGAGCCATCTTCCGGCAGCTCTTCTTCATCGGGCTCATCTCAGTGGTGGTCTGGTCGGCGCTCACGGTGTTCGTCGTCTTCCTCTACAACCTCATCTCCGACCTGGTCGGGGGGATCGAGCTGACCCTCACCGAGCGTCGCTAGGGTCCTTCGGTTCCGGATGTTTCGCGGACCGAGGCCTCGGTAAACCGTTCGATTGACGGTACGCCGGAGCCGCGAGTACGCTGGGCCCGGCCCCACCCATTGGGCCTGTAGCTCAGGCGGTCAGAGCGCACCCCTGATAAGGGTGAGGTCGGTGGTTCAAGTCCACCCAGGCCCACAAACCCACAAGGAGGCGGGATGGGCGAGGAGAAGAAGGGCGGAGGCAAGAAGAAGAAGTTCTTCCTGTTCGCGCTGTTCGCCGCGGCCGTGGCGGCCATTGCCACGGTGTTCCGGCGGCGCCGCGGAGCGGGCGTCGACGAGAGCGAATGGCAGGAGCTGCCTCCGGCCGAGGGCTAGGCGCACCGCCAGAGGCCCGGCCGCTCCTTTCGCCTAACCGGTCGGTGCCGGTGAGGGCCCGACCGGCCGGATCAGTCGGGTGGTCAAGTTCCGCCGCACCGTGAGATCCCCAGTTTCGGGGTCCAGGTCAACCACGTCGTAGGCCACGAGCGCCGGAGGCTCCCCCTCGAAGTACAGGATCTCGGCGCTCATCGTCTCTCTGGCGAGGCCCTCCAGGCCGCCCCCGCCGGTGCTCCCGACCCGCAGGAACAATGTTTCGTCCAGGGTGCGCTCGTCGCCTTCGTGGAAGTGCCCGCTCACCACGAGGGGAACGAGCCCGGCCCACGGCTCTGCCATCCGATCGTCGTGGATGGCCACCAGGTCGGGGCGGGGAAGGAGGACGGCGATCCGCACAGTGAGCTTCTCTCCGGCCTCTCGAAGGGTGCTGGCGATGCCGACGGGGTCGAGCTGTCGGCTCGCCGATGGCGTGAACAGGGGGTGGCCTGCCCCGAAGATGCGGAGTCCCTCCACTTCCACCATCCGCCCTTCCAGGACCACCGCGTTCGGGGCGGCCGCCACTCGAGCGGTGATGGTAGCCGAGTCGTGGTTGCCCGGAGTGAAGACGTAGGGAACTCGGAACTCCGGGATGCGCCGGAGGATCTCCTGCTCGAGGCGTGTACCGAAGGAGGTCAGGTCGCCCGTGTCCACCACCAGGTCGACATCGAAGGAACGCGACAGGCGCTGCGCGAAGTCCATCCCGATCGGCGAGAGGTGGATGTCGGAGATGTGGAGGACCGTGATGCCGCGGCCGCTAGGACGGGGCTCGTTCACGATGACGTCGTAGGCGTCGGCCGCCGCCCCCACCAGACGGGCCAGCTGGGCGCGGAAGTCCTCGATGCGGCCGGTCGCTTCCTGCAGCGGGCCGACGAGCCTGGGGGCAAGGCTCAGGGAGCCCGTAAACGTCGGCTGGAGGAAGGCTGCGGGCCGGAAAGTGGCCCAGGCGAGGCCGCCGAAGAGTCCCAGGATCACCACCGCCCCGGCGGACCCGATAAGCACCCTCCGCCATTGCTCTCGGTACGTCAGAACGGAAGCGGCGAGGGCGCCCGCCAGCCCCACGAGCAGGGTTCGCGTCGCGTGGCGACGCAGCGCCGCGTACGCTCCCTGTTCCGTCTCTCGGATGAGTCCTTCAACGCCCTGGCGAGCCACCACTGCGGAGAGGTCCTGCGGGTCCACCAGATCGACGGTGGCCGTGAGGCGAACTGGAGAGACGTGGGTATCCGCCTGTACACGCCCGAACGGCGGAAGGGAGATCTCGGTGATCCCGCGGCCGGGACGCGCATAGAGCTCCACCCTGAACGGACCGAAGCTGTAGTCGTGCCGGCCGGCGAGCAGCAGCGCCAGCCACATCCCCGAGACGCCCACGGCGATGGCAACGAGCAGGCGACCCAGCTGCGGGAGGCACGCTCGGGGGAGTCGCATCACCCCCAAGATATCGCCGGGTCTCCGCCCACCCTGTAGGAGGCCCCGGTATGCCCGCTCAGCGGAGCGGGAACGGCCCTCGCGGGCCCGGGTCGTACGCAGCGAGCTCGAAGACGTCCCGGAAGGACACGACGATATCTCCGGCCACCCACAAGGGCCCCGTCCATCCGGTGTCCAGCCCCGTGTACTGCCACCGGGTCGCGGTGAACCGGCCCCCCGGTGTGGCCACCTCTTCCTCTTCCCCGCGCTCGTAGCGCTGGCCCACCATGTGGGGCTCGCAGGTGACCGGGTCGAGGTAGACGACCCGGATCTCTTCGGTGCGGCCGAGGCGGTTCGCGGTCACCGCGTTGAACGAGGGAGAGAGATAGTCGAGATCGAGCCGGCCCTCCCATTCGATCTCGAGCGGTTCTCCGTCACGCGTGCCGAAGAGCCGGGTCTCCTCCGCCGCGAGGTCCACACGGTGTGAGCCAGTGTCGATGCGCAGCCTGACCGGGAGCCACCGATCGTCCACGACCAAGTCGACGGTCTCTCGGTGCGGCTCGGGGACCGAAGTTTCGATGGAGGCGAAGTACCGCCACCCGGCCGGGCCCGGCGCACAGCGGAACTCCTCCGTCCCGACGGGATTCCCCTTCCCGTCCATGACCGTGTACACGCCTGCCGGCACGCCGCGAGGATAGCGGTCGGCCGGCTGGCCGTGGCGAGGAGCGGTTACGTTGCTCGGCTGGCCAGCTTCTCCACCTGCTCCTGGATCTTGTCGATCTTCTGCTCCATCCGGTCGTCGCTGTCCTTGGACTCCGCGCTGCCCCTGTGGATGAAGAGGGCCGCCATCACCACGAACGAGTAGAGCTGGAGGAACTCGGACTGCCAGTTCTCCAACGTGGACTGGGAGAACTGGGTGATGAAGTCGGCGATGCCGAGGGGCTCCCCGTGCGCCTGCTGCTCCGAGACGTACACGTGCCATTCGGCGAATCCCTGGGCGATCCAGCTGGTGAAGAACAGGATGGCGAACCCGAGGCTCAGGCCGAAGTTCCGCCACACCTTCCGCAAGCCGGATCTCCTCATCTCGTGGCGGATGCTCCGGACCATCGACACCAGCAGAAACGCCGCGATCCCGACCAGGACCACGCTCAGCGCGACGGGGAGGATGACCGTACCCATGCAGCCTCCTTACTGTCGATTCCCGGCGCTTCCCTTACCCGAAGCCACCGGGATTGACTCGCAGGAGCCGGACACTCACCGGGTGGAGGCTGCCGCCGGGGTGGAGGCTGCCGCCGGGGTGGAGGCTGCCACCGGGGTTGTTCGCCTATCATTGGCGCAGGGGATGTAGCTCAGCTGGTAGAGCGCCTGCTTTGCAAGCAGGAGGTCGCCGGTTCGAATCCGGTCATCTCCACTGAAATACATTGGTCTGATTCAGCTGCGGGTCAGTGAACGATGGCCCCCTGCTCCTAGTCGCAGCCCGGTTTCGTGCAGCGGTTCCACGTGATATCCTGTGGAACACGCAGGAACCCGTGGAGACCGGGGAAAGGTAATCCGTGGCAAGAAGGAATCTCACGTTGCAGCTCGACGAGGACGTGATCCGACGCGCAAAGGTCGTGGCGGCGAGAAGGGGGACCTCGGTGAGCGGGCTCGTGGCCCGTCAACTGGAGGAGATAGTCGAGCGAGATGCGCGGTACGAAGAGGCCAGACACCAGGCGTTGCACGCTCTGGCGACCGTCACCAACCGCGGCGGTCGACGCTGGAGTCGAGAAGAGCTCCACGAGCGGTAGCTCTCAGTGGCCCAGGAAGCCCTAACGTTCGTCGACACGAACGTTCTTGTCTATGCTCACGACCGCTCCGAGGCAGTGAAGCAGCCGGTGGCCGCGGCGTTGCTTGAATCGCTCTGGGAGAGCCGGACCGGCACGCTCAGCACCCAGGTACTCCAGGAGTTCTATGTCGTCGTCACTCGGAAGTTCGATCCGCCGATGCGTCGCCGCGATGCGCGCGGGGTCGTCGCCGCGTATGGGGAGTGGCAAGTCGTCAGGGTCGACGTACCGATGATCGTGGCTTCCTCGCAGCTCGAGGAGCGACATGGGTTGGCGCTTTGGGATGCCCTCATCATTGAGGCGGCGAGGCTGGCAGGCGCGCGACGCCTCCTGTCCGAGGATCTTCAGTCTGGGCGTCGAGTCGCCGGCGTGAGGATCGAGAACCCGTTCGCCTGAATCAGCTCAGCGAGCGATCGAAGCAAGGACTCCGGCGTGCGGAGACGGTTCTCATAGTGTCCGGGCAACTTCGTAACGCGGAGAGCGGTATCGGTTGCCCAAACCTGGGTACCATTGCGGTGATGCGCGGTGGGCGCCAGTGTTGAGACGAGGATGTCGTGACCACCCTTGAGGTGGCGCTGAGTCACCTGGGCGAGGGTTCGACCCTGGTGGGCCTGCGCGGCGAGCTGGATGTGTCCACCACTCCCAAGGTCGAGCAGGCCCTCCGTCAACTCGAGGAGGAGGGGGTGCCCGCCATCATCATCGACCTGCGGGGCCTCACCTTCCTCGACTCCTCGGGCCTCCGCCTGATCCTGGATGCGGACGGCAGGGCCAGACGCGAGAATCGGCGGCTGCTGGTCGTCCGGGGTACGCCCGAGGTCCAACGGGTGTTCCGGGTCACCCTGACCGACGCCCGGATCGAGTTCATCGAAGATCCCGCGGTCATCGAGGCCACTGAGGGAGACAACGCTGGTTGAATTGCTTCTCCCGGCTGCTCCGGAAGCCGCGTTCAAGGCCCGGCAGTCTCTGTCGGAGTTCCGAGCATCGCTGGACCCTCGCGTCTTCGCGGACCTCCGGCTCCTCATCAGCGAGCTGGTGACCAACAGCCTCCGCCACGCCGGTCTCTCCGGTCAGGGACAGATCCGGCTCCGGGTGACACTTTCTGACAGGGCGGTTCGGGCGGAGGTATGTGACACCGGACCCGGGTTCACGCCAAAGGACCAGGCGCCCAGCCTGTACCGGCAGTCGGGCTGGGGGCTGTTCCTCGTAAAGCAGATCGCCGACCGGTGGGGGATCGACCAGAAAGGCGACTCATGCGTCTGGTTCGAGCTCGACCGGTTTCGCTGAGGCCCCGCGAACGCCGGCTAAGCGCCGCCGTTTCCCAAATCCCCGCAAGCCCGGCAGACGACGCTTCCGAGCATTACCGAGAGCCGGCTGCTGCCGCACTTGGCGCATCGGTCCAGGGCATCGCTCCAAGAGGGACGGTCACGCTGGCATTCTGGGCAGACGAGGACCTGGCGACCATCCGCCACGCCCCGGGCCCAGGGCCGCTCTCGCTTGTCGGGATCGTACGTCGCCCGCCCGCACAGGTTGCACCCAGGTTCGCCGGAAAGTCTCGTTCCCTCCACCCTCCTGCGCGCCTCCGCCCTGCACGCATTGTGACAAGATTCGCGCATGTCCGAGGTGGATCCGGAGGCGCTGCGCGGCGTCACGGTCTTCTCCGGCCTCTCGCCGGAGGAGCTGGCCCGCGTGACGGACACGGCCTTCGCCACGGAACATCCCCCCGGCGACGAGCTCACGGAGCAGGGGGCGTACAGTCACCGCTTCTACCTGATCCTGGATGGCAAGGTCTCCGTGGAGCGCGACGGCGACGCCGTCGCCACCCTGGGTCCGGGGGAGTTCATCGGGGAGATCAGTCTCCTCGGCGGCGGGAAGGCAACCGCCACGGTTCGATGCGAGGAGCAGACCCGGTGCCTGGTCCTTCGCCGCGAGGACTTCTGGAGCCTCCTGGAGGACGAGCCGGCCATCGCCCTGCGGATCCTGGAGGTGGTGTGCCGGCGCCTGGCCGAGGAGTACGGTCGAGGGCCCCGGGACAACGTCGGCGAGCGGTGATTTCCCGCCTGTCGTTGGGACGCTGCCGCGGTACCCTCGATTGGACGGTTGGGGAGAGCCGCCCCAGATTGGGTATGTTACCGGTCGGTAGGTAGCGAGGAACCACACGTAGCGAGGAGCCCAGCCATGCGCGAGGCCGTGATCGTCGAGGCCGTGAGGTCCCCGGTAGGGAGGCGGAACGGAAGGCTCTCCGGCTGGCACCCCGTCGACCTCCTCGCCGAGCTGCTCGGTGCCGCCGTAGAGCGTAGCGGGATCGACCCGAGGCAGGTCGACGACCACATCACGGGGTGCGTCACCCAGATCGGGGAACAGGGGGTCAACATCTCCCGAAACGCGTGGCTCGCCGCCGGCTTGCCCGAGGAGGTCCCCTCCGTGACCATCGACCGGCAGTGCGGCTCTAGCCAGCAGGCCGCACACTTCGCCGCCCAGGGGGTCATCGCCGGCGCCTACGACCTGGTCGTGGCGAGCGGTGTCGAGCACATGACCCGTGTGCCGATGGGCGCCAACGCCCAGGCTCCCGGGGTTCCCTGGAGCCAGCGTCTTCTGGACCGCTACGAGGGCGGCCTGGTCCCCCAGGGAATCAGCGCAGAGCTCATTGCCGAGAGGTGGGGACTTAGCCGCGAGGAGCTCGACCGGTTCAGCCTGCGGAGTCATCAGCGCGCCGCCGCCGCCACCGAGGAGGGTCGGTTCCAGCGGGAGATCCACCCGATCAAGGTGGAGGGGGATGGAGGGCCGGAGGTCTTCGACCGAGACGAGGGCATCCGGCACGACACTTCGCTCGAGAAGATGGCCGGCCTCCACCCGGCGTTCAAACCCGATGGGGTCGTGACCGCGGGGAACTCCAGCCAGATCTCGGACGGAGCGGGCGCGGTAGTAATCGCGTCCCGGGACTTCGCGGAGAAGAACGGCCTGCACGTGCGGGCCCGGTTCCACTCCTTCGCCGTCGTCGGGGTGGACCCCATCATCATGCTCACCGGCCCCATCGAGGCCGTCCGCCGGGCCCTCGACCGTGGCAACCTCGGTCTTGAAGACATCGACGCGGTGGAGATCAACGAGGCCTTCGCCTCTGTGGTCCTGGCCTGGAAACAGGAGCTCGGCATCGCCGACGACTGGTTCGAGCAGAACGTCAACCCGAACGGGGGGGCCATCGCCCTGGGCCACCCGCTTGGGGCTAGCGGGTCGCGCCTCATGACGTCGCTTCTGCACGAGCTGGAGCGGCGCGGTGGCCGCTACGGGCTCCAGACCATGTGCGAGGGCGGCGGAGAGGCCAACGCCACCATCATCGAACGCCTGGAGGGATGACGTGGCGCTGTTCTTCGCCCTGATCTTGGGGGTGATCGCAGCATCCCTGGCCATCCTGTTGCTGGGCGCCTTGACCAGGGTGTCCCCCGGCGACCCCGTGGTGGCAGTCCTCCTGGGCGGAGGGATGCTCGCGTTGGGCTTGGCCGCGCTGCGAGGAGTGGCTCGCCTTCGCGGGCCGGAGAAGAGATCCGGTCCCGAAGACGTCGGTGAGCTCGACGTGTACTTCGTGTGCGGGGAGTGCGGTACGGAGCTCCACGTGGAGAGGATCGGGGAGCTCCAGGTCCCTCGGCACTGCGGCGAGAAGATGCGGGTCGAGCGGAGGGCGAGGCCCGCTCCTGGAGCCCTGAGCTAGCGGGCCGGATCATCCAGAGTCCGTGATCTCCTCTGCCTTCTCCCGGAGTCGCTTGAAGTCCTTCCGAGGGCGGTCGTCGGGGATCAACCCGTCGGTGCGAGAGAAGCCCCAGCCTTCCAGGCGCACCCCGACCCGGCCGTACGCTCGACGAAGCTCCCCACCACAGGCCGGGCACGGTCCCGGCGCCCCCGACCCCATGGGTTGGAGCTCCTCCACGTGGTGGCCGCAGGCTCTGCACCGATACTCGTAGAGCGGCACGGGGCCAGGGTAGCTGTCCTTTCCCACAGGTGTGGAAATCCATGGGGATAATTACGTCCGTGTGTTTCGCCTGGCTGGAGGGCCGGCCAGGCACCTACCGCCACTGGGTGGCTGCGGCGAACCCCACCGCGATCAGGCCGAGCCCCACCCACAGATAGAGGTTGCTCGCCTGCCCGTCTGTACCCGGCACCAGACCGAGGTAGTTCAGGACGATCACCACGACGCCGAGGAGGAGGATGACGAGTATCGTGGGGCCGAGCCACCGAGGGCTGGCCTTGGGCTTCGGCTTGGGCGGGGGCTGGTACCGGCTTCGCTTGGACTTCGACTTGGGCACGGCCGTTCCTCCGAGGAGCGGGAACCTATGATACCGACATGCCACGGGGGCCCTCCCGTGTGGCCGTGGCTCTGGCCGCGGCCCTCCTCGGTTTCCTCGCAGTCCAGGCCGCGTCGCAGCCCCGCGTGGCTCCTGCTCGGGGCATACGGCGCCTGGAGCTGGTGGACCTCATCCGGCAACAGGACGAGCGGATCAGGGAGCTCCGCCGGCAGGTCCGGGCCCTTCGGAGGGACCTGACCGACGCGTCGGTGACGGAATCCGGCAGCGCAGAGGTTCGGACGCTCCAGGCCCAGGTGGACGAGGTTGCCGCGACTGCCGGGGGCCGAGGGCTCTCGGGCTCCGGCGTGATCGCGATCCTCGACGACAGCGAACTGGCCCGTTCGCCGAGCGGGGACCCCAACGACCTGGTGATCCACGAACGGGACATCCAGACGGTCGTCAATGCCCTGTGGGCTGCGGGTGCGGAAGCGGTAGCTGTCAACGGTCAGCGCCTCACCAGCGCCTCAGCCGTGCGTTGCGCCGGCAATACGCTGCTCCTGCACGGAACGGTCCAGAGCCCGCCCTACGAGATCGTGGGCATCGGCGATCCTCAGGCTCTTGGGGATTCGCTGCGCGGCGGGCCGGGTATGGACCGGCTGCTGGCCGCGGCCCGCGCGTTCGGGCTGCGTTACGTCTTCGAGGAGGGCATCGTGCACATCCCGGAGGGCACCGTGGTACCGGAGCTGGAAGCGGCGCGGGCCGTGGGAGGGGCATGATGCGGCCGGAGGGAGTCAGGGTGCCGCATTGAGCACGGCTACCGAGGTCCCTCCGCCCTCACGTCTGGCGCGCGCGCGCGACCGGCGCGTCAACCGTGTCCTTCGGTTCACGGGATGGACGCTCATCGCCGCCGGCTTCCTGGTCATAGCGTTCATCCTCTACGAGCTCCTGGCGACCGGGCTCATCACCGCCCGGTACCAGCAAGAGCTACGCGACGAGTTCGCTGGAGGTCGAGGCCGGCCGGGTTCCACGGAAACCCTCCGGCCGGTTCCCGGCCACGCGGTAGGGATCATCCGCATCCCCGAGATCGGGCTCGACATGGCGGTGGTCGAGGGGATCACTCCCGAGGACCTGAAAAAGGGACCCGGCCACTACCCCGGCACGCCGCTCCCGGGGACCCGAGGGAACGTGGGCATCGCCGGGCACCGCACCACCTACGCCCGCCCCTTCTGGGCCCTCGACCGCCTGGACGTCGGCGACCGCATCCTCGTGGACACTCGGCGAGGGCGGTTCATCTATCGCGTGGAGTGGGCCCGCGTCGTCGCTCCCAACCAGGTTGAGGTGCTCGACCCCACGCCCCAGCCGAGCCTGACCCTCACGACCTGCCACCCGAAGTTTTCCGCCGCGCAGCGTCTGGTGGTGCGAGCGGTCCAGATGTCCGGGGCCTCTTAGGACATGGTGCCGTTCTTCGGCCGGTTCCAGCCACGAACCCCCGTTCTGGCCGCCCTCTACTGGGTCCTCGTTGCCGTCGTTCTTCTCGCCGCACTCTTCGCGGTGTTCTTCTTCCTCGACAACTACCTGCCCGGGCAAGGCATGATCTGAGGGTCAGGAATCGGAAACCAGCCTGAGCGTTCCCTCGGCCGCCTCCTCGACGGCCCGGCGCGAAAACGGCAGGGGATGGTGCTCGCCCCGGGCCCACGTCTCCAGGAGATCGCGGTAGTGCGGGCTGGCCGGGTGTCCGGACTGTCCCGGGGACAGCACGCCCACCGAGGCGTCGAGGTCCGAGAGGTCCACGATCATCCGCCACGACGGAGCCACCACCACGCGGTAGCTGCGCCCGGGCTCAAACATACCCTGGAGGACCGTTTGCTCGTCTCCGCCCATCGGAACCTCGGCCGCCGTGAGCAGCTCTCGGAGCTCGGGCACACTGGCCATCCCGGCGGCGAAGCGGATCCCGTGGACGTCGCCCCATCGCCACGAAGGCATGTCCTCTCCGAGGGCAGTCGTGAGCTCCTCCAGGGCGGCGTCCAGGGCCGAGCGGAGTACTCGGTCCCTGGCCTCCGCCCCGTCGGCGCCGAACCACCGCGCCGTCGGGTAATCGAGCAGCCCGGGAAGCACCTGGTACTGGAACGCGTTGGTCCACTGCCGGCGGCCGTGAAAGTGGAGGTACAGGTCCTCGCCGAGCACGGGGCGGAGGACCTGCCGCGCGATGTGCGCCGCCCACACCTCGTAGATCGCCGCAGCGGCCGAGCCGGCCGAGAGGGCGCAGTCCCATCCGCCGAGCAGTCCCAGGGCCTCCTTCTGCCGCTCGCCTGCCGGCTCGAGCTGGAGGAGCCTTGGCACGAGGCCCGCCGCGGGAAGGGACATCGTGTCCAGCTGCATCCTGGCGAAGGACGTTCGCGTGTGCCGCTGGCTCTCGGTGATGAGCTGACCGATGCGCCGGGCCCGGAACGGCGGCAAGAAGTCACGGGTGATGAGATGAGGGTAGGAGTCGCCGTGCGGGCGGTTGTTCGCCGTGAGCAGGAACCCTTCCTCCGGTTTGTAGGCTCGGGGAAGCTCGTCGAACGGGATCCACCCCTCCCACTCGTGGTCTCCCGTCCAACCGGGCGCGGGGAACGACCCGTCGCCGCTTCGCCGCACCGGGTATCGCCCGGTCAGCTGGTATCCGATATTCCCGTCGGTGTCGGCGTAGACGACGTTCTGCCCGGGACAATGCCACCCGGCCAGCGCAGCGCGGAACTCCTCCCAGGTCCGGGCGGTGTTCATTCGGAGGACCACCGACGGCTCCACGCCGTACTCGGAGCCCACCCACCGCAGGGCGTAGGTATGGCGGATGCCTCCCTCCACCACTGCTGGCTCCGCCACCCCGACCATGTAGGAGTCGACCAGCGGTCCGTGCCGGGTCTCGCGGACCTCGATCACCGCCGGCGTCGCGCCCCTAACAGGGATCTCCTCTCTGTGGACGGCGAGCGGTTCCCAGCGGCCGTCGAATTCCGCCGCGGACCCGTCCTCGGACAACCGCTCGAGGAAGAGGTCCTGGACGTCCCCCTCCGTGTTAGTGAACCCCCAGGCGATGCTTCCGTTGTGGCCGATCAGGATCCCGGGACCGAACGGGAGGCCCACCCCGAGGACGTCGATACCGGGCGCGGACAGGTGGCACTCGAACCACGTCGAGGGCACTCCCACCACCAAGTGAGGGTCGTTGGCCAGGAGGGGCATGCCCGTTTCCGACCTGGCTCCCGCAACCACCCACTGGTTTGAGCCCTGGCCGGAGGGAGGCAGGAGCGCTCGTTCGAGGAGGGCCAGCCGGTCCTGGCCGCCTTCCTTGCCAGCCAGGATCGCTGCAGCCTCGGGCTGGGCGTCGGGAAACAACGCCCGAACCATCTCAGGCCCCAGGCGCTCGGCGATCTCGGCCCGGAGGAGCTCGGCGTCCCAGTTCCGCGAGAGCGACCACGCCAGGGCGACGCCCGCCGCCGCCCCGGCGACCACCGCCTCTTCGTCGGGCGGTACCCACGGTTCCGCGTTCAGGACCAGGTACTCGATCGGGGGGGCCGGCATCGCGTCGACCCAGGCCCGCACACCGGCCTGGAAAGAAGCGCTCATCTCGAGAGACAGGTCGTCGTACGCCGCCACCTGCCGGCGGGCGGCCCGGTTCCATCCCACCGTGCGGATGAACCGGTCCAGGGGGAGGCTCAGGTCTCCGAACAGTTCCGACAGCCGGCCGAGTCCGGTTCGCTCGAGGAGCTCGATCTGGAACAGGCGCTCCGAGGCGGCAACGAAGCCCTGGGCGAGGAACAGATCGTGGAGACGCTCGGCGTAAACGTGTGGCACGCCCCAGCGGTCCCGGATGACCTCGACGGGTCCCGTCAGCCCCGGAACGCGCAATTCCCCCTCGACCGGCGGCACGGCCGAGGCCGCCGCGGCGGCAAGTTGTTCCCTCCATGAGCTCACCGCAACCTGTCTTCGCACGCGGTCACGGCCGCCACGCTAGGGAAGGGATCGCCCCGCCCGCAACCTTCCCCCCGGACCCCCTGTTCATCATCGAGACGGCCCGATCTTTCAGATCGTCCCGTCTCGCCAGGGGGAATGCAGCAGCCTGATCCGCTCCGCTGCGCTCCGCGGGGCTGCTGCCCCCCTGGACCCCCTGGCTGCGGATTCGACATAATCGGGACCTCTTGCGAAAGGAGAAACCCGTGGCAGAGCGCTCCTGGCTCGCCAGTTATCCTCCCGACGTCCCCCCGTCGCTCGCCCCGTTCCCGGAGAGGCCGTTGTTTTCGCTGCTCGAGGACTCGGCCACCCGGTTCCCGGAACGTCCGGCGATCAGCTTCCCGGTAGCCCCGATGGCCCGGCGCCTCACCTACGGTGACCTTCTCGCCGAGGTGGAGCAGTTCGCGAGGGCACTGTCCTCCCTCGGCGTCCGAAAGGGGGACCGGGTGGGCTTGGTGCTTCCGAACTGCCCGCAGTTCGTGGTGGCCTTCTACGCCATCCAGCGACTAGGAGCGGTCGCGGTCGGGAACAACCCCCTGTACACGAAGCGGGAGCTCACCCACCAGCTGAAGGACGCGGGGATCGACATCCTGGTGACCCTGGATCTCCTCTATCCCCTGGTGGGCGCGGTTCGCGACGAGGTCGGCGTCGAGAAGGTCGTGGTCACGACCGTCGCGGACTACGTCGGCTTTCCGATCAACCTCCTCGTCCCCCTGAAGCAGAAGCGCGAAGCGCAGCACGAGGGACGCCCGTGGCCGCCGGTGCCCGAAGGAGCCGACGTGCTGCGCTGGCCCGACCTCATGAAGGGCGACTTCCCCGAGGTCCCCCTCCCCAACATAGATCCGAAGGAGGATGTGGCGGCGCTCGTGTACACGGGCGGAACGACCGGTCTGTCGAAGGGAGCCATGCTCACCCATTACAACCTGGTGAGCAATGCCAATCAGGTGGCAGCCTGGTTCACCGACGTCCGTGACGGCGAAGACGCCATGATGTCGGTGCTTCCCTTCTTCCACTCCTACGGCCTGGGCGCGGTGATGAACTTCGGACTGGGCAAGGCGATGAAGCTCATCCTGATGCCCAGATTCGATCTCGACATGGTGCTCAAGGCCATCGCCAAAGAGAAGGCGACCCTGTTCCCGGGCGTTCCGCGGATCTACATCGCCATCAACGAAGCCCCCGACGTCAAGAAGTACGATCTCTCGTCCATCCGCTCGTGTTTCTCGGGCGCGGCGCCGTTGCCGGTGGCCGTGGCGGAGAAGTTCGAGGCCATCACGGGAGGGCGACTGGTCGAGGGATACGGCCTCACGGAGACGTCGCCCGTGACCCACATCAATCCGGCGTATGGCAAGCGGAAGTTCGGCTCGATCGGGCTTCCCATTCCCGACACGGACTGCCGGATCGCCGACCTCGACAACCCAGACCGGGACGTGCCGGCCGGGAAGGAGGGCGAGCTGGTCATCGCCGGGCCCCAGGTCATGAAGGGCTACTGGAACCGGCCCGACGAGACCGCCCAGATGATCCGGACGGACGAGGACGGCGTCCGGTGGCTCCACACGGGCGACATCGCCAAGGTCGACGAGGAGGGCTACTTCTCGATCGTCGACCGCATGAAGGACATGATCATAGTCTCTGGGTTCAACGTGTACCCCACCGACGTCGAGCAGGTGCTGTATCGGCACCCCAAGATCCAGAAGGTTTGCGTGGTCGGCATCCCCGACGAGACCACCGGAGAGGCCGTCAAGGCGTACGTCGTGTTGAGGCAGGGGCAGAGTGCGACGCCCGAGGAGATCATCGAGTTCGCCCGAGACCCCGAGCATGGCCTGACCGGGTACCGCGTACCGAGGCACATCGAGTTCCGCGACGCGCTACCCGAGACCATGGTCGGAAAGGTTCTCCGGCGTGTCCTGGTGGAGGAGGAGCGGCAGAAGGTGCAGAGCGGCGCCACGGCTCCGCAGACCCCCCGGGGGTCGAAGCCTCGAACGAGGTCCCCAGAGAAGCCGAAGGACGAGCCTGCCGAGCGAGCGGGAAATGCGACCCCCAAGTCGGGCGTGCAGCCGTCGGCGAAGTCCGGCTCTTCCAGGGGCGGGGGCAAGAGGGGGACGAGCCGGAGGTCGGGCCGCTAGCCGCCGTTGGCGGAGGGCCTCGTTCGCTGTAGATACGCCCAAAGGTGCATGAGTGTGGCCGCGCCTTGAGCGGCCGCGCCGATCCAGAACGCCGGCAGCACGGTCAAACGGAGGATCGGGCGCACATCGCCGGGCGTTTCTGCGATCAGGGCAAGCGCATGATCGAATCCTGAGCGTTCGCCAGCAGCTTTCGCCCACAGGGCCAACAGGCAGGCCAGGCCACCGAGGCCTAAGAGCCCGATGAGCTGTTGTCGGCCAGTGAAGACACTGACGCCGAATCCGAGAACCGCAGCCGCCGCTGCGGCGATGACTAGCGGTTCTGGCGAGCGGTCCGGAATTGGGATCTCTTCCCCGGATGAGATTCCGAGCGACTGGGCAGAGTCCGCGTCGATGATCTGGAATCGTCCCTGATTTCCTGTGGCCAGGTCCACCCCGGTGAGAGACAACCGAGTAACTTCCTTCCCCTGCACTTCACATGACGCGGCGAAGAGCGGAAAGAAGATCGAAGCGGCCGCGACGGCAAAGAACGCGGCCGGGACCGGTCGAGGTCGTCTGCGTTTGCCTCCCGAGGTCAACGTTCTGGGCTGCCCGGCTCGGAGGGGAATTGTGGGCGGGAGTCCCGTCCTACCGCAGAGTGACGGTTCGCGGGCTGAGAGCGTTCGCGGCGCTCCCCCCACAGGAGCACCCAGGAAGCGATCGATACGAACACGGCTGCGAAGGCGAGCGCTCCCAGGGCAAGGATCACCGCGACCTCGCGGGTCATCTTGCTTCGCCGCGCTGCGCGGCGGCGGCTTCGGCAGCTCGCCGCCGGGCCTCGGTCCGCCGCTCGGCCTCAAGGCGCTCCAGGCCGACCGAGGAGTGGTCGGCGTGGCGCATCGCTGCCGCGATGGCCGCATGGCCCGCCTCCTCCTCGATCAGTCGGTGCATCTCCTGGGCCACCCGTCGGTATGCGGGGTGGCCCTGTTGCGTGGACCGAAGCTCGATGAGGTGCATGGCCTCGCGCGCGTTCATCTGCATCACGAACCGGATCCGGTAGGCCATGGACACCGCATACTGAGATACCGGGCCGAGCCCCGCGGCTTGCATCTCCACCCGGAGCGCGGCGGACTCCTCCATCGTTCGTACCCAGTCCGGGAGCGCCCCCGCCGCTTCAACCTCGGCCGGCATGTCGTAGCCGAACGCGGGAGAAAGCTCCTGCCATTCGATCGTGAGCAACCGGTGGCGCTGGAGATCCCGGAACGCCCCGTAGTCGCACAGTACGTCGAACCGGTATCCGGTCCGCTCGAAGGCCCGGCCCGGCTTGTGACGGCGATTCTCCCGCTCGCCGACGTATGCGAGGAGGACACGGGCACGCTCCTCTACTGACATTCGGCGGGCCGCCTCGAGCAGCTGGTCGTCGGGGAGGTCGGTCACACCGTACAGAGCCGCCGCGGTGACCTTCAGCTCTCCATCCGGGTCGAAGTCGGTGAGGACCACGTCGGGCCGGGGTTCGGGCTCGAGCCCGCCGAGAAGCTCCGCGGCCAACGCGGCGGTGGCGTCTCGGGTACGAGCCAGGTACTCGGACCACTTGGCCCCCCGGTCGGGAAGGTCGACCCGACGGAGGAACGCGGGGATCACCTTTCGGAGCTCGGCGAGCATCAGGTCGGAGTAGAAGCGGACCTCCTCGAGCGGGTGGGCTCGCATCCGAAGGAGCAGCTGCTCGTACGATTGGCCTGTCCCGTAGATGCCCACGTTCGTCCGGGTCGCTGCCGGGAGCAGGCCTCGCAGGGTGTCGAGCGCCTTTGCCCGGATCGTCGAGCGGTACAGCGAGTCCGAGTCCGCAGGATCCTTGGGGAACAGCCCACGGTAGAGCTCCTGGACGGGCTCGAGCCAGCGAGCGTAGGTCTCGAAGGCTCGGTCGCACACCTCGGCGAACCGCCCGCCCAGTCCCGCCCCCTCGACCTCAGGAGGCACCGCGTATCGCCACCGGCCGCCGGGCCGGTCGTCGTAGGGTACGTACCGCGTGGACTGCTCAAGGTACGCCATCAGCCGTCCCCACTCCAGCACCTTGGCCAGGATCTGCGAGGAGTGCTCACAGGCGAGGTGAACTCCCCCGAGCTGAGCCACCGAGTCGTCTCCGAACTCAACGAACACCCGCTCGTACAGTTGCTCCGCCCGTCCAACACCCACCGCCGCGTTCCGATCGGCGCCTTCCTCCGCGTGTTCCCGGAACTCGTCGAGGAAGAGGCGCCGGAGCGACTTGGCCGACCGGGAGTACCGGGCGAACAGGGCGCCCTTGGTCACCTCGGGCAGGTTGACCAGGGCGAATACCGGGGAGTCCAGGTCAGTGAAGTAGGAGGCGAGGAGCCGCCGCTCCTCGTCGGTGAACTCCTCGGGGGCGAACCAGAGCGTCATTCCCGGGGAATCCTACCGGTCGGGACCGACGAGAGTCCGAGCCTCAGTCGCCGTCGGTGGGGGAGGGCTCGGGCTCGGGGCCAAGCGACTCCCAGACCCGGACGGTCGAACCCCTCTCGACCTCGGTGCCAGCCTCGGGCTCTTGACGTGCCACCGTCCCTTCCGGGCACTGCAGGGAGAACTCCTCATCCTCCACCTGCATGTCGAGCCCACGCCCCTCGATCTCCTGCTCGGCGGTGTCGAGGTCGTCACACACCACGTTGGGAACCGCCACCGTCCCCGGCCCCGAGGAGACGATCAGGTTCACCGGAGTTCCAGGGTCCACTCTTTCCCCGGCACCCGGGCTCTGCTCGAGGACCGTGCCCGGCTCGGCGGGGTCATCCCTCTCCGTCACCAACCCGACCTCGAGGTCGCGCTCGCTGAGGATCTGTTCGGCTTCCTGCCGACTCTTCCCCACCAGGTTCGGCACGGTGACCTGCTCCTCGCCCTTGGAGACGAAGATCGTGACCTCAGATCCCTGCTCCGCCTGCGTGCCCCCCGGCGGCCGCTGGTCGAAGACCAGGTTCCTGGCGAAGTCAGCGTTGAAATCACGCTCCACCCTCACCACGAATCCGGCCTGCTCCAACTCCTGTTCGGCCTCCTGGCGCGTCTCGCCGATCACTCGAGGCACCTCAACGAGCGCCGCCTCCGAGGGGCGAAGCAGCTGGAACAGGAAGAACCCCAGGGCCACCAGGGCCGCCAGAACCAGGACCGCGGCCAGGGCGATGGGCCAGACCTTGCGCCGCTCTTCTTCCTCCTCGGGCGGAACCCCCCGCATGATCTGGGTCTCCCGCATGGGACGGGACACGACCTCGGTCGGGTCGCCCGGGAGAACGGGGGTCGCCGTCACCGGCTGGCCCCGGGCCAGCCGGTGGAGGTCCTCCGCCATCTCTCTGGTGGTCTGGTAGCGGTTGTCCGGGTTCTTAGCCAGGCACTTCAGCACGATGGCGTCGAGCTCCTTGGGGACGTCCCGGTTGAAACGGCTGGGCGGGGTGGGCGTCTCTCGGACGTGCTTGTACGCGATGGCCACCGGGGACTCCCCTTCGAAGGGCGGATGCGCGGTCAGCATCTCGAAGAGCACGCACCCCACCGCGTAGATGTCCGATCGGGCGTCCACCGGCTTCCCCTGGGCCTGCTCCGGTGACAGGTAGGCGGCGGTTCCCAGGACCGCGGCGGTCTGCGTGAGCGTGTCCGCGCCGGCAGTGGCTCGGGCGATGCCGAAGTCCATGACCTTGGTCTCGCCCGACGGCGTGAGCATGATGTTGCCGGGTTTGATGTCCCGGTGGACGAGCCCCTTCTCGTGGGCGGAGGCGAGGGCCATGCAGACCGACTGCGCGATCTCCACGGCCCGCTCGGGAAGCAGTCGGCCCTCCTCCCGAATGACGTCCTTGAGCGTTCGGCCGTCCACGTACTCCATGACGATCCAGTGGATGCCGTCTTCGCTTCCTGTGTCGTAAACGGACACGACGTTCGGATGGTTGAGGGCCGCAGCGGCCTGTGCCTCCCGGCGGAACCGGGCCACGAACTGCTGATCCTTGGCAAAGTGAGGAGCCAGCACCTTCACCGCCACGGTGCGTCCGAGCACCTTGTCGGTGCCCCGAAACACCTTGGCCATGCCCCCCTCGCCGAGCACCGAGTCGATCTCGTAGCGGCCGGCGAGAACGCGCGCTGTTCCGTCTGCCAAGAGCCTGCCCCCTCAACCAGACACTCTAGCGGCGGCCCGCGGCTCCGGTCCGAGCCGCACCGCGCGCTGCAGGGTCAGTCCTCGTCTCCGTCCTGTCCCTTTGCGTTTCCCTTGCCTTGGCTGTTTCCTGGGCCATCCTCGCCGCCGACCGGGGGAGAGGAGGAGCCCATGGCCTCAGCGAGGTCGTCGAGCCCGCTGTGAAGGGCGCTCACCACCTCCGGACTGCTGATTTCCCGCTTGGACGCCAGCTCGTCGATCTTGCCGTGGAGTTCGTCGATCTTGCTCAGCGCCTCATCGACGTCGCCGTCGAACCAGTTCTTGTTGATCTCGTCGAGTCCCTTGAACAGTTCCTCCTCCCCCTTTTCACTGATGACGCCGTCAAGGACCCCCTGGTTGACGATGGCTGTGAAGGCGTTGAACGCCTCGCTCACAGAGGGGGGTTGCTCCGAGGTCGGCGACTCCGCTGGTGTCTGACGAGGGGACTCGCGCGTCGCAGGAGTCCCCCCTCGGAAGAGGAGGAAGGCGGCCACCATGGCCAGCACGGCGAGCAAGGCGAGGACGAGGGCGGCCGGGAGCCACGGACTTCTCCGGAAGGATTCTCGGAGCGGCTCTGGAACAACGGTCGGGAGGACCCGGGTGTCTCCGCCCGGACGAGGGACGGGCTCCGTGGCCGCCCCGGCGGCAGCGCCCAGCGGGAGCTCCCCGGTCGCGGCATGGCTCAAGTCGCCGGCCATCTCGCGGGCCTCCTGGTAGCGTTCCTCCGGGTTCTTCCGCATGGCCCGGGCCACGACGGCCTCGACCTCGCGAGGGACCAGCGGGTTGATCCGAGAGATCGGCTCCGGCTCCTCCGAGAGGTGCTTGCCGGCGACGACCACCGGTGAATCGCCGTCGAACGGAGGCCGGGCGGTGAGCATTTGGTAGACCACGCAGCCAAGCGAGTAGATGTCCGAGCGGGCGTCGACGGGCTTCCCCTCCGCCTGCTCGGGGGACAGGTACGCGGCCGTCCCCATTACGAAGCCGGTCCGGGTGAGCGTAGGGTCGCCCGTGGAAGTCACCGCCCGGGCGATCCCGAAGTCCATGACCTTTGTCTCGCCGGACGGGGTGATCATGATGTTCGCGGGCTTCACGTCTCGGTGGACGAGTCCCTTCTCGTGCGCGGTGGCCAGGGCCAGCGCCACGTCCCGGGCGATCATCGCGGCACGCTGCGGTTCCAGCGGTCCCTCCTCCTGGATCACTTCCTTGAGGGTCCGGCCCTCCAGGTACTCCATGACGATCCAGTGGACCCCGTCATCCGATCCGGTGTCGTACACCGACACCACGTTGGGGTGGTTGAGGGAGGCGGCGGACTGGGCCTCCCGGCGGAACCGAGTCACGGAGGTCTCGTCGCGAGCGAACTGGGACCCGAGCACCTTGACCGCCACGGTTCGCCCCAGCACGTTGTCGGTGCCTCGGAAGACCTTGGCCATGCCACCCTCACCCAGGACCGAGTCGATCTCGTACCGATCCGCCAGGACTTCGGGCACGGCGTCCGCGTCCACGACTAAGCGCCTCCCCGGAGAGCCAGCTCCATCACGTTCCTGGCGATGGGTGCGGAAAGGGCACCGCCGGTGGCCTCACTCCCGAGGTCGCCGCCGTTGAGGACGACCACGGCCACGGCGATCGTGGGGCGCTGCGCGGGGGCGAACCCCACGAACCAGGCGTGCGGTGGCTCGCCCTCGGCCTGTTGGGCGGTCCCCGTCTTCCCGGCGACCGCGACGCCAGGGATCTGCGCGGCGGTCCCGGTCCCGGAATCCACCACGGCCTGCATCATCTGAGTCAGCGTCCGAGCGTTCTGCTCGGACATGGGGCGGCCCCATACTCGCGGTTCGAGCCCACTGATCACCTGTCCCGAAGGGTGGCGGATCTCCTCCACCAGTTGTGGCTCCATCATCACGCCGCCGTTGCCGATGGAGCCGGCGATCAGGGCGAGGTGCAATACGTTGGTTGCCACGTCTCGCTGCCCGATGGCCGACTGGGCCACAGCCGGAAGGTCCTGCTCGAACGCCTCCACGTCCGGTATGGCGCCCGCTTGGAACGGGATGTCGAACGGGATGTCCTCGGAGAACCCGAATCGGTGGGCTTGCTCGACGAGCTTCTCCGCCCCCAGCTTCAGCCCGACCTGCGCAAACACCACGTTGCACGACACCGTGAGGGCGTCGGCCAGGCTGACTCGCGAGGCGCCTCCGAGGCAATGATCGCCCCCGAAGTTGTGGAGGTCGGCGGTGGTTTGCGGTAGGTCGAGCACCGGCGGGTTCGGATAAGTGGTGGTGGGCCGCTCTCCGTTCTCGAGCGCCGCCGCTGCGGTGACGATCTTGAACGTCGACCCGGGGGGAAAGAAGTCGTCGCTGGCCACGGACACGAGTGGCTTGTCCGGGTCGGCGTTGAGCTCCTTCCACGCGGACCGGACGGCGCTGCCGTTGTGAGAGGACAGCGCGTTCGGGTCGTAGGTTGGGTTTGCCACCAGCGCCAGCACCTCGCCGGTCTGGGGGTTGATCGCCGCCACCGCCCCGGCCCGACTCCCCAGGCCCTGCTGCGCGGCCCGCTGGAGAACGGGGTCGATGGTCAGGACCAAGCTGGCGCCACGAGGGTCTCGGCTGAGGATCTGGTCCACGAATCGCTCCGGGAAGAGCTCCTCGGCCCGTCCGGAGAGGAACTCGTTCTTGGACTGCTCGAGCTCGCTCCTCCCGAACACGAACGAGTAGAACCCGGTGAGGTGGGCGTAGAGCGGTCCATTCGGGTACCGGCGGAGATACTTGAGCTGTCCTCGGGTCGGCCGGCTCTCGGCGAGGACCGTCCGCCTGTCGCGAGCCAGGATCTCTCCTCGATCGACGTTGTACTCCTGGATCAGCAAGCGCTTGTTCGCGGGATTGTTCGCCAGGTCGCTGGCCGCGATGACCTGGAGGTAGTTGAGATTCACCGCGAGAACCCCGAACAGGAGGAGGAACACGAGAGCCAGGCGACGGACCTGCCGGTCCATCAGCCGCCCTCCTCCCATCCGGTGCCGGGAGGTTCGCTCGCTCGCTCGCCCCCGCGGACTCTCGCCCCGGGCGAGCTACCCCCCCGGTCCCCCCGTCTCGTCGGGGGCGCCGCAGACACTCGCACCAACAGCGCCAGGAGGACGAAGTTCGCCACCAAGCTCGACCCGCCGTAGGAGACGAAGGGAAGCGTGACCCCGGTCAGCGGGATGAGCCGGGTGACCCCGCCGATGATCACGAACGTCTGCAGGGCCAGGATGGTGGTGAGCCCCACCGCCAACAACTGTCCGAAGCCGTCGCGCTGGAGGGCGGCCCGGAACCCCCGGCCGATCAGGATCACGAACAGGAGCAGCACGGCCATGGTCCCGAGCAGGCCGAGCTCCTCACCGATGGCCGAGAAGACGAAGTCCGTCTCCACGTCCGGGATCTCCTGGGGCCGCCCGAGACCCAGCCCCGTCCCGGCGAGGCCCCCGGTCGCCAGGGCGAACAGCGACTGGGCCACCTGAAACCCCTCGTCCTGGACGAACTCCGGGTCGAGAGCGTGGAGCCACACCGTGACCCGCTCCTGCACGTGCGAAAAGATCTGGTAGCCGAGGAAAGCGCCGATGGCGAAGAGGATCCCGCCGATGGCCAAGTACGCCCCTCGAGCCGTGGCCACCCACAGCATCACCACCACGATCCCGAAGAAAAGAAGCGAGGATCCCAGGTCCTTCTCGAAGAAGAGCACCGCCAGGGAGATCCCCCACGCCAGGAGAAGGGGGCCCAGGTGCCTGGGTTCGGGCAGGGCGACCGGTCCGAGCCGGCGGGTGGCCACCGCGAGGAGCTCCCGGCGAGCGTTCAGGTAGGACGCGGCGAAGATCACGATGAGGACCTTGGCGATCTCGGAGGGCTGGAACTGGAGCGGCCCGACGTCCACCCATAGCTTGGCTCCGCGGACCTCCCTCCCGATGCCCGGTGCCAGCGGTAGGAGGAGCATCAGGACACCGAGGAGCCCGATCGTGTAGGTGAACCCGTCGAGCTGTCGATGGTCCCGGATGACGATCAGGGTGACCCCGAACAGGACCAGCCCGAACAGCAACCAGGAGGCTTGGGCCGCCGCGAGCCGCGGCGCAAGCCGGAAGATGACCGCGAACCCGATCCCGGCGAGAAGCGCTGCTGTGGGTAGGAGGACGGGGTCGGCATCCCGGGCCCACCCCCGAACCACCAGGTGGGCGGCCACGTAACCGCCCACGAGCAGCAGACCGTAGCCCGCGACCCCGGCGGGCACCCGCCCCCGCAGCCCCAGGCCCACGAGAGCGTAGGCGCCGAGGGCCACGATGATGGCCACGATGAGCAGGCCCAGCTCGGTGTTGCGCCGGGCCCGGGCCACCGCCGCGCCGGGCGCTGCCGCGTCGCTCATCCGGACCCTCCCGGTCTCGGGCGACGCGCTCGCTCGGCCTCGGCCACGTCGCGCCGGATCGTGTCGATGATGCCTCGCGCCTCCTCTTCGCTCTCCGCGGTGATCCCCTCATCCAGCTCCTGCCAGGGGCGGAGGTCCATGGCCTGTGTGGCGGAGAGGTCGGTCACGTCCACTGTTCGGTGGAGCTCGTACCCCAGGATCTCGGCGGGCATCCCCTGGAACAGGGCCACGCGACCGTCCTCCACCCCGACGTACCACTGGGAGAAGACGTAGGCCCGGGCGCCCATCAGTCCCGCGATCACGACGGCGGCCACCACCACGAGCCACGCGACGATCCGAAGGGGTCGCCGACGTCTGGGGGGCCGTGCCCCCCGTTCGGGTCGGGCCACGTCGGTCGGTACGGGCTGGGCGAGCGGCGGGGGAGTCTGAGCCTCTCCGGCGGCGGGAGGAGTCGTGGCCGCGGCTGACGGTGTCGGCTCAGCCTCGGAGGCCACGGGAGCGCCTACAGTCGCCGTCACCGGGGCGCGCTCTTCGCCACGCGCAACCGCCCCGTCCCCCTGTGCCTCTTCCCCGTCCAGCACGAACAGGATGACGGCGGTGATGTTGTCCACGCCCCCGGCCGCGTTCGCCGCCCCCACGAGAGCCTCCGCCGCGCGCTGAGGATCGTCGGACTTCGCGACGATCCGACGGATCTCCTCCTCGGGGATCATCGTGGTGAGACCGTCACTGCAGAGAAGGATGCGATCCCCTGGACGCACGTCGACGGTCTCGGTGTCCACCTGGAGCCCCGCCTCGACGCCCAGCGCTCTCGTGAGGACGCTGCGGTGTGGATGGATCTCCGCTTCTTCAGGAGTGAGCTTGCCCTCGTTGACCATCCGCTGGACGAGCGAGTGGTCCTCGGTGAGCTGGCGGAGATTTCCGTCGCGGAGCAGGTAGGCGCGGGAGTCGCCCACGTGGGCGAGATGGATCCTCCCGGGCTGCAACACCAGGGCGGTCAGGGTGGTGCCCATCCCGGCGAGACGAGGCTCCTCGGAGGCGCGTTCCAGGACCGCCTCGTTGGCCTGGTTGACCATGTCGGCGAGGCCCTCGGCCGCCCCGTCGCCGGCCATGGAGTTCCCGTCCATCTGCGAGAGGATCTCCAGGGCGACCTGAGACGCCACCGCACCGCCGCGGTGCCCGCCCATCCCGTCGGCCACAGCGAAGAGCGGCTCCCGAGTGAGGAAGCCGTCCTCGTTTCGCTCGCGGACGCGGCCGACGTCGGTGGCGGCTCCGACGATAGCCCTCACCGTCGGACCTCCAGGGTCGTCTTGCCCACGCGGATCCGGTCCCCGGGCGCCAGCGTCGCGGGTGATGTGACCCGCCGCTGATTGAGGTAGGTACCGTTGGTGGAGCCGAGATCCTCCACCACCCATGCCCCGTTGCGGTTGGTGATTCGGGCGTGGGCGGTGGACACGTACGTGTCGGTGAGTCGGATGTCACAGGATTGGCCTCGGCCGACCTGGAGGGTCTTGCCGAGCTTGTAGGTCCCCTCTTTCGAGCCGCGCTCGTCGACCACGACCACCTTGGTCGGGATGCCCTTCCCCCGACGGACCGGCCTGGTCGACGGTGCCCGGCCGGCTGCACCCCGGCGCTCGCGGCGGGTACCTCCGTACAAGTCCGCGAGGATCGCCCGCACCGCGCGCCACACGAAGAAGTAGAGGAGCACGAGGAGGGCGATCTTCAGGACGGTGAGGACGAACGGAGGCACGGGTCAGCCCCTCCGGAACTCCAGCACGGTACGGCCTATGGTGATCTTGTCGCCGTCCTCCAGGGTGCGCTCGGTTACCGGGGCTTCGTTCACGAGCGTGCCGTTGGTCGACCCCAGGTCCACCAGCACGTAGTCGTCCCCGTCGCGGCGAACTTCTGCGTGGCGGCGGCTGGCTCCTGGATCGGCGAGCTGAACGTCCGAGCCCTCGAGCCTTCCGATCACCATGCGCTCTCCTTCGAGTGAGAACTCGTTCACTACCGAGCCGTCTTCGACGAGGGCCAGGAGCGCGTGGCCCGCCCTGGCCGATTCGGCCTCGCGTTCGGGTTGGGGCCCTGTGGGAGGGCCTCCGGTCTCTTCGGTGAGCTCGGACTCCACGCGGAACTCGCCGCGCTTCAGATCGTCGTCGGTCTCGAAGGTGACCTTGGGCCTGGCAAGCAGCCCCCAGCCTCGCTCCCGGGCCCCGTCCACGACCACTTGCTCCAGTTCGGATGCCAGGGATCGCTCGATGCGGGCGAACTGCTCCCGGTCCTCGGAGGACAGGGTGAAGACATACCGGTTGGGTACCCAGACCCCCTTGACACCAACCGTCTGGTTCCCGTCCATCGCCCGGAGGACCCGCTTGGCCAGCTCGACGGGCTGGACGCCGGAGCGGAAGGCCTTGGTGAACAGGCCCTCGACGATCCGTTCCAGGCGGCGCTCGAAGTCGCGGAGGATGGCCATGCCTTGATCTATTTACCCAGGTAGGGGGCCGGGTCCGCACGGATTATAGGCATCTGTGAGCGAGGGTCGCCGACCTCGGCCGGTCTCACATTTTGGGCCGGTGAAACGGTCCATCCGCTCCACGTCAGCCTTGCGGGAGACGTAAACGGTTCGGCCGGATGTGGTCCAACGAAGACCCAGCAGGTCGCAGGCATTACAGAAGATCAGCCGGATATCCGGCGAGAGGTTGGAGAAAGCATACCGGGGATGGCTCCACTTGCGCCCAGTATTCTGGAAGCGGCATCCATCGGAGTGGATGAGCCCGCGCACAAGGAGCTGTGGTGCTCCACGGACCAACTGCCCCTGCCACTCGGAAAGGATGATCCGGCGAAGGTGCTTCGGGCCCGCAGCGTGTTGAGGGAACAGGCAGAGCCAAAGCCTTGGAGTAGGAATAAAGCTCCACGTCTCCGTACGGCCGGACCCAGGTGTTCACCTTGCTTGCGGGAAGGACCTGCCGCATCGCGGACGCTGTTTCCTCGATGATCAACGGGTAGGAGGCGTCGAGCGTGAGCCGAAGTTTGTAGACGCCGCGGGCATGCGACTCGATTGAGCCATCGCCAAGGTAGACCCCGAGAAGGTAAACGTAGGAGGGAGGAAGCTCCTCGAACCTGTGAGATGTACCTCCACACGCTCGGCAGCCCCGGTCCCGTCTCATAAAGTCGTACGGCAGACGGCCGAATATCCAGTCGTTCACCGTCCTCCGCGGGATGCCCA
>DASYVD010000175.1:0-2672 GCA_036000545.1 Actinomycetota bacterium | reverse complement strand
CGTCTACGACGTCGACGCCTTCGCCGCGTGGGCGGATGCGGCCAGATCGCGCAGCGTGTTCGAGCGAGTTGCGGTGATCGCCGGGGTGGCTCCACTCCGGAGCGCGAGGCAGGCCCGGCTGGTGGCGTCGCTGCCGGGGGTGAGCGTGCCGGCGGAGGTCATGCGCACGTTGGAGGAGGCCGGCCCCGATGCGGAGGCGGAGGGCACCCGTCTGGCCATCCGGATCGTGAACGGCATCCGGGAGATCCCCGGGCTCGCCGGCGTTCATCTCATGGGTCTCGGCCAGGAGGCAGTGGTCCGCCGGGTGGTCGAGGGAGCGGGACTGCTCCCGCGCCCCGCTGTGGCCACTTAGACTCCTCGAAAGGCGGGGACGGGGGAGGAAGCCATGGCGGAAATCATCACCATCGACGGGAACCAGTACGTGAAGCGGAACCCGCTCGGAGTACTGGGACTCACGGTGATCACACTCGGGATCTACGGACTCTACTGGTATTACAAGGTCAATGAGGAGATCAAGAATTTCACCAGGGACGAGACGATCAGCCCGGTGCGATCGCTGATGGCGTTCATCTTCGGGTGGCTCATCATCGTTCCGCCGTTCATCGCCGTGTACAACACAGCGAAGCACGTTCAGGTGATGGAACAGCGGGCGGGTGTCCAGCAACAGATCGAGCCCGCGTTGGCGGTCATCCTCTTGATCGTCATCTCCATCGTGATCGGCCTCTACATGCAGGAGCACCTGAATCGGGTGTGGGACAGGGCACCGGGCCGACAGGCGCCGGTCGGGCCTCCCATGCCGCCTCAGCCGCCGGCCATGCCTCCCGGGTAGGGCGTGTTCCGGCGAGCGCCGTCGGCTCAGCCGCGCTGGTCGATGGGGAGGTAGACCTGATCCCGGGGTCCGACGTACTCGGACTCGGGGCGGATCAGCCGGTTGTCCGTGTACTGCTCGCGTACGTGCGCGGTCCATCCGACCATGCGTGCCAGGGCGAATACCGGCGTCATGAGGTCGGTGGGGATGTCGAGGTAGCGGTAGACGCTGGCGGCAAAGAAGTCCACGTTCGCGTGGAGTCCCTTCTCCTGGCCCACAACACGCTCGATCTCGGCCGAGATGTCGAACCATCGGGTGTCGCCCTTCCGCTCACCCATCTCCTGGGACAGCGTGCGGAGGTGCGTGGCTCGAGGGTCCTCGGTCTTGTACACGCGGTGCCCGAACCCCATGATCCGCTCCCGCCGGCCGAGCTTCTGCTTGATGTACCGCTCGGCGTTGGCAGGGTCGCCCACTTCCTCCAGCATCTTCATTGCCTCCTCGTTGGCACCCCCGTGAAGCGGGCCCTTGAGGGCGGCGATGGCCCCGGTGATCGCGGAGAACATGTCGGACAGGGTCGAGGCGATCACGCGAGCGGTGAACGTGGAGGCATTCATGGTGTGGTCCGCGTAGAGGATCAGCGTGGTGTCCAGGGCCGCGGCGTCGGGCTGCTCAGGTTCATCTCCGGAGAGCATGTACAGGAAGTTCGCCGCGTGCGGGAGCTTCGGGTGGGGCGGGACGACCACCTCACCAGTTCGCATCCGGTGGTACATCGCGATCAACGTCGGCGTCTTCGCGATCAGGCGAACGGCCTTGCGCTCGTTCGCCTCGGCGCCGTTGTCCCACCCGTCGGGGTCGTACGCCGACGCGGCCGAGACTCCCGTCCGAAGCATCGACATCGGCGAGGTCTGCTCGGCCAGGGTCGGCATCAAGCCCTCGAGGAACGGCGAGACCTCTCGCTCGGCGACCAGTCGCTCGGAGAGCTCGTCGAGCTCGGGCTCCGTTGGAAGCCGGAGGTTGTGCAGGAGGTACGTGACCTCCTCGAAGGTCGACTTGGTCGCCAGGTCGTGGATGTCGTACCCCACGTACCACAGGCGCCCCTCCTGGCCGTCGACGTCGGACAGCCTGGTCGATGCGGCGATGACCTCTTCCAGTCCCCTGTGCGGCACCGCCCTACCCCCATCCTGAACGGTGGTTCGGAACCACCACTCCACAAGGGTACCGCGCGGCACCCGGCGCGCAGTGATCCCGCGGGTCGCGAGGACGCCTCACGGGCCGCGCTGGCAGAATGGAGCCAGCCGAGAATCAGGAACGCCCGACGACTTCGAAGGAGCGGACCATGGCGACGTACCGCGTGACGCTCATTCCGGGAGACGGGGTCGGCCCCGAGCTGTCGGAGGCCACTCGCCGGGTCTTGGAGGCGACCGGGGTCGGGTTCGACTGGGACGTCCAGGAGGCCGGTGCCGACGTCGTGGAACGGTACGGCACCCCCCTTCCCGACCACGTCCTGGAGTCCATCCGGCGCAACGGGGTGGCGATCAAGGGCCCCATCACCACCCCGGTGGGCAGCGGGTTTCGGAGCGTGAACGTGGCGCTTCGAAAGGAGCTCGATCTGTACGCCTGCCTCCGGCCATGCAAGTGGTACCGAGGCGTGCGATCCCGCTACGAGGACGTGGATGTCGTCATCGTCCGGGAGAACACCGAGGATCTATACGCGGGGATCGAATTCGAGGAGGGCTCGCCCGGAGCAAAGGAGCTGATCGAGTTCATCGCGGAGAAGACCGGCAAACGCATCCGCGACGACGCCGGCATCTCGATCAAGCCCATCTCGGCGTGGGGGACCGAGCGGATCGTCCGATTCGCCTTC
>DASYVD010000174.1:0-7212 GCA_036000545.1 Actinomycetota bacterium | reverse complement strand
CGGCCGCCCGGCTTCCCACCGTGGCCGTGGTGGGCCGGCAGAACGTGGGAAAGTCCACCCTGGCGAACCGGCTGTTCGGCCGGCGGGAGGCCATCGCCCACGAGAGCCCCGGCGTCACCCGTGACCGGGTGGAGCTGGAGGCGGAGTGGCGCGGGCGGCGATTCCACGTCGTCGACACCGGCGGCTTCGCCGCCAAGGCCCGGGGGGTCGATGCCCTGGTTGTCCGACAGGCGGAGGCGGCCACGGAGGACGCCGACGTCGTGCTTCTGGTGGTCGATGCTCAGACCGGAGAGCAGGAGGAGGACGCGGCCCTGGCCCGGCGGCTTCGCCGGGCCAGGGCCCCGGTGATCCTCGTGGCCAACAAGGTCGATTCGGACAGGGAGGAGGCCGATGCGGCGCGGTTCTTCACGCTGGGGTTGGGTGAGCCCGTGCCGGTCTCGGCGCTCCACGGACGGGGGGCAGGAGACCTGCTCGACCGGATCGTCACGCTCCTGCCCCAAGCCGAGCCGAAGGACGGCCGGGAGGAGGAGGCAGGGGAGCCGCGATTCTCCATCGTTGGTCGGCCGAACGTGGGGAAGTCGTCGCTGTTCAACCGGTTGGTCGGGCAGGAGCGCTCGGTCGTGTACGAGGATGCAGGCACCACCCGCGACGCCGTCGAAGCCCTGGTCACCTGGCCGGGCGGGCACGTCAGATTCGTCGACACCGCGGGCCTTCGCCGTCCGTCCCACACGAAGGGTGTCGAGTATTACGGCTACGTGCGCGCCGTACGAGCCATCGAGCGGGGGCACGTGGCCGTCCTCGTGCTGGATGCGAGCGAGGGCTTCACCGCGGAGGATCGGAGGATCGCCGCCCGGGTGATGCAGACCGGCCGGGGACTGGCAGTGATCGCCAACAAGTGGGATCTGGTCCAGGAGAAGGACCCAACGTACAAAGAGCTGGTCGACGCCGTCGCGCTCTTCTCCGGAGCCTCCGTGTGGCGGACGTCCGCGCTGACCGGCGCCGGCGTGGTCAGGCTCCCGTCGGGGCTGGTGGACCTCCACGAGCGCTGGGGGAGACGGGTGCCCACCAGCGAGGTGAACCGCGTGCTCTCCGAGGCGCAGGACGAGCGGCCACCAGCGGGAGGGGTCCGATATCGCTATGGCACGCAGGTCTCGGCCGGGCCTCCCACGTTCGTCCTGTTCGGTGGGAGGCCGCCCTCGTTCTCCTACCAGCGGTTCCTGGAGGGACGCCTGCGACGGGCCTTCGGCCTCGGTGGGGTCCCGATCCGCCTGCGGTTCCGAGCCAAGCCGCCTCGGTGAAAGGGACGTCGATGATCGGCGGCCTGCGCCGATACAATCGAGGCTCGCGGGCCGTGGCGCAGCTTGGTTAGCGCGTCTGACTGGGGGTCAGAAGGTCGCCGGTTCGAATCCGGCCGGCCCGACGAAACGAGAGACACCGAGGGGCCGCCTCCCGCCGTCGCGCTAGAACGCGAGCCAACCGATCCCGCTGACGGCGATCAGTACGACACCGATGAGCGCGACCGACCACCACAGGTCTCGCCACAGCTCGTCCCCCGCGATGTCCTCACCATCACGAAGACCATCCCGAGCGGTTCGCATGATGGTGGGATACCCGGAAGGCCAGGGCCTCTGCAGGGCGAGAGGCAAGACCGGAGATTGAAGGTGGCCCGGGGGGAAGACCCGGGCCACCTCGGACCGGATCCGGAGATACTCGTGCTCATGGAGGCTCCGGCCGGCCGATCGATAGTCTAAGTCACTCTCCACCACAAGCCTAGATTCACCAACTCTTTCCTTCAACGGATTCCTCACCTTTGCCCGTAGGTTGAGGTTCGCTTGGTATCGAGTCCGCCTTCACGTTGCGGTCCCTCCGCACCCTGCACTCCACCGATGGTAGGTTGCGATCGGGCATGAACCAGGCGTCCAGCGATGCATCGAACGAGGCATCCTCCGCCATCGCGACCTTGCCCAACGCGCTGTCCGCCGCGCGGATCCTGCTGATCCCGGCATTCGTGTGGCTCATCGTGGATCGGGACACCACGTTCACCGGCCTCCTGCTGTTCGGCGTCGTCGTGTGTACCGACTGGCTGGACGGGTATGTCGCTCGCCGAACGGGCCAGGTCTCCGAGGTTGGCAAGATGCTGGATCCCACGGCCGACCGGCTGGCCATCGCCGCCGGCCTCGTGGCCCTCGTCGCGCGGGGCGCTTTCCCCTTGTGGGCGGCGCTTCTGATCATGGTTCGAGACCTGGCCATCCTGATCGCCGGCGTGATGCTCCTGGTCACGCGGAAGGCACGGATCGAGGTCCGCTTCGTCGGGAAGGTGGCCACATTCAGCCTGGTGGTGGCGATCGGGTTGATCGCTTGGGGGAACCTTGGCTACCCCTTCTCCGCTGCGGCCCGGGCGGTCGGGTGGTTCGTGTATGTGGCGGGCATCGCGGAGTACTACGTGGCCACCGCGCTCTATGCCGGGGACCTTCGGCGAGCCCTCGAGTCGGGCTCGACATGAGCTATCGGCGCCGCGCGGCGGGATGATAGGTTGAGGTTCAGGTCGACGCACCTTCACCACAAGGAACGAGGATCACATGGAGTTCCCTCAGGATCTGCGGTACACGAAGGAGCACGAGTGGGTGCGCGACGAGGGAAGCCGCGGCCGGGTGAGGGTCGGGATCACCGATTATGCGCAGGACGCGTTGGGTGACGTGGTCTACGTGGACATCCCCGAGCCGGGGACGTGGGTCACCATGATGCAGCCCTTCGGTGAGGTGGAATCGACGAAATCGGTATCCGACGTGTTCAGCCCGGTCACCGGGACCATAGCCGAGCGCAATGCGCTCCTGGACGAGCGCCCCGAGCTGGTCAACGAATCTCCCTACGGCGATGGGTGGATGGTCGTGGTCGAGGCCGCGGACCCCTCCGAGCTCGAATCCCTCATGGACGCGGCCGCCTATCAGGCGTTCCTCGGCCAGGCCGAGGAGGAATAGGACCCTTTCTCCCCGGTTGACCCTTCAACCCAGCTGCGATAACTTCGACCTTCGGTCGAGGCTGGCCTGCAAGGCTCAACCTCGAACCTCAGCCGGAGGTCTGACCGAAGGGGCGACCGAGCTTGTACTGCACTCGATGTGGACATCCGAACAAGGACGGAGCCCGGTTCTGCGCCAACTGCGGGGCTCCCCTCCTGGACGAGACGACCGTGGGGATCACCCCGGTGGAGGTCGAGGAGGAGGCCGGCGAGGAGTTCCCGTTCCCCGGGGAGGAGCTCCAGCCGGGACAGGCCCTGCTCGTGGTCAAGCGGGGCCCGAACGCGGGCTCGACATTCCTGATCGAGAATGACGTCACGACCGCCGGCCGCAGCACCGACGGTGACATCTTCCTGGACGACATCACGGTTTCCCGAAAGCACGCGGAGATCCGCCGGGAGGGCGCGGAGTTCTCCATCCACGACCGGGGGAGCCTCAACGGAACGTACGTGAACGGTGAGCGCGTCGAGGCCACGAAGCTCGCCGCCGGTGACGAGATCCAGATCGGGAAGTTCAAGTTGGTCTTCTTCCAAGCGGGAGAGTGAGGGGGGTGGCCACGCGCAGCTATCAGTCGATCGGTGAGGTCCTGGTGTCGGTGAAGACGGAGTTCCCCGACATCACGATCTCGAAGATCCGGTTCCTCGAGTCCGAGGGCCTGATCGAGCCGGAGCGCACGCCCTCGGGGTACCGGAAGTTCTACGACAAGGACGTGGACCGGCTGAAGCAGATCCTGCGGATGCAGCGCGACGAGTACCTGCCGCTCAAGGTGATCAAAGACCGGCTGCTGACCGAGGAGACGGGACCCGGCGAACGGTTCGACGACCGGGAGGCGGCCGAGAAGGAGATCCAGGAGGAACTGGCCGAGCCGCCCACGGGCCTCCAGATGTCCATCGAGGAGATGTCCACGGCCACCGGGATCGACAAGGAACGGATCAAGGAACTTGAATCCTTCGGGCTGGTGTCATCGCACGGCCCCGACTCGGCCAAGTACTACGACGGCGATGACTACGTGGTGCTCTCCATCGTTAGGGACTTCTTCAAGTACGGGGTCGAACCTCGTCACCTCACGATGTACCGGCACTTCGCCGAGCGTGAGGCCAGCTTCTTCGAATCGATCATCATGCCGCAGCTCCGACAACGGAACCCCGACGCGCGGAAGGCGGCGGTGAGCTCGCTGGGGGATCTTTCGAGGGCGTCTCGCAAGTTGAAGCAGGCGCTCCTGCGGAACAACCTGCGGCAGACCCTGACCTCGCCGTAACCTTCTCGTCGTGAGGCAGCACGGCCGGGTCCGGCGGCGAGGGCCGATCGCGCTCGTCTCGCTGGCGACGCTGTTCCTCCTCCCTGCCGTCGGTCTGGCCCGGCCCGGCCAGACCCCTCCGCCGACGCCGGTGCCGATGCCCGGCGGGGGGACGTCGCCCTCTCCCTTCCTCCACGCCCTGCGGACGCCACCCCCCTCGATCCAACCGCCATCGGTCGCGGCCAGCGCGGTGGTCCTCGCCGACCTGGATACCGGCCAGATCCTGTGGGGAATCGAGGCCAAGGAGCGACGCCCCATCGCCAGCATCACGAAGATCATGACCGCGCTCATCGTGATCCAGCGCACGGATCCCTCGGACGTGGTGACGGTTGGTCCCGACGCTGCGGCGCCGGCGCCATCGACAGGCGCCTCCGAGCTCGGGTTGGTCCCCGGGGAGCGGGTCTCGATCCAGGATCTGCTGTACGCGCTGCTCTTGCAGTCCGCGAACGATGCCGCAGTGGCGCTGGCGGAACATGTCGCCGGCTCGGTCGAGGGGTTCGTCGGCGAGATGAACGCCGAGGCTCGCCGGCTGCACCTTGCCGACACGCGGTTCGCCTCGCCGAACGGGCTCGATGACACCGGGTACTCGAGCGCCCGCGACCTCGCCGTGCTGACCAGGGCGGCCCTCGAGAGCCCGCTGTTCGCCTCGATCGTCCGCACGAAGTTCCACCGAATCCCATCACCGTCGGGTAAGCCTCGGATGATCCAGAACCGCAATGTCCTGCTGTGGCTGTATCCGGGCGCCCTCGGAGTCAAGACCGGCTTCACCACGCCTGCCGGGTTCTGCGTGGTGGCCGCCGCGACCCGGGATGGGCTTCGCCTGGTGGCCGTGGTCCTGGGCGAACCGGGAGAGCCGTTCTCCGACGCGGCGGCGGTCTTGGACTACGGCTTCCAATCGTTCGAGTGGCGCGAGCTGGTGACGGCCGGACAGGGCTTTGGCTCGGTCCCCATCGGCGGGAGGGACGTTCAGGTCTCGGCCGGCAGCGGGCTGACGGGGCTCGCCCCGGTGGGCGCCCCGATCCGGCGGGTGGTCACCGTGCTCCCCGGCGTCGCGTTCCCCCCGGGGATGGGCGAGCGGGTGGGTTACCTGAAGGTTCTCGCGCCGAACCTGCGGCTCGGGCGCGTGCCGCTCGTGGTGAGCGCCCTGCCGGGGCCACCTCCGGCCGAGCCCGGGCCGTGGTGGCGCCGGGCGGGTTCCGCGGTCGTGCAGGGGGTCTCGAGCGTGCTGACATCCTTGTTCGGGTGACCCTCTGTTACCATCCGGCCGGATGTCGAAGGACGCGACCGTCTTGTTCGGACGCGAGGACATCCGCCGGCGGATCGAGGAGCTCGGCCGCGACATCACCGTGGACTACGAGGGACGCGCACCCGTCCTGATCTCGGTCCTGAAGGGCGGGTCGGTGTTCCTTGCCGACCTCATGCGCGACATCCACCTCCCGATCGCGATCGACTACATGTCGATCTCCCGATACGGGGGAGCGGCGGAGTCGATGGGCCGGGTCCGCATCGTGAAGGATTTGGAGCTGGACGTCGGCGGGCGTGAGGTCCTGATCGTGGAAGACATCGTCGACACGGGACTCACGCTCTCGTACCTGATCACCGTCCTGGAATCGCGGCAGCCCGCCTCGGTGGAGGTGTGCGCGCTTCTGGACAAGTCCGTGCGCCGAATCACGCCCCTTCCCATCCGGTACGTGGGGTTCGACTGCCCCGATGTGTTCGTGGTGGGATATGGGCTCGACTTCCAGGAGCGATACCGGAACCTGCCCGATATCCTTGCGGTGCAAGACCTCTCCGCACTCTCGGCGGACCCAGACCTCCTCGTCCCATACCTCACCGGTATCCCGCCGGCCGTACCCGCGCCGGACACCGGAGGCGACAGCACCACCTAGGTTGTCGGAGGGGGAGGGGAGGGCTAGATTCCCAGATGAGGCCATGATCGAGATGTCGCTTGCAGGGGTGCGGATCGAACTGCCGACGAACCAGCCCATCGTCCTCCTGCGAGAGGCAGAAGGCGAGCGCTTCCTCCCCATCTGGATCGGGCAGGCCGAGGCGGCCGCCATCGCCCTGGCGCTCCAGGGCGTGGTGACGCCCCGTCCGATGACCCACGATCTCCTCAAGAACATCCTCGAGGAGATCGCGGTCCAGGTCGAGAACATCGTGATCACCGAGTTGCGCGAAGGGACGTTCTACGCCGTGATCAACATGCAGCGGAACGGGACGGCCTACGAGATCTCGTCGCGGCCGAGCGACGCCATCGCGCTCGCAGTTCGGCTCAACTGCAAGATCTTCGCCAGCGAAGAGGTACTGAACGAGGCCTCCATCCTCATCCCCAGCGGGGACGACGATGAAGAGGTGGAGAAGTTCCGCGAGTTCCTGGAGAACGTGAACCCCGAGGACTTCGGCTGAGCTCGGCGAGCCTGAGCTCGCTCACCTGAGCCTGGGCTACCCGAAGGAGATCGCGGTCGCCCAGACCTTGTTCCAGCCGCAGCTGGATCTGCCGGAGATGTGGATCATGCCGATCCCCACGAAGTTCACCTTGCCGCTCAGCAGGATGTTGCGGTGATCGGCGTGATGCATCATTTCTCGGTGCATGTGGAACAGCGTGTCTCCGCAGCCGACGACGCCGTAGCCGATCGACGAAAGGACGCAGGTCACTCTGCGACGAAACCGTCGAGGAAATCTGCGGTGATTGACATGATGCGGACGGCGCAATAGCCTGGCCCGAGCTCGCGTAATTACGGAGTTGTGATGGACGAGCAGGGATATCGCGTCCCCGACGTGTGCCGGATCGTCGGGATCAGCTATCGGCAGCTCGACTATTGGACCAGGACCGGGCTGGTTCGGCCCTCCGTGCGCGACGCCCGGGGGTCGGGGACGCAGCGGCTGTACTCGTTCCAGGAC
>DASYVD010000173.1:0-3772 GCA_036000545.1 Actinomycetota bacterium | reverse complement strand
CTCATGAAGATCGCCAACGACATCCGGTGGCTGGGGTCGGGGCCACGGTCTGGTCTCGGGGAACTGGAGCTTCCGGAGAACGAGCCGGGATCCTCGATCATGCCCGGCAAGGTGAATCCGACCCAGTCAGAGGCCATGACCATGGTGTGCACCCAGGTGTTCGGCAACGACGTGGCCGTGATGGTCGCCGGATCGCAGGGCAACTTCGAGCTGAACGTGTTCAAGCCGGTCATCGCGCGGAACTTCCTCCATTCCGCCCGGATCCTCGCCGACGCGTGCGTGAACTTCCGCGCTTTCTGCGTCGCTGGGCTGAAGCCGAACCGAGAGCGCATCGCGGAGCTCGTCGACCGCTCGCTGATGCTCGTCACCGCCCTCAGCCCGCACATCGGGTACGACAAGGCGGCCGAGATCGCCAAGAAGGCTCATCACGAGGGAATCACACTGAAAGAGGCCGCTCTGCAGCTCGGGTACGTGACCGAGGAGGAGTACGAGGAGTGGGTCCGCCCCGAGAACATGGTGGGCCCCGAGGAATAGCCGGATCCGAAATGGAATCCGACGGTCCCGGCGGCCGGCTCGCCCGGCACTACGCGTCCGAAGCCGAGGCCTACCGCGAGCTGTGGGCACCGGTGCTCGAGGCGCTCGGCCGCCTGCTTGTTCGGTCCATGCCTCTGGAAGGAGCGAGGCGAGTCCTGGATCTCGGCTGCGGGGTGGGTGCGCTGCTGCCGCACCTGCGCCGAGCCGCGGCGGGTGCTCTCGTCGTGGGGGTTGACCGGACGGAAGCCATGTTGGCCCTGGCGCCCAGTGAATTCGCTCTAGCGGTGGGGGATGCTGCTCGACTCCCTTTCGAGGACGGGTGCTTCGACGCCGTGACGATGGCGTTCATGCTCTTCCACCTCCCCGAGCCCGCCGCCGGCCTCGCCGAGGCCGGTCGAGTGCTCCGCCCCGGGGGATCGCTGGGTGTCCTCACGTGGGGCGGAGAGAACACGTCGCGCGCCTTTCTGGAATGGGACGCGGAGCTGGAGGCGCACGGAGCGCCGTCCACGGGGCCCAAGCTCGCCTGGCACGAACGGGTGGACACTCCCCAGAAGGTCTCCCGGCTCCTCAAGCGGGCCGGGTTCGTCGACGTCACGTCGAGGATCGAGATGTTGGTCGAACGGCCGGGGCGGGAAGACTTCATCGCCCGGCGCCTCAGGCTTGGCTGCTGCCGGCATCGGTTCGAGGCTCTCGGGGAGGACGTACGCGCCGGGTTCGTGGATGCTGCCATCCGTCGGATCGACGCGCTCGTCCCCGAGGACTTCGAGGAAGAGTCAGAAGCGATCGTGAGCGTGGCCCGGCGGCCCGAGTAAGCACCCACGCAACTCCGCCGGAAGGGTGCTTATCGCTGGACGTGTCAGTGGGGCGGGCTACCATTCGGCCGTGGCCCCAGAACGACTCCCCCTCGTCCCGGACCCCGAGCAGGCCCGGGTCCTCGACCACCGCCGTGGAACCCTGCTGGTCACCGGCCCGCCCGGCTCGGGGAAGACGACCCTGCTCCGAGAGCGGTTCGCTCTCTTGGTGGAGGAGGGCATTCCGCCGGAGCGCGTTGCCCTGCTCACCCTGAACCGCAGAGCTGCCCGAGAGGCTCGGGACTGGCTGCTCTCCCGTATCCAGCGGTCGGTGCCCGATCTGCCGGTCTACACGGCTCACGGGTTCGCCTTCCGCGCGCTGGGCCGGCGGTTCCGAGACCTCGGTTACGACCGCCCTCCCCAGGTCCTCTCCGCTCCGGAGCAGTACGCCGTGGTCCGCCGGATGCTCCGGCACGAACCGAGGCAGGGATGGCACCGGTTCGGCGACCTCCTCGAGGTGGGTGGGTTCGCTCGCGAGGTGGCCGACTTCTGTTTGCGAGCGCAAGAGCGGCTCCTCGACCCCGACGACCTCGACGCGTTGCTCGACAGATCCGCCCGCGAGGACTACCGGGAGATCGCGGCGTTCTACCGGCGGTACCTGAGCGCGCTCGCTGCGGCGGGACAGTGTGACTTCGCCGGACTCCTCCTCCAGGCGGTCCGTCTGCTCGAGCGTGGGATCGGAGGGGAAGACCGCTTCGAGCACGTCCTGGTGGACGACTATCAGGACGCGACGCTCGCCACCGAGGGGATCGTGCGGGCCCTGGGCGCGGCCGCCGACAGCATGGTCGTGGCGGCCGATCCCCACGGGCACGTGTTCTCGTACCGGGGCGGGACCCTGGAACCGCTGCTCCGGGCCCGGGAAGCTCTCACGGCCACGGAACGGGTCACCCTGCGTCGCAGCCACAGACTCGGGACAGGCGCAGCAGCCCTGGGGGCCCTCGAGGATCCCGCCGCGCCCCCAGCCTCCCAGCCTCCGCCCGCTGTCCTCGCCCGCGTATTCGCCCATCCGGGAGAGGAGGTCGAGGCGGTGGCGCACGAGCTCCTCCGTTTCCGCGTCGATGACGACGTGCCCTGGGAGCGGATGGCGCTCATCGTCCGGCGGTACGGCGAGTACCTGACGGCGCTACGGCACGCGCTCGGCCGCCACGAGATTCCCTACGTGATCGTGGCCGAAGCCGCAGCGGTCGCCACGGAGCCCGCCAACCGACCGATGATCGACTTGTTCCGGTTCGTCTTCCGCGAGGAGGGTCGAGAAGAGCTCCTGGACCGCGTGCTGACATCTCCACTGATCGGTCTCGATCCCCATGGCCTTCGGCGGTTGCGCCGTGAGGCCCGGGTCCGCGACGTGTCGCTGCTCGACCTGGTCATGGCAGGGAAGCTCGATCGACTGCCAAGCGATCTTCGGGCCGCGGTCGAAGGACTCCGCCGGCTGGAGGAGGAGATGCCCGGCGTGGCCGCGGAGCGGGGGCCCGATGGGCTCTTCTTCTGGCTGTGGTCGCAGTCGGATGCCCTGCCGTATTTCCGCAGCCTGGTTTCCTCGGACGACCGGGCCCGTGACCTGGACGCTCTCGCCGCGCTCGGGGACGTTCTGGCGAATTTCGTCGAACGCCGTCCCGGCGCCACCATCCAGGACTATCTCGACACCCTGGAGGTCGCGGAGTTCGGTCCCGACCCTTGGGTGCTCCCCGAGGAGCGCCATCCTCGCGCCGTCCGGATCGTGTCCGCCCACCGTGCGCACGGCACGGAAGTGGACGTGGCCCTGGTCGTGGGGTGTCTGGAGGGAGAGTTCCCAAGTCTGTCGCACGGCTACCCGATGGTGGACGTGGAAACCCTGGTGGCGCCGAGGACGCCTCGCGAGCGCCTGGCCGAACGGGTTGCGGAGGAGCGCGCACTGTTCCGCCTGGCTGTCTCGCGGGCCCGCCGCTGCACGATCTTGCTGGCGAGCCGGTCAACGAGCGCGCGAAACCCCAGAACGCCATCGCGGTTCGCCTCGCGGCTCGGAGTGGAGTGGGCTCAGCCCGACGAGGTGGCCCCAGCCGAATCCCTTCGCTCCATGGAGGCAGGCCTCCGGCGGCGCCTGGCCGAGCAGAGTCTGGGCCCGGGCGAGCGGCTGGCCGCGCTTGGGGGGCTGGTTCGGGTGGGAGCCAACCCCATGGGGTGGTGGGGCGGGCACGACTGGACGAGCGGCGCGGCGTTGTACTCGGAGGACGAGGAGCTCCGGACGAGCTACTCGCGTCTGTCATCGCTGGAGAACTGCGCGCTCCAGTACCTGTACGCGACCGAGATGGGTCTCGATCCCGACGAGACGTATCAGATGTGGATGGGGTCGCTGGTCCACCGGATCATCGACCGCTGCCAACAGGGCGAGATTCCCCGCACGGTTGACG
>DASYVD010000172.1:0-2746 GCA_036000545.1 Actinomycetota bacterium | reverse complement strand
CCGACCGACCAAGCGAGCCTGGACGCAGTCCTAGGTCTCATCCTCGCTGTCGATTCTGCCCTCCAGGCGATCCGAACGAAAGGGTGGCAACGCGATGTACTCATGGGGCTCGCCACATCGATCGGTCGGGTGCTACCACGCGTCTGCGAGAGGTTGATCGCGATTGGTCGGGGCTCCGCCATCGCCTCCTTTCTGACTGGTCTCCGCACTGGCCGAAATCGGAGAGGGGGAGCGGGCCTGCCGGCTCTGCCTGCGGCTACTCTCGCTGGCGAGCCCGCTCGGCCTGTACGGGGAGGAGGAGCTCGATCCATTACCAGCAGGCACCTCGGCAACTCCCCCCATGCCTTCACCCACCTGGCCCTGGATCAACGCAGTGGTGCACGTGATCCGGGGGGAGGAGAAGAGGGCCGCCGCCACTCAGGCCAGCGGAAGGATCCGGATGAGCGGTGCGGAGCTCGGAAGGGGGTAAGCAGGAGTGATGTCCAGATCGCCTTTCGCTACTCGAGACCGATTCCTGGCGCAGTGGGGTCGGGAGATGACACGAGTACGAAGGAAAATTCGTCCTCGCCGGTGTGAAGGTGAACCGGGCGGCGAGCCCCACGGAACGATCGGGTGCTCGACCATCGAGAACTGCCCTTCAGACGGATCCCCCGCCATGATGAACCGGGCGCCGACAACCCCGAGTTCCTCGGTCGGGGTCTCGCTGCTCGAACCACCGGGCTTCAAAGGCTCAGATTGGAGTGTCATCTCTTCCCCTCCCACGTTCGCTTCTTCGTCTTGCTCAAGGAGCCCAAGGATGTAGATCACCAGCTCGATCGGAAGCTCTGGAGCGCTCTCAGGGTTGGCCGAAATAGGCGTCACGATAAAATGGATGGCTGCGACGCGTGGTGATCGGAGGTGCATATGGAGACGTCCGAGAGAAGAGGCGGCTGGAGTTGGAGGAAGACCCTGGTGGTCGCTCTCGCCATCGGCGCAGTGATCGCCCTCGCGGTCGTGCTGATGGCATCGGCGGGCGGCGGCTCGGGTGGCCTTTACTAACTGAGGGTCCTGGGTGCGGTCCGAGTGACTAACTCTCCTTAGGTCTCGGACGCACCCACATGCAGGATCTCGACCGGTTGCCCCTCTCCGCCGCGCTAGCGAGGAGGCTGGCCACCCTCGCGGGTCGCCGGTCGTTGTGTGGTCCGGAGCACTGAGGGGTGCATTTACTCGGGTCCGTGGCATGACCAGCGGGTTTCGCCTTGGCTCGTTCGGCCCTAGCCGGAAATCCGCGTATGGGCCATGGGGCTCGGTATGGCCGGAGAATGGTTCACGAAACAGGTCTCTCGCCCGTTGGACAGTCTGGATCCCCCGATCGTGGCCGCGGAGGCGGAGCAAGTCGAGGCGGGATTAACCGGCCGATGGCTAAGCCGCCGCGCATCCTGATCGCCGGTGGTTCCGGGATCTTCGGACGCCTCCTGGCTCGCGAGCTGCTGAAGACGACCTCCGTCGATCTCATCCTGGCCGGGCGCAGACTCCCAGCGGTCTACGCGGCCTGTCGTGAACTCGGAACGCCTGATCGCACATCCGCGATGGCGCTCGATCTCGGTGACCCGCAGTCGTTGACCCGGACCGCGCGCGGCTGCGTAGCGGTGGCCTGCGCCGCAGGCCCGTTCCAGGAGCTCTCGCCTGAGCTGCCGACGGCGGCTGTTCGGGCCGGAGCGCATTGGGTGGACATCAGTGACGACGTGGACTGGATCGTGCCGCTCCTCGACGACACGAGGCTCGATGCCGCCGCGCGCAACGCCGGCACGGCCTTGATCCCCGGCTTGTCGACGGTGCCGGCGATCTCCGGGGCCCTGGCACGCTGGGGTCGCGAGCGCCTGCAGGGCGCCGAGAGGGCCCGGGTCACTCTGTTCATCGGGAACCGGAACGCGAGGGGCGCCGGAGCCATCGCGAGCGCGATGTCGAGCGGCTTCGGTTGCCCGATACCCGTGGATCTTCCCTCCGGCCGCCGCCTCGCATACCTGGGGCGTTCCCCTGACAGGGAACTGCTCCGCCGTGATCTGGGCCTCGACGCGGAGTTCCGGGTGGTCCTGGAATGGGGGCCGGCGGGCTTATTCGTCTCGGGCGTCGGGCTGCTCTGGTCCCGACTCGGCGCTCGAGCGCGGTCTCGGGTCGCCGGTCTCCTCTCATCGATCTCCAGGCCGTTCGGTGGATTCGGTTCGGAGGGCGGATGCTTGCAGGTCGAGCTGTGGGAAGCGGAGCGGCGCATGAGCGTGGCTGCCCTAACCGACGACCAGCGCCTGGCGATCCTGCCGTGTGCGATGGCCCTGCAACGACTCCTACAGGGAAAGCTCCGGGAACGCGGTGTCATTCATCCCACCGAATGGCTCTCTCCTGAGACCTGGATCGCAGAACTCCGCAAGCGGGGCGTGCGAATCCTGACGGCCCACACCGTCTGAGTCACCCGCCCAGCTGCTGCACGCGCTGCCGAGCCCGCGTGCCGCCTGCGGTCCCACTCCTATTTGGCGATCTGAGCGACCACCGCCGCGAGCACCTCGGCTACCTCCTGGATCGCGGCGGCGTGTTCGATGCCCGGAGACACTCGCACGAAGGGTCGGCCGCATCGGGACGTCGCGGCTGTGGGGTAGACGCGGGTCGTGTCGAGACCGAAGCTGGCGCCCCCGACGAGCGGGACGTGCCGGAGCCTGGCCTCCTCGAGAGCGAGGTCGACCAACCGGTGGTGGATGTCCGGCCGGTCGAATTC
>DASYVD010000171.1:0-5846 GCA_036000545.1 Actinomycetota bacterium | reverse complement strand
CTTCTTCGGTCAGGCGAAGGCGGCGGCGGCCGCCGGAGGCGTCGACTTCAACCCGCCGTTCTACCTGTTCGGCACGCTCATGGTCGCCCCGATCGCGTGGACGAGCCTGCAGTGGGCCACGTACTCGGTCGAGCAGGGGGGTGAGATCAAGAACGCTCACGTGTTCCGCAACCAGCTGTTCATCATCGTGGGCTCGCTCGCCGCGACCGCCGGGCTGCTGCTCCTGCTCGCGGTGGCGATGAACCACGGAATCGGTGGTGACGGCATCCGTGTGGCATCGTCGGGATACTGGTACTTGAACGGCAAGGCGCTGATTGGGGGGGGATACATGTTCCCGAACCTGATCGCGATGGGGCTGACATCTAGCCCGATCATCGTCGCGATCATCGGGGTGGGGTTCATCTTGAACTCCTTCCAGATCGTCTGTAACTGCTACATCGGATGCACCCGGATCATGGTGGCCCAGGGTCTGGACGGCTTGCTGCCCGACTGGTTCAGCCGTGTCCACCCGAGATGGAAGACACCGGTCAATGCTCATCTGGCGTACTTCGTCGCGGCCATCCCGGTGATCTTCGGATTCAACAAGATCGCGGACTGGAGTACGAAGTGGGCTCTAGGGATCACGTTCGCGAACGGGGCGGTGATGACGCTCTCGGCGCTCGCGGCGGCTCTGCTGCCGTACCGAGCGAAGAAGCTGTACGAGGCCTCGCCGGGTGCGAAGTACCGGTTCGGCACCACGCCGATGGTCACGATCTTCGGGACGCTCGGGTTCCTGTTCGGGGCGTTTATGGTCGGGGCGTTCCTGTTCGTGAAAGGCCTCGGGCTTGCCTACACCACCAGCGCGTTCCCGTATGTGATCGTGATCGGGACAGCGGTGTTCGGGCTGATCGTGTACTTCATCATGAAGCAAGTGAAGGCCTCGAGAGGGATCAAGGTGGAGTACGCGTTCGCGGAGATCCCACCCGAGTAAGGAACGGGTCGAAGATCGGTGGGGCGGGGTTGGTTCCCGCCCCACCACCACGTCGGGGGGAATGGTGGATCGGGCCAGGGTCGTGGTGATCGGGGGAGGGATCACCGGGTGCAGCATCGCGATGCACTTGGTGAAGGCGGGCCTCACCGACGTCCTGGTGCTCGAGAAGGGCGAGCTCACGAGCGGGTCGACGAGCCACGCCGTGGGGCTGGTCACGATGTTCAACCCGTCGCCCACCATGATGCGGTTCCGGCGATACTCGATCGAGCTGTACCGCGAGCTCGGGGCGTTCGAGGCGGTGGGGAGCCTGCGACTGGCCTCCAGCCGCGAGCAGTTCGCCGAACTCCAGCGCGGCGTCTCTCGGGCCAAGGGGATCGGCCTCGAGGTAGAGCTGCTCTCCGCGAAGGAGGCCGGTGCCCTGATGCCGGCGGTCAGCCGCGAGTCGCTCTATGGAGCGGTCTACGTGCCGGGAGACGGTTTCCTGGACCCCCACACCGCCACCCACGCCGTGGCCAGGGAGGCGATGGCGCAGGGGGCAACGATCCGCACGGGAGTCCGGGTCACCGGGATCGAGCTCTCCCCGAACCGCGCCGTCTCCCGCGTCCTTACCGACGTCGGGCCGATCGAGGCGGAGGTCGTGGTGAACGCGGCGGGGATCTGGGCCCCGCGCGTCGCGGAGATGGTCGGCGCCTTCGTGCCATCGACGCCCATCGACCACCAGCACGTGGCGCTGAAGGCCGTCCCCGGCTCCGAACTCCCTCGGGACATGCCGTGCTTCCGCGACCCGGACAACCTCGTGTACGGCAAGTCCGAGCATGGAGGAGTGGTATTTGGAGGGTACGAGCACGACCCGGCAGCCCGATGGGTCGACGGCGTTCCCTGGGATCACTCGGCCCGGTCCTTGCCTCCCGACTACGATCGGTTCGAGCAGCTCATGCGTGGTGCCATCCGACGGTTCCCATTCTTGGACGGAGCCGAGGTGGTGAAGCTCGTATGTCACCCCGATGCCATGACCCCGGACGCGAACCCACTACTCGGTCCCACGCCGGGGATCCATGGCTTCTGGATGGCCGCCGGGTTGTCACTGAACGGTTTCGGCGGTGCCGGAGGGATCGGGAGGGCCATCGCTGAGTGGATGATCGAGGGTGAGACCGAAGTGGACATGACCCCCTATCGAGCCTGGCGGTTCGGTCGGAACCACCGCGACCGTGCGTACGCGGCCGAGTGCGCCCGCGAGGCGTACAAGTACTACTACTTCCTCCGCTACCCCTTCGATCAGGACGAGTGGGGGCGGCCTCGCCGTCTGTCGGCCCTGCACACACGTCTTCAGGATCTCGGGTGCGTCTTTGGGGTGAAGAACGGATGGGAGCGGAGCGACTACTTCGAGCCGGGCAAGACGTGGAGGATGGCCGGGGCCGACCAGCACAGGTTCGGATGGTCGAAGCCGCCGTGGTTCGAGCGAGTGGGCGCGGAGCATGCAGCGTTTCGGGAACGCGTGGGGATCATCGACATGTCGTCCTTCGGCAAGATCGAGGTATCGGGGACCGGTGCGGTCTCGCTCATGGAGCGAGTGGCCGACAACCGCATCGACAGGCCGACGGGAAGCGTCGTGTACACGCAGTTCCTGAACCGGCGGGGTGGCATCGTAGCCGACGTGACGGTGACGCGCCTGGAACCGAGCCGGTTCCGGGTCGTCACCGGGGCAGCCTACGTCGATGGCGATCTCGGATGGCTCAGATCCAACGTCCGGGAGGAAGATGGACCGGTCGACGTCCGAGATGCGACCGAGGAGCTCTCCGTGATCGGCTTGTGGGGTCCTCGAGCTCGCGACGTGCTCGGGGCGGTATCGACCGACGATGTCTCCAACGAGTCCTTCCCCTTCCTGACGGCCCGTACCATCTGGATCGCCGGGGCCCCGGTCTTCGCCCAACGGATCACATACGTGGGCGAGCTTGGCTGGGAGCTCTACGTCGATCCCACGTGGGCTGTTCAGGTGTGGGATCGGCTCATGACCGCGGGGCGACCCCACGGCATCGCTCCGGGCGGATACCGGGTCTTGGACTCGCTGCGTATCGAGAAGGGCTACCGCTACTTCGGGATCGATATCACGCCCAGTGACACTCCCTACGACGCTGGGCTGGGGTTCTGCGTCGACCTGGAGAATGGTGACTTCGTCGGGCGGAACGCGCTGGTACTGGCCCGCGACGAAGACTCTCGGCCACGACTGCGCACGGTGGTCGTGGGCGACGAGGAGTACGTCACCATCTATGGAGGAGAAGCTGTCCACGCCGGGAGACGGGTGGTGGCTCGGCTCCGGAGTTGTGCGTATGGGTACACGGTCCGCCGCAACGTGGCGTTCGCCTACCTTCCGCCGGAGATGGGCCCCGGCACCCGCGTAGATGTCGAGGTCTTCGGACAGCTCATCCCCGCCCACGTCTCGAACGACGTCCTGTACGACCCCGAGCGCACGCGAGTGGCCGCGTGAACGACGAGCGATCTGTCGAGGAGATCGTCGAACGGATCGGACTGTGGAAAGGCAAGGACGTCACCGTTTCCCCTCTCTCCGGAGGCCTGACCAACTCGAACTATCTGGTCGAGACGGACGGTGCGCCGTACGTGGTGCGCATCCCGGGACGCTCCACGGAGTTGCTCGCGGTCGATCGGGAGAACGAACGGCACAATGCCGAGGCCGCAGCCACCACCGGAGTGGCGCCCAGAGTCCTCGAGTATCTCCCGGAGCTCAACGTGATGGTCGTGGAGTTCATCGAGGGCGAGACGATGTCAGCGGAACGGCTCCGCTCTCCAGCCATGGCTCGACGGATCGGCGCTTCTCTCAAGCGCCTCCATGCTGGCCCACGGTTCCTCCACGACTTCGACATGTTCCGGCTGGTCGAGTTCTATCTGGGAGTCTGTGACGAGCACTCCGTGACGATCCCCGACGGCTTCGGTGACCGGATGCGACAGGTCGCGGACATCGAGCGAGCGTTCGCCGAGCGCCCTGCGCACAGGAGACCCTGCCACAACGACCTTCTGGCCGAGAACTACATCGACGATGGGACGCAGCTGTGGATCGTCGATTTCGAGTACAGCGGGAACAACGACCCGTGTTTCGAGCTCGGTGACACCGCACAAGAATGTGGCTTCGACCAGGAGCTCCGTGCCGAACTGTGCGACGCCTATTTCGGGGAGGTGCGGGCCGACCTGCTCGGAAGGATGAACCTCCAGGCCGTGATGGCGGACGTGGGGTGGACCCTGTGGGCTGCCATCCAGGCGAGGATCTCCCCCATCGACTACGACTTCTGGGGCTGGGCGGTCGAGAGATGGGACCGCGCAGCTACCGCGTTCGATTCCGAGGACGTTCCTCGATGGATTCGCGACACGACCAGGGGTTGACGCTGGCTGTTGCCGGCTGCACGCTGGAGAGGTGAAAGTTCTCGCCGATCCCGAGGTCGTTGAGTTCATCAGGGATCGCGGCGGATACCTGTTCGTCTGGATCGACCGGTTGGCGTTCTCCCAGTACGTCACGTACGTCGAGGCCTCCACGCAGTCCCCTGGTGCGGATCACGAGTTCCGGCGACTATCGGGCGGAGGATTCGAGCTTCTGATCGACGCGGGGGGAGCCGATCTACCGGACGAGCTGCACCTCGACATCAAGGGGTGGCCCACGAAGCGGGTCCGGGCGTACTGGAACGGTCAGAACTATCTGCACGACCACCCGGCGCCACCGGGCTCGGCACACGCCGATTAGTTGTCCGGCACGGGGGCCCCTCATCAGGACCGGATTCGCTCCCCGGTGCGGTCGTAGAGCGGACCGGAGGCGACCTCGGCCTTCACGCGCTCGCCGAACACCTCGACCGCGAGCAACGTGCCGGTGGATGACAGGTCGGCTGGCAGGTAGGCGAAGGCGATGCTCTTGCCGACGGCGTAGCCGACGCCGCCGGAGGTCACGCGGCCGACCACGTGGCCGTCTGCGAATACCGGCTCGTTGCCAAGAGCCACGGAGCGGGGATCGGCAAGAACCAGGCATGACAGTCGTTTCTTGGGGCCCTGCGCTGCGATCAGCGCATCCCGGCCGGTGAACTCGCCCTTGTCCATTTTCACCGCGAACCCCAGTCCCGCCTCCAGCGGGGTCTCTTCCGGGGTGATGTCGGCGCCCCACACCCGATAGCCCTTCTCCAGCCGGAGAGCATCGATGGCCCGGTATCCCGCCGGGATGAGGCCGAACGGCCGCCCCGCCTCGAGCACCACGTCCCACAGCCCGAGAGCGAACTCGGTCGGTGGGTACAGTTCCCAGCCCAGTTCACCGACGTAGGTCACCCGAAGCGCGAGGCAGGGTACGTCGCCGACCACGACATCCCGCTGGCTCATGTACGGGAACCCCTGGTTGGACAAATCGGCCGACGTCGCCGAGGAGAGGATGTCCCGCGCCCTCGGTCCCCACAGGGCCACGCAAGCCAGGCTCGACGTCACGTCTCGGACCTCCACGCCGTCTTCGGGTCGGGCCTGGCCCCGGATCCACCCCAGGTCGTGAGGGCCGAAGGCCGTGCCGGTGATCACCAGGTAGCGGTGGGGGTCGAGCCGCGTCGCCGTGAGGTCGCACTCGATCCCACCACGCTCGTTCAACAGTTGCGTGTACACCACTCGGCCGGGCGGAGCGTCCACATCGTTCGCACAGATGCGCTGGAGGAACGAGCACGCGTCCGATCCCGAGACCTCGATCTTGGCGAAGCTCGTTTCGTCGAACAGGCCGGCCCGCTCCCTGGTGGCCAGGTGCTCGGCGGGGATGGCGGTCGACCAGTGCCGGCCGGCCCAGCCCCGAGGGCGGAGCTCCTCGAACCGCTCGTCCTCGTTGGTCCGGAACCAGTTCGGACGCTCC
>DASYVD010000170.1:0-9689 GCA_036000545.1 Actinomycetota bacterium | reverse complement strand
CGCGGCAGCTTCCATCCGCGGTCAGCGAACTTCTGCGCCTCAGCCAGGTAGATCTCCCGGTCGATGGCTTCGTAGCGGCGGAGGGCCGCGTCGACGCGCTCGCGGCTGTCCCGGGCGGCCACGGCGTCGAGGCGTTCCCTTATCCACCGGAGGTGGGGCCCTTCTTCCGTGCACATGGAGGCCAGGGTGTCCCGCACCAGCGGATGCAGCCCGGGCAGTGACCGGTGCAGTGCGAAGTGCTGGGCCACGCGACGCTCGAAGACGTACGTCAGCGCCAGGAGGTCCATTTCATCCGTGGGGATCCCCACTCGAGCCAGGTAGTTGGACTGATAGGTCTCGGTGACCGGCACCGGGTCCGCGCCCAGCGTTCGGATCACCTCGGTCCATCGCCACGCGTGCCGGGCCTCCTCCGCGAAGTGCCACGTGAGACGGGTCCGGAGCTCGTCGTCCCGGACCCGCCGTGCCAGCCGCCCCATCAGCAGCGACCCCGCTAGCTCCGAGGCTCGGTAGTAAGAGAGCTCCCACAGCTCCTCGTCGGAGATCTGTCGCTCCGGCGCGCGAGGGGGGAAGTGATACGTGTGGCCGCAGTCGTGATGGGCATGTTCGAGTGGTCCGTTGCCGCTCACGGTTCCTCCGGAAGGTGTTCCTTCAGATAGTCGACCACGCGTCGCCCGGTGAGCGCCTCGATCTTCTTCATGAACGACTTGATCGCGCCGAGATCGCTCCGCTGGAATACCGGGACCTCCTCCAGGGCCATCGCGCCGTAGTGCCGGAAGTTCGCCGCGGCATCCAGCACCCGCTCGGCAGATTCCTGGTCCCTCTCGATGCGCTGCTTCAGGAGGTCCTGGGAGATCTGGGTGTGCCGGAACTCGTCCCGGGCGATCAGGTGGGCGATCGTCCGCAGCACCGGGTCTCGGGCCCGCTGCCGCAGGCGCACGAAGTAGTACGCCGCGAAGTGCTCGGAGAAGATGAAGTTCACAAGCTCCTGGGTGAGGTCGGGCTCGCCCTCCACGGCCTCGGCGGCCTTCCGACGGGCCTGGACGATCTCCTCGTCGGTAATGGGGGGCTCGTGGCTTACGGCGTCGAGGTACCGCCTGAGCACGTAGAAGTGGCGGAATCCCTCGAAGAGCTCCACGGAAAGGACCGACGTTGCGTCGACGTCGTCCCACATCATGCCCATGAGGTGCTTGGTGGTGACTGGGTGCATCGCCTCGATCAGGGCGGACTCCCGAAGCTGCTCGAGGATCTCCGGCTGGGCCCGTGCCGATTCGGGGTCGAGCTGGTGCCAGGGCACGTCCTGCTCGGGCGACCACTGGTTGAGCTCCGAGACGATCAGGTAGTCCTCGTAGATCATGGGCGTCCCTTCCCGGCGACGGCGAAGGTCTGGAGACGCCGGCGGTCGGTGGCGGTTCGCACGGTGTCGAAGCCGGCCGATCGAAGCAGTGTGCCGAAGTCGTCCCGGGACCGGTATCGAGCGCGGATCTCCCCGAGCTCGCGCAGCAGGTAGTCGGACAGGCGATGACGCTCAGCGGCCGTGATCAGCATGACGCCGCCGGGAGCCAGAGCCTCGTAGGACTGGATCAGGAAGCGCCGGAGCGCCTCGTCGTCGAGGAACTCGCCGAAGCCTGTGCTCGTCACGATGTCCAGCGGTTCGGGGAACAGCGAGCGGTCGAAGGCGTCGCCCTCGAGGAGCCCGAAGTCCGTGGCCACCCCCAAACGCTCGGCAAGGGCACGTCCCGCGGCCAACGCCTCCGGGTCCAGGTCGATCCCAAAGAACCGCACCGCTCCGGGGGCCAATTGTCCCCGGAGGCACAGGGACGCGGCGGCCTCGGCGAGGTCGCGGGGGATCCCGCAGGGGACGCTGAGCACGATGACCGGTCGATCTCGCTCGGCGGCGAGACCGGGCACGCGCCGCTCGATCTCGCGCCGGACGAACAGGTACCGGAGGCGGAACGATCGGGACGATGGAAGGGAGAGCAGCAGGGCATCGAGCGCCGCCCCCACCACGTACCGGCCGCTCGGCCGGCCGCGATAGATGTGGTCGGCGAACCGCCAGCTGCCGGAGTTGTCGATGCCTTCCCTGGCCAGGTCGCTCGTCCGGAGCAGGGCGTACAAAGGAAGGAGCGGCCACTTCCCGTCTCGCATGAGCCGCCTCGGGATGGACGGAGAGACCCGGGTGCGGTTGTAGAACGTGGTCACCGGCCCGGGCAGGGTAGCACGGCAGTTCAAGCACGGTCCCGTTCGATGCGGCTCACTCGGAGAGGACCCGGGTGACCTCTTGCGGCCAGGTGTCCTGGCCCCATCTCTCCTCCAGCGCCAGCCGCCACCTCTCGATCCCCCAAGCCGCGCAGCCAGACCAGGCGGGGGCTCCACCCAGCTTGATGTCGAGATGCGTCCCGAAGAAGTCCCGGTGCAGGTTGAACGAGGCGATCGCCAGCCGCTCGTCGCCAACGGCCGCGACGAGCTCCACCTTGAGCCGTAGAAGGCGCTGGAGGAGGCGCTTGGCCTTCCCGGGCTCCGCGAAGAACGGATCCTGGGCTTCCTCGAGGCCCGCGTCGAACCCCAGCTTTCGCGCCAGCTGAAGAGAGGCGTCGGCGAGCCCATCGCGCGCCGTGGCCACGGTGCGTTCGTCGGCCACAAACACGACTTCGCGCATGGTGAATGCGTGGCGGCGCCCGGGGTCGTAGCGCGGCTCCCTCCGGAAGCAGGGGCCTGTCAGCGTGGCCGTCACCGGAGCCTCCAGGTCTGACTCCTCGAGCGCCTGGAAGAGCCGGTAGCACGTGGCCGGAGGCAGGAACGAGCCCGTCCGTCCGGCCGACACGGCCCGACGGGGGAACGACGAGAAGAACTCCACGCGGTCGAGGAAGGCGCGTGACAGCAGGTACGGTGGATCGACGACAACGGCGCCGTGGCGCCCGGCCAGGCCGGCGAATCGACGGTCCAGGGCCGCCTCGATCTCTCCGGGAACCGGCGGGGGCCGCGTGCGCTCAGCCACGTTGACCGAAGCTCTGCGCGATCTTCCGCACGGAGTGGAACCTATCCATGACGATCTCCTCCTCGGGAATCTCTCTGTCCAGCGTCCGCTCCACGAACGCCAGGAGGTTGAGGAGGCGCAGGGAGTTGATCCTTCCTTCCGCGAAGAGGGCCGTCGTTGCGTCCACCGGTTCGACATCTTCCGGGAGGAGATGGTCGTTCACGAACCGCAACAGCCGGCTCTCGAGCTCCTGCGGGTTGACGGCGTTCATCGCGATAGGCTTGCGGGCTCCACGCCGGCGGGTGCACGACCCCACCGCGAGCGCAGGCAGTACGCGAGCACGCGCTGGAAGTACTCGCGCACGGGGGGAGGCCGCCAGTCGGGTAGCGCAGCCTCCATGTTGATCCGGGCGAACCGCTTTGGATAGATGAGCTGGGGCAGGAACGTCGACATGGTGCGGACGACGGCCACCATGGCGTCGTCCCTGCTTTCTTCGACCGTGCGCTCGAAGAGAGCGTAGGTGCGAGCACGCACCACCGGAGGAGGTTCGATCCCGCGCTCCTTCCAGGCAGGGTCCAGGTCGCCGAACCCACGGTGGGTCTCCTCGATCAGCTCCCCCAGAGAGAAAGTCTCGCCGGGGCCGGCGGTCACGTGATAGGTCGACCCGGCGTCGGACCGCTCCACCAACAGCCGGGCCACTGCCTCCGCCGCGTGTTCCACGTCGAGAAGCTCTAGCGGCTGGACGGGGTCTCCGGGGATCATCGGGACGAGGCCCCGGTGGTACAGACGGAGGGCCTGGTGGATGGCGGTCGGCTTTCGAACCTCCCCGGTGCGAGCGCTACCCAGGAGCGTGGCCACCCGGAAGACGGAGATCGGCAGGTCCGTCCTGCGGGCCCGGAGCGCCCGCTCCGCCTCGAACTTGGCCCGCTCGTAGGTGTTGACGAACGTGGTGTCAGCCAGATCCTGTTCGCGGATGTCCCCGGTCCTGGTTCCTGCGACGTACAGCGTGCTGACGAAGCCGAAGGCTCGCAGCCGATCGAAGCTCTCCACGACTCGCAGGAGCTCGAGCGTCGTGTGGACGTTGTTCCTCCGGGCCTCCGGGAGCGGCAGGGAGAAGCGACTGTCCCCGGCGAGGTGGAGGACGTGGGTGACGTCCCGGGCGAGCCGGCGCAGGTCATCGGGACCAAGTCCAGCCCCGGGGACGGCGAGGTCCCCCGCCACGAAGCCGAGCCGGCCGACCGGCGCGCCGGGATCCACTCTTTGCACCGCGGCGAGCACGGCGTCGCGCCTGCGCCGTGCGCTTTCTTCCCGTGGGCGCAGGAGGGCGACGACCGAGCCAGCGTGGAGGAGGTGCGACAGCAGGGCCGGGCCCAGCGTTCCGGTCGCGCCGGTGAGGAGGACCGTCGAGGCCGTCATGCTCGGAGGACGGCCGCGCCCCAGTTCGCGCCGAAGCCGAACGTGAACAGAGCGACGGGCGCGCCGGGCTCGGGCGCCCGGTCTTCCATCGCGTCCTTCAGGTTCACCACCAGATCGGCGCTGATCGAGTGACCCTTGCGGGCCGCGTTTCCCAGGAATGCGCGCTCCTCGGGAACGTCCAGCAGGTCGAGGAGGATCTCCCAGCTTCGTGCGCTGACGTTGTCCGGGACGACGAGCGAAAGGTCGTCGAGGGTGAGGCCCGCGGCACCGACCGCCTCGCGGATGACGTTACGGGCGGTGGGAAAGTACGCCGCCACGATCTCGTCTCTGCGGGCCGGGCTGTCCCAGTAATACCCCTTGGTGACCTGACGGAAGGCCACGGGACGGAGGCGCTCCCACGGTCGCGAGACCAGGGCCGCGCACGCACCATCGCTGAGTACGTTGTAGACGACCTCCCGCGCGGCGCCTGGCGGCACGACGTCCACGCCCACGCACAAGACGTTTCGGGCCTCCTCCGCGATGAGCAGGCTGCGGGCGACTCGCAGGGCGGAGATCAGCGCGGCGCAGCCCTGCTGTCCGATGGCGAAAGCGACGGCTCGATTCAGGCCTAGCTCGTGCTGGAGCCGGCCCACCGGATATCGGAACCGCCCGATGAGCTCACCGTCCTCGCCGGGCGGAGCCGGCTCCGGAGGGAGCCCTCCGAACAGGATGAGCACGTCGATATCGAGCGGATCGACGTCGTGATCCTCGAGGAGATTCTGTGCGGCCACGCGGGCCAGGCTCCGGCGTTCCTCGTCGCTCTCCGCGATGCGGACGCGGTCGAAGCCGAAGGACCGAAGGAGGTCGGCGGGCGAGACCAGGAGACCCTCAGCCTCGAGGTCTTCGAGAGTCGCTTCCGAGGACCCGAGCCGATAGGTGAGGGCGCGGATGCCGACCGGGTCGTCCATCAGCTCCCGCCACGAGAGATCGACAACGCGGGCAACTTTGGGACGCCTGCGCAGGCCACCGCCACAACGACCCCGTCGTCACGCCAGCAACCCGCTCCGAGCTCCTCCCCGGCCATGGTCAGTGCTGCCCGGCCGTCCGAGCCTATCGAGCGGATCAGAACGGTTCGGGGCGGCACCGTGAGGCCCCAGCCGAGCGCCTTGAGAGCCGCTTCCTTCAGGGTCCATCCTGCGAGGAGGGACGTGGGTCGGTCTTCCCATCGGCCGAGGGCTGCTACCTCGTTCGGGGAAAGGAAGTAACGAGCGAAGGACGCCGGCAGCTCGCTGGTTCGCTCCACGTCGATCCCGACCCGGATCCGAGGGTGAGCCGCAGCCACGGCCCACCCGTCCGTGTGCGACACGCTCAAAGGGATGAGATTCCCGTCGACCACCGCCCACGGGACGCCCCACTTGTCCCGTTCGACCTCGACGGTGTGGTCGAGGGCGTCGTCTCCCAGGAGCCGCCGCACGCAGATGGCTGCTGCCCTTCGCGAACCAGCCCGCTCCGCGGCCGGGCCACGTTGCTCGAAGCGCAGGATGTGGACCGCGACTCCAGCCTCAGGCCTGCTCCAGCACGACCTTGAGGTTGTTGATCGCGGCATCGGCCTCGTGCTCGTTCATCCGCTCGACGACGAGCTTGTCGGCGATCTTGCCCCCCAGAACCTTATCCGGAATCTCGTACTGCACGTCGAGGGAGACCCTGGTCCCGCCGTCCTCGGGCTCGAACGTGTAGCTGAACCTAGTGTCGATCGTCGACGACTCGGGGATGGACCGCCACACGTACTTGGTGGGCCGCTCGAACTCCGTGCACTCGGACTCGCCACGGATGGGGACGCCGAACATGTCGTACTCGAACCCCCACTTGTTGCCCGCCCCCCTCGGCTCCACCTCGATCGGGGTGATCGAGTACAGGCTGCTGATGAAGAGGGGCGCCAAGGAGGGGTCGGCGATGAAATCGAAGCAGCGCTCCGGATCGGCGTTCACCACGACGTCCCGATGGATCTTGGCCATCTGCATCACCTCCGCTCTCTGGGGATGGCCAGGAGGAACTTCCTGAAGTTCGCCCGGAACAGAGCAACCTTGTTTATCCCACGAGCGGTTCGGAGGCGCAACAGGTGAGTTCGACCGGACGGCGAGACCGCGACCCGGAGACGGATGCGACCGTCCCGCTCCTCGAGCGCGCCTTCACCGGTCTGCTCGTAGGAGAAGCCCATGCCGCTGAGGACCACCCCGGCCCTCTCGAGCACCCGGCCCGGAGAGGCTCCCACCACGAGCCACACTTCAGCCCACCAGAAGAGCAGGTCCGCGGCCAAGGCCGCGGCGAGCAGGACTATGTCGGCCGGGAAAGGGCTAAGGAGGACTCCGATCCCTCCGGCGCCGAGAACGAGGTTCCCGAGCACCCGGTCGGTGATCACCAGCACCCGCCCCCGGATCAGATAGACGGCCACGTGGCGGTAGACGTTCCACGCCAGCCAGACCGCGACGATGGTGACGGCAACGCTTCGGAGGATTCGGGTCATTCCTCAGAGGGCGCGGGCGCGTCCCGGCCATTCCTCGATCAGGACCGCCAGGGCCTCGGTGAGATGGCGAAGGTCATCCTCGGTGATCCACTCCTCGTCCGAGTGCGCCGGACCGAGGTCCCCGGCCCCGAACACCACCCAGGGGTAGCCTCGGGCCCCGAGATTCGCCGCGTCGGTCCACGAGGTCATCAGCGATCGTCGCACCTGGCCGTCCAACTGCAGCACGGCTCGTTCAAGGGCCGGCAGCATCTCCCCACCCTCCGACGTCACCGCGGGCTCGGCGTCGTGCACTCGTACCCGGATGGGCCCCAGCGGGAGTTGCTCCACCGCTTCCCGCACGTGGTCCATGGAAGCACCGGGGAGCAAAGCGAGTTGCATCCGAAGGCGGACCCGGCCCGGAAGCCGCCAGGGATCCTCTCCCCCCTGTACCACCGTGACCCGGTACCAGGGCTCGCCCGCTCGCGAGCGGCCCGACCGCAGGATGGGGAGGGACCCGATGTGCTCCGCCGCTTCGACCAGCCGGCGGAAGAGCCCTGGATCGTCACGGGTGGCCACGTGCCCGCCCGGGCCCTGGGCGACGAGCTCGAGGTCAAGGTAGCCGGCCTGCTCGTTGCAGATCGCGAATCCGGTTGGCTCGAGGACGAGCACCCCGCTCCCCGCGGCGGGCGGAAGGCGGACCTTCTGAGAGCCGCGGCCCTGGCCCTCTTCGTCGACCAGTACCGCGATGGACACTGCCCCAGGCGTGCTGTTGGCGGCGACGATGGCCGCGGCCAGCTGTCCCTTGGCGTCCACCGCGCCCCGGCCAACGAGCCGACCGCGGGCTCGACGCAGGGTGAACGGGCGCGAGTGACGGAACGGGGGAACGGTGTCCACGTGAGTGCAGAGGACGGGCCCGCCCCGCCCTCGCGTCGCAACCAGGTTCGGGCGGCGCTGATCGACCTCCCGGAGGCGGACCCGGAACCCGGACCGCTCCAGGAGCCGGGCCACGAGGCGCTGGACATCCGACTCCCGTTGGTGCGACGGGACGGCCACGAGCTGCTCGAGCACGCGAACGGGCTCCACGTCCCCGCGAGCATACCTGCTGGTAGTGGGCGGGGAGCCGGTTAGGCCGGCTCGGTGCAGCCAACCACGCTGGCCCTCGTCCTACGCCCTGGCCGTGGGCTGAGATACACCGGGACTACCGAACGTCCTGCGGGAGTCTCTCGCCCAGGAGGCCGGTAGGCCGGAAGATCAGCACCAGGATGAGGACGAGAAAGGTAAGGGCGTCCTTCAGCTGCCAGGCCGCCGGGATCCCGAGCCCGGCCAGGACCAGGCTGGGGCCGAGGGCCTCGAGCAGGCCCAGGACGTATCCACCGAGCACGGCGCCGGGGAGGTTCCCGATTCCGCCGAGGACGGCCGCAGTGAACGCCTTGAGCCCGACGGGCAGACCGGTGAGGAAGTCGATCCGCGGGAAGAGCAGGGCGAAGAGGAATGCCGCCACCCCGGCCATGGCTCCGCCGAGGGCGAACGTCTTGGCGATGGTGCGGTCGATGTCGACGCCCATGAGGGCGGCGGCGTGGACGTCCTCACCTACCGCTCGCATGGCTCGTCCGGCACGGGTCCGCTCCACGAGGAGGAAGAGACCAGCGAGCATCAGCGCGGCCCCCGTCATCACCAGCACCTGGGTCCGGAACACGCGGAAACCGAGCACCGTCCACCATCCGCGGAGTTCGGGAGCGGTTGGCCACGCCTTCGTGAGCGGGCCGACCAGGGTGAGGACGGCGTACTGGAGCAGCACCGAGGCCCCGATGGAGGCCACCATGAGCGTGAGACGCGGGGCGCCTCGGAGGGGTCGGTAGACCAGCCGCTCCAAGGCCACGGCGAGACCGGACGAGGAAGCCACGCACACCACGAAGACGATCGCCAGCGAGAGGAAGCGGTTCGTGAACCACAGGTTCGAGGACACGAGTGGGGCGAAGGACACCCAGCCAGCGATGGCTCCGACCATGAAGACCTCGCCGTGGGCGAAGTTGATGAACCCGAGGATGCCGTAGACCATGGTGTAGCCCATCGCCACCAAGGCGTATAGCGACCCCTGGCTGACGCCGAACGTCACGAGGTCTCGCCACTGCGAGCCGCTGAGGCGGCCGCTGGTCAACGAAGACCCGGCACCCCAGACGACCAGCACGAGGGCAGCGAGGCGCATGGCCCAGATCACCCAGGCCAAGGGCGTGATCCGGGCCCGGGCCCACGTCGCCATGCGGGCACGGTAGCTGACCCTGGCGATCCTGGGGATGACCGGACTTTACGGGGGCGGACGCCTCGGGCGGTGTGACCCGCCGATGGGAAGGGCCTCCCGGTGGCGGAAGGCCCTTCCCTCGGGTTACGACGCTATTCCTGGGTCTGCGGGTTCAGGTGGTCCAGCGCGCGCCCGGCGGGCCTCCCGATGTTGGCCCGGAAGACCACGAACCCCCTCGCGGAGTTGGGGTTGTGCACCCCGTCCGACGCGTACACGGGGATCCCGGGTCCCCTGCGGAAACTCGGCCCGACGTAGGAGTACGCCGACCAGTTGTCCGAGCCCGTGGGCCCGAACGGGGCCATGTCGTAGAACGCGATCTCCTTCGGAGCGCTCGGGTTGCTGAAGTCGATCACGTTGACCCCGCCCATGTACCAGGCGTTGACCAGAAGGTCCCTGTTGAAGTTGGCCACCGGCAGCCCCATGTGCGCCGAGCAGTAGGCGCCCGGCTCGGGCCGGAGGTTCCCGACCTGGAACTCGCTGAGGAAGGCGCCGTTGGCGCCGTCGACGAAGAACCCCTT
>DASYVD010000169.1:0-30884 GCA_036000545.1 Actinomycetota bacterium | reverse complement strand
AGCTCGGCAGGCAGATGGATGAGGACGAGCTCGGGGACCATGTGGTTACCACCAAGATCGAGAACGTTCCGGAGGAACCGGGGACGGCCACCAGGGTCATCCGCCAGCTGGCCCAAAGGAACGACATCGTATTCACCACCTCGTTCGGATACATGGACCCCACGCTCGAGGTTGCCAACGACTTCGGCGACGTCTTCTTCGAGCATTGCTCGGGATTCAAGTCGGCCGACAACCTGGCCAACTACTTCGGCGCCATGGAGGAGCCCCGGTACCTTTCCGGGTTGGTCGCGGGGAGCATGACCAAGTCGAACGTTGTCGGGTACGTTGCCGCGTTCCCCATCCCCGAGGTGGTCCGGGGGATCAACGCGTTCGCCCTGGGGGTGCGGGAGGCCAACCCCGAGGCCACCGTGCGGGTGGTGTGGACCTCTACCTGGTTCGACCCGGCCAAGGAGCGGCAGGCCGCAGAGAGCCTGCTCGACGCGAACGCGGACGTGCTGGCCCAGCACCAGGACTCGCCGGCCACGGGGCAGGCCGCCCAGGAGCGAGGGGCCTTCTGGGTCGGCTACGACTCCGACATGCGCCGGTTCGCCGAGGATGCCTTCCTGACCGCCCCTGTGTGGAACTGGGGGCCCTACTACGTCGATCGCGTGAAGGCCGTCCTGGATGGGACCTGGGAGACGCAGACCTACTACGGGGACATGGCTGCCGGGATCGTCGACCTCGCTCCGGTCTCGGACCTGGTCCCCGACGACGTGGCCCAGCTGGTCGAGGAGAAGAAGCAGGCCATCATCGATGGAGAGTTCGAGGTGCTCCAGGGTCCCATCCGGGACCAAGACGGGAAGGTCATGATCCCGGAGGGCGAGGTCATGTCCCTCGAGGACGCCCTGGGATGGCAGTGGTTCGTGGAGGGCGTGCAGGGAACCATTCCCAAGGCCTAGATGGGACGCACGGTGCGGTCCGGGGCCCAGTGCGGGGCCCCGGCCGCCTGTTGGGGGGCGCGGGGGGTGTAGCTGGCCCCGAGCGTGAGGGCGCCGGGACGGTAGAGCCAGCGGACCCCCCGAGTGGAGAGGAGCACAGCGTGGCCCTCGTTGAGATGCGGGGGATCGTCAAGCTGTTCCCTGGCGTGGTGGCCAACGACAGCGTGGATCTGGAGATCCACCAGGGAGAGGTCCACGCGCTGCTGGGCGAGAACGGCGCGGGGAAGACAACTCTCATGCGCATCCTGGCCGGCCTGTACCGGTCGGATGAGGGCGAGATTCTCCTGGACGGGAAGCCGGTCGGATTCCGCTCCCCGCGCCAGGCCATCGACGCCGGGATCGGGATGGTGCACCAGCACTTCCGTCTGGTGGAGTCGCTCACGGTTGCCGAGAACGTGCTGCTCGGATGGCACAGGCCGCGGTTCCTGCTCCGGAGGCGGGCGGGGGAGCGGCAGGTGAGGGAATTGGCCCGCCGATACCGCCTCCCCGTCGATCCCCGGCTCCGGATCTGGCAGCTCTCCGTCGGGGAGCAGCAGCGGGTGGAGATCCTCAAGGCTCTGTACCGCAACGCCCGGGTGTTGATCCTCGACGAGCCCACCGCCGTGCTGACCCCTCAGGAGGTGGAGGAACTGTTCGACACTCTGCGGTCGATGGCCCGAGACGGCACGTCGGTGGTCTTCATCACCCACAAGCTGGAAGAGGTCATGGCGGTGGCCGACCGGATCACCGTCCTCCGCCGGGGCAAGCGGGAGGGCACGGTGCTACCAAGTGAGACCGACGCTCGCGGGCTGGCCCGGATGATGGTCGGCCGAGATGTCGTCCTGGAGTCGCCACCGCAGGCCACATCTCCCGGTGAGGTGGTGCTTCGGCTGAAGTCGGTGTCGGCAGAGAACGATCGGGGACTCCCAGGACTTCGGGAGGTCTCGTTCGAGCTGCGCGCCGGCCAGATCTTTGGGATCGCCGGCGTGGCCGGAAACGGGCAGCGCGAGCTGGCCGAAGTGATCACTGGGCTGCGCCGCACGACGTCCGGTCGGCTGGTGCTCGGCGACCGGGACCTCACCGGACGGTCCGCCCGAGCCATGATCCGTTGGGGGGTGGCCCACATCCCCGAGGACCGTCTGGGGACCGGACTGATCCCCACGATGACCGCCGTGGAGAACTCCGTCCTGAAGGCATACCGTCGGCCGCCGATCGGCCGGGGCCCCTTCGTGGATTGGGGAGAGGCCAGGCGAATGACCGAAGGCATCATGCGCACCCTGGAGGTCCGGGCGGTCTCGGCGGACACGCGGGTGCGGCTCCTCTCGGGAGGAAACCTCCAGCGGCTTCTTCTGGCCCGGGAGATGAGCGAACGCCCCCGCGTGGTCGTGGCCGTGCATCCGACGCGCGGCTTGGACGTGGGAGCCACTGGGGCCGTCCGGCTGGCGCTTCGGGCCCAGCAGCAGTCCGGGGTGGCCATCCTCCTTATCTCGGAGGACCTGGATGAGCTTCTGGCGCTGGCCGATCCGATCGGGGTGCTCTATGAGGGAGCCCTGGTCGGCGTGCTTCCCCGGGACCGATGCACCGTCGAAGACTTGGGGCTCCTGATGACAGGCGCCCAGATTCAAGAGGGCTCCGTGTGAGCGTTCGTCGCGTGGGGCCCGTCCTGATAGAGCGCAGGGCAGTGCCCTCTCGCCGCACGCTCTTGCTGGGGCGCATCGGGTCTATCGCCCTCGCCCTCGCAGTCGGCGCTTTCGTGTTTCTCGCCACCGGGCTTCCGCCGGTGGAGAGCTACCGCGCCATGTGGGAGGGAGCGTTCGGGAGCCTGGACGCTTTCGCCGAGACCCTGGTGGCCACGTCTCCAATCCTTCTGACGGGTCTCGCGGTGGCCCTGGCCGGCCGAGCGCTGCTGTGGAACATCGGAGCTGAAGGGCAGCTGTTCATGGGAGCCACGTTCGCCACCGCTCTCGCGCTGTGGTTCCCGGCCATTCCCCGGCCGGCGCTGCTCTCGCTGATGATCTTCGCCGGTGCCCTGGGCGGAGCCGTGTGGGCCGTAGGGCCGGCGATCCTCCGTGCGCGGCTGGCTGTCAACGAGATCATCACCACGTTGATGCTCAACTACGTGGCAATCCTCTACGTTGACTACCTCGTCCACGGGCAGTGGGCGGACCCCGGGAGCCTGGGCTTCCCGCTCTCCAAGCCCTTCACGGAGAACGCCACCCTGCCCTCCCTTTTCGGGACGCGACTGCACCTCGGGTTCCTCCTGGCGCTTGGCGCTGCGGTGGCCTTCTGGCTGGTCCTCCGAGGGACGAAGTGGGGATACGAGATCCGGGTGACTGGCGAGAGCGCGCGGGCAGCCCGCTACGCGGGGATGCCGGTGGCCCGGAACATCGTGCTCGTGATGCTGATCTCGGGGGCACTCGCCGGCGTGGCCGGGATGGCCGAGGTCTCCGGGATTGTCCACCGCATCCAGCCGGACATTTCGCCGGGGTATGGGTACACGGGAATCATCGTGGCCACGCTGGGGCGGTTCTCGCCTCTTGGAGTGATCCTGGCGGCGTTCCTCTTCGGGGCGCTGCAGGTGGGCGGGTATTCGCTCCAGTCAGTAGGGGCCACCGCGTCGGCTGTCGGTGTGCTCCAGGGGGCCATTCTGTTCATCGCCTTGGCCGGAGAATTCCTGGCCCGATTCCGCCTCCGCTGGCAGCCGGGGGAGGCCCTTCCCGAACCGGTGCCCGAGGAGGCCGTGCGATGAAGAGCCCGTTGGTCGCGATGATGGCGGTCGCCGTGGCCGCAGGGACCACGGTGGTCATCGCGGCGATCGGCGAGATCGTCGCGGAGCGGGCCGGTGTCCTGAACCTGGGGCTCGAGGGGATGATGCTCGTGGGTGCCGTGGCCGGGTTCACGGGCGTGAACGCATCCGGCAGTCTCGCGGTGGCGGTGCTGGTGGCGCTCGCCGCGGGAGCCGCCCTTGGCTTGCTCCATGCTTTCCTCACGGTGAGCCTTCGGGCGAACCAGATCGTGGCCGGCCTCGCCCTCACGATCTTCGGCGTCGGCCTTTCTGCGCTCGTCGGGCAGGACGTCGTGGGGATCCCTGCACGGGAAACCTTCAGCCGGGTGGCCATCCCGCTGCTCGCGGACATTCCCGTGGTCGGCCGAGTGCTGTTCCAGCAGAACCTGCTGGTGTACCTGGGCTATGTGCTGACGATCACTGTCTGGTTCCTGCTGTCGCGAACTCGAGTTGGGCTGCACCTCCGCGCGGTGGGTGAGAGCGCCGCGACGGCCGACGCCATGGGCGTCTCGGTGACCGGCTTCCGGTATGGCGCCGTGGTGTTCGGGGGCGCGCTGGCCGGCCTCGCCGGCGCCCACCTGTCGGTGGCCCTGACCCCAGGATGGAACGAGGGGATGACCGCAGGCCGCGGGTGGATCGCCATCGGCCTGGTGATTTTCGCCCGCTGGAACCCGATCCTGGCCCTGGTCGGCGGATACCTGTTCGGCCTCATGGAGTCGCTGAACTTCCAGGCCCAGGCGGTAGGGATCAACGTGTCGCCGTTCTTCCTGGGGATGCTTCCGTATCTCTTCACCGTGCTGGCCGTGGTACTGGGCTCCCTCATTGGAGCCCGGCGACTGGGTGCGCCTGCAGACTTGGGGACCGCGTACGAGCGCGAGGAAGTCTAGCGCCGTCCTCTGGAGCCCCTGACTTCGTCCGCGGTCTCCGCGCTCGGGCCGAGATCCAGCCGGTTCAGACGACTAGGTACCGGGCCAGAGCGAACTTCGTATCCGCGGCGCCCGCCAACCCGGCCGCCACGATCTTCCCGTCTGCCTCAAGGGCCAGGGCGAACGCGGCGTCGAAGCCGGCGGTGAAGTTGGTGGTTACCCGGCCGTCGCCCCCGAACGAGGTGTCCAAGGTCCCGTCGGTGTCGTACCGGGCCAGGGCGAACGTGGTGTTCGCGCCGCCGGCGAACCCGGCCGCCACGATCTTTCCGTCGGCCTGGATGGCCAGGTCGTTCGCAGTGTCGAAGTCACCGGTGAAGTTGGTCCTGACCTTTCCATCCGAGCTGAACGATGTGTCCAGCGTTCCGTTGGCGTTGTACCGGGCCAGGGCGAACTTCGTGTCCGCGTCGCCCGCCAACCCGGCCGCCACGATCTTCCCGTCCATCTGGGCAGCCACGCTATTGGCCCCGTCCGCCCCCGGCGTGAAGTTGGTGGTGACCTTGCCGTCCGTACTGAACGACGTGTCGAGGGTCCCGTCCGTGTTGTACAGGGCCAGGGCGAACATCGTGTTCGGCCCGCCGGTGAACCCCGCCGCCACTAACTTGCCGTTCGCCTGGATATCCATGCCCCCGGCCGCGTCGAACCCTGCGGTGAAGTTCGTCCTCACCTTGCCGTCACCGCCGCCGAACGAGGTGTCCAGGGTCCCATCGGTGTCGTACCGGGCCAGAGCGAACCTCGCGTTCCCGCTGCCGGCGAACCCCGCCGCCACGATCCTTCCGTCGGCCTGGATGCCCAGGTCGTTCGCCGCGTCGAACCCCGCCGTGAAGTTGGTCCGGATCTTTCCATCGGAACTGAACGAGGTATCGAGCGTTCCGTCCGCGTTGTACCGGGCCAGGGCGAACTTGGGGTCGGCCCCCTCGATGTTGGCGATCCCAGCCGCGACGATCTTCCCGTCGGCCTGGATGGCCACGCCGTTCGCTGCGTCGGGCCCAGCGGTAAAGTCGGTGGACACCTTGCCGTCACCGCCGCCGAACGATGGGTCCAGGGTCCCATCGGTGTCGTACCGGGCCAGACCGAACCTCTTCCCGCCGGACGTGCCGGCCGCGACGATCTTCCCGTCGGCCTGGATGGCCACGCCTTCCGCTCCGTCGAAGTTCGCGGTGAAGTTGGTCGTCACTCTGCCGTCGCCCCCGAACGAGGTGTCGAGGTCGCCGGGAGCCGCGAGGGCAGGGGAGGCCAACGCGGCTGATAGAAACGAGGTCGCCAAGAGGCAATCGGCAAGTCGAGCCAGAGGGCGCCTGGGCATCGCTCGGCGACGCTAACGTCGCTCGTCGAACAGTGTCAAGGGGGTAAGATGGCTGACCGCAACCGTGCGCCATCGCACCCTCCCCACCCTCGACCACCCCGACTCCTGCTCCCCGGCTAGGCCCGTCGCTTCTTGATCCCTTCCGGGGCGATCTCCGCCGCGATGTCTCGAGCCTCGGCCAGACGGGCCTTGTCCACGAACAACCTCGGTCCCCACTCCATGAACAACGCGTAGGAGAACGTGCCCGGGTTCTTGACCCACCAAGTGATGCCGGCTTCCTCTAAGGCCTCGGCGATGCGGTTGGCGTGCTCCCAGGTGAACTGTCCGAGGTAGACGGTGGTGATCCCGCTCATGTGTCGATCCTATCCGGGTGGCCGCCACCGCCCCCGCGACACGGCGTAGAGGACGTACTGGGTGCCGCCCTCCTTGAGCGTTCGCTCGGCGGTGAAGCCCAGTTTTTCCAAGACCCTCCGCATCGCCGCGTTCTCGGGGGACGTTGCGGCCTGGACCCGGGTCGCCCTCGCCTCCTCGAAGAGCCAGCCGACCAGCAGGCCGAGGGCCTCGGTCCCGAAGCCCTGCCCCCGGGAAGCCTCCTCGAACAAGCCCACGCCGATCTCGAACCAACTGGGCGGGAGCGTGCGGGTGGGAGGGCGATAGGTCCCGATCTCCCCGACCAGGAGCCCGTCGGCATCGATGGCGATGTCAAGCTGCCCGTTCTCGAGGTGGCCGGACTGTTCCAGGCGCGCCCCGAGCGCTTCTCGCGTTGGCGGGCCCCCCGGCTGCTCCGCGTAGGCGTTCAGGCGAGCGGCCCACCAGGTATCGAGCTCGCCCCGACGGAAGGGGCGAAGGACCACTCGCCCACCCTCGAGCCGCAAGTGCCTGCCCGACCCCACTCGCCCAGGATAAGTCGCAACCCGAGTACACTTCCGAAAATGGTCGCCGGGGAACAGCCGCCGTTCCGTGAGCAGCTGCGCCGGCGGCTGGCGGTGGCGCGAGGGGACGAGCCCGCCGAAGTTGTGATCAGAGGCGGGCGGGTCCTCTCGGTGTTCACCGGCGAACTCCTCGATGCCGACGTGGCCGTCGTCGGACAATACGTTGCAGGGGTGGGCCGGTACGAGGACGGCCTGGAGACCGTGGACGCATCCGGCCTGGTGCTCCTCCCTGGTTTCATCGACGGGCACATGCACATCGAGTCCACGAAGCTCATGGTGGACGAGTTCGCTCGAGCCGCGTTGCCGTGGGGCACGACCACAGTGGTGCTGGACCCGCACGAGATCGCCAACGTGTTCGGGCTGGACGGGGTTCGGGCCATCCTGGCGTCGGCCGACCTCGTGCCTCTGGACTACTACGTGATGGTCTCGTCGTGCGTGCCGGCGTCGGCCTTCGAGTCAAGCGCCTTCACCGTGACGGCCGAGGACATCGCCCGCTTCTTGGATGAGGAGCCGCGCGCTCTCGGCGTCGCCGAGATGATGAACTTTCCCTCCGTGGTTCAGGGCGACGATGACGCCCTGTCCAAGCTCGAGGCGGCCCGACTGGCCGGCGGGCGGCACGTCGACGGGCATGCCCCGGGGCTCTCCGGCCGCCGGCTGAATGCGTACATCGCTGCGGGCGTTCGAAGCGACCACGAGTGCACCACATACGAGGAGGCGCTCGAGAAGCGGCGTTTGGGGATGTGGATCATGATCCGTGAGGGCTCCGCGGCCCGGAACCTGGAAGCCCTGCTTCCATTGGTGCTCAAGCACGGATCTGGGAACTGCATGTTCTGCACGGACGACCGTGAGCCCGACCGGTTGCTCCACGAAGGGCACATCAATGACATCATCCGCAGAGCCGTGGTGCTGGGGTGCCCTCCGGCCGACGCGGTCGTGATGGGAACGCTGAACGCCGCTCGGTATCACCGCCTCCACGAGCACGGGGCCGTCGCCCCCGGGTACATCGCCGACCTCGTCGCCGTGGAGGATCTGGAGCGGTTCCGGCCGGTGAAGGTGTGGAAGCGAGGGCGATTGGTGGCGGAGGACGGGCAGGCCGTGGAGATCCCCCGGGTGGACGCGCCCGACTGGATGCGGGGAAGCGTCCGGGTGCCCGAGCTCACCGCCGGCGACTTCCGAGTGGTGGCGGGGGGGCGGGTCCGAGTCATCGGAATGGATCCGGGACAGATCGTCACCCGTGCCCTGGTGCTCGACCCCGCCAGGCGAGATGGCGACGCCGTCGCCGATCCGGGACGGGACCTGGCGAAGGCGGCCGTGGTCGAGCGGCACAAGGGGACCGGGCGGATCGGGTTGGGGTTCGTGCAGGGCTTCGGCCTCCAGCGCGGGGCTCTCGCCTCGACCCACGCCCACGATGCCCACAACGTGGTGGTGGTGGGGGTTGAGGAGGCCGACATGGCTGCCGCGGTCAACCGGCTGGCCGCGATCGGCGGCGGTCAGGTGGCCGTTGTGGGCGGCGAGGTCGTTGGCGAGGTGGCCTGTCCGATCGGCGGGCTCATGTCAGATCGGCCGGTGGAGGAGGTGGCCGCCGCGGTCGAGCACATGGAGAAGGCCGCCGCGGAGCTTGGGGTCCGCATGCGGTCCCCCTTCATGGCCATCTCGTTCCTGGCGCTCTCGGTTGTCCCCGAGCTCAAGCTCACCGACCAGGGCCTGGTGGACGCCACCCGGTTCGAGCTGGTCCCCCTGGAGGCGTAAGCGAGCTCCTACTCCACGGTGAAGGCGGTGCGCATGCCCTCCTGGTAGTGCGCCTCCTGCTCTTCCTCGTCGTAGATGTTGCAGATCAGAACGTAGCTGCCGGCCTCCAGGTCGACGGTCAGGCTCGGCGTGTCGCCGACCGCGATGTCCTCGATCTCGTCGATTACCTCCATGCCCTCGCCCTCCTCGAGAACGGCGCCGTTCTCGTCGGTGGGCAGGGCATCGGGGGCCAGGTCGGTCTTGATCACCACGAACTCGTGAGTATCGTTCGGGCCCGTGTTTTCGACGTCGAACGTCACCGAGCCCGCGGGAGCCGAATCCTGGGCGGGGATCACCGAGAACTCCTGAACGGTGACGCTCACGGTAGTCTTCTCACCTCCGCCACAGGACACGGCCAAGCCCGCCAGCACAAGGGCAGCCGCCAAGAGCCTCAGCGTCCGCATGCCGCCTCCTCTCGTCATCGCCGCATGGCCCGGCACCGAGCCGCGCCGGAAGCATACGCGGGAGCCTCGGGTTGCCGACGGTTCATGACCGTATCGTCATGCCTCCGTCACCCGCCTGTCACGACCGGAGCGGAGGAGGATGACAGTTCCGTTATGAACGGCTCCGGCCGACCTCGAGAGGTCGTACGATTCCGCCGTCATGGCCAGACTGCTCGTGGTGGACGACGAGCCCAGGATCGTGAGCTTCGTGTCGCGGGCTCTGGCGGCGGAGGGCTTCGGGGTCGACAGCGCCCACGACGGGACCCGGGCTCTCGAGCTCGTCAGATCTCGTCCGTACGAACTGGTCATCCTGGACCTCCTGCTCCCCGGACTGGATGGCGTCTCGGTGCTTCGGGGGATCATGGAATCCCGACCCGAGCAGCGAGTGCTCGTCCTGTCCGCCCTCTCGGACGTCGAGTCCAAGGTCCACTGTCTGGACCTGGGAGCCTCGGACTACGTGGCCAAGCCCTTCTCCCTCGCGGAGCTCATCGCCCGGGTACGGGCCCGCGTGCGCCAGCCGACCGGACCCCGCGACGAACGGCTCCTGGCCGCCGGGGGAGTGGCCCTCGACCTCCTCCGTCGTACGGCGGACGCGGGTCGCGGCCCCGTGCGGCTCTCCGAGCGAGAGGCCCAGTTGCTTCGTCATCTGATGCAGCGGGACGGCGAGGTGTCCAGCCGCCAGAAGCTGCTCCAGGACGTGTGGGGCTTTTCCTTCGATCCGGGAAGCAACGTCGTCGACGTGTACGTTCGGCGGCTGCGCGCGAAGCTGGGCGCTGACGTCATCGAAACGGTGCGCAATGTCGGGTATCGGTTCCACACTCCGTAGACGATGGCTCGAGACGGCCTGGGGCCTCTTCGCCACGGCGAACGTCGTCGTCATGTTGCTGGCGCCGAAGTGGGAGACCATCCCCTTCCACTTCGTGTGGGTGAGTCTCACCTTGGTCTACGGACTGCGGGTGTGGACCCTCCGAAGCACCGTGCTCGTGCTGGCTGCCGTGACCCTCGTCACCGGGTCTTCCATGCTCTTCGTCGTGTTGAGCGGCCGCCACGAGCGGCTGGACGAGCTGGCAGAGGTCCCTCTCATGGCCGCGATGTTCGTGGCCATGGTGTGGCACGCGCAGCGACGCCAGGCAGCCATGGAGGAAGTCAGGCGGGCGGCCGAGGCCGAGCATCGGTTGTTCGAGCGGGAGCGTGAGTTCGTTCGGGATGCCTCTCACGAGCTCCGCACCCCCATAACTGTCGCCACCGGTCACGCCGAACTGGTCAGGGAAGCCGCCCGGGGCCAGGTCCGGGAGGACGCCGAGGTGGTCCTCGACGAGCTCGAGCGACTCTCCCGGATCTCCGAGCGCCTTCTCTTGCTCGCCGCGGCGGAGGGCCCCGGCTTCCTTCGGCCAGCGCCAATGCGGCTCGCATCTCTGATCGCGGAGGCGGAGAAGCGGTGGATGGCGGCCGCTTCGCGACGGTGGAGCCTGCGGATCGAGGGGGATGGGTGGTTGGGCGCGGACCAGAGCAGGCTGCGGATCGCTCTCGACGCCCTCATCGAGAACGCGGTGAATTTCACCGCCCCGGATGGCCAGATCAACCTGGTTGTGCGGGCGGAGGACGGTGTTGCCGTCATCGAGGTCTCCGATACAGGAGAAGGGATCCCCATGGAGCAATTGGGGCGGATCTTCGACAGGTTCGCGAGATCGGACCCCGGCCGATCCCGCCGGAGAGGGGGCACCGGGCTCGGCCTTGCCATCGCCAAGGCTATCGTCGAGGCGCACGGTGGCTCGATCGAGGTCCGGAGCATGCCCGGAGAAGGATCGACCTTCACCCTGCGTCTCCCGGGCTTCCGGTCGGTCCCAGGCCCCGCCCAGACCCTCCCCGAGGGCCGGCCCGCCGTGCAATAGCGGGATCGGATAGGTCAAAATCTTCGGCTAGCATGCTCGGGCGTGTCGACGAACTGATCCGCCGGACCCCGGCCACTCGCGACCGGTACATGGACCTCCTGCGGGCCTTGTCGATACTCGTCGTGGTCCTGGGCCACTGGGTCATTGGGATGATCTATTGGCGGAGCGGCGTCATCGGGACCAGGAGCGCCATCGGGGTCACCAACTGGGCGTGGGCCCTCACCTGGCTACTCCAGGTCATGCCGATTTTCTTCTTCGTCGGGGGTTTCTCGAACTACGTCACCTTCAAGTCGTCCCAGCGCCACGGCGCGTCGACGTGGAGCTGGACCCGGACTCGGCTGACCCGCCTCTTCGCTCCGAGCCTGATCTTTCTCGGCGTCTGGGTGGTGATCCAGGTCGGGTTGCACCTCGCGGACATCGGGGGGCAGACCACCCCGTTCCTGCGAGGCATGCGGCCCCCCGGAGCCACCGTACCTTTCGGACCCCTCTGGTTCCTGGGCCTGTACGCCGTCGTGCTGGCGGTCGCGCCCGTGATGATCAAGCTTCACGAGCGATTCGGGCTGGCGGTGCCCGTGGGCATGGTCATCGGGGCGGTGACCATGGACGCTCTCGGATTCGTGGGCGACCTCAAGGGCTTCCGCTACCTCAACGTGGTCTTCGTCATGTTCCTGCCCCACCAGCTCGGGTTCTTCTACGCGGACGGGCGGCTCCGCGGCCTCTCTCGGGGCGCCCATGCCGCCATGGCCCTCTCGGGATTGGCCGTCCTGGTCCTCCTGACGAACCCGTGGATCTTCGGAGAGGTGGGGGAGCGATGGTTCCCGGGGGTCGGCCACTACCCCAAGAGCCTTCTCGGAACGGATACCGAGCCGATAAGCAACGCTTACCCGCCCACGATCTGCTTCATGGCCATGGCGTTCTGGTCGATCGGGGTGGTGATGCTCCTGCGCGATCGGGTGTCGCGGTGGCTCGGGCGCGACGGTCCATGGAAGTTCACGGTTCTGGTGAACAGCGTGATCATGACCCTGTTCCTGTGGCACATGACGGCCTACCTGATCGCCATCCTCCTCTTGTGGCCGCTGGGGCTCGGGCACACCGACGCGACCCAGCTCCGGTGGTGGCTCGAACGGCCGATCTGGATCGCCGTACCGGGAGCTATCCTCCTGGCGATCATCGCGGTGTTCGGCCGGTTCGAGCGCCCGGCGGCGCTACGAAGAACGCCCGCGAGAGCCGGCTAGCCGCACGCCGAGAGAGAGACTCATTGCTCGGGACCGCATGACGGTCCTTGCCGGTGTAACGGCTACGGCAGGCTTGGAGGCGGGCGCTCGGGATCGAGCTCGTAGCGCTTGATCGCCTCGGTGACGGCCTCGGGCTTCACCTCGCCCATGTCCGCGAGCGCCGAGAGCGTGGCCACGACGACGTGCTCTGCGTCGACCTCGAAGAACCGGCGCAGGGCCTCGCGCGTGTCCGATCGGCCGAAGCCGTCGGTCCCCAGCGGAACGAACGGCTGCGGGACCCACCGGGCGATCAGGTCCGGCACCGCCTTCATGAGGTCGCTGACGGCGACGATGGGGCCATCGGCCCCCTCGAGCGCGTCGGTCACGAATGGGATCTGCTTGGCGTCCTCGGGGTGGAGACGGTTCCACCGCTCGGTCTCGAGCGCGTCGAGCCGCAACATCGGGTAGGAGGTGGCGCTCCATACGTCGGCTGCCACGTCGTGATGCTCCGCGAGGAGCTCCTGGGCGTGGAGCGCCTGCCGGATCATCGGGCCGGAGGCGAAGATCTGCGCCCGACGGGTGCGCTCCTCTGAGGCTGGTCGGAACCGGTACAGACCCTTGAGGATCGCCTCTTCCACGCCGTCCGGCATGGGCTCTTGTGGGTACGGCTCGTTGTACAGGGCCAGGTAGTACATGACGTCCTCGCCCTCGTCGTACATTCGCCTCAAACCGTCACGGACGATCACCGCGAGCTCATAGGCCCACGAGGGGTCGTAGGCCCGCACGCCCGGGTTGGTGGTCGAGATCAGGAGGGACTGGCCGTCCTGGTGCTGCAGACCCTCGCCGAGAAGCGTCGTCCGGCCGTGAGTGGCGCCCAGGAGGAACCCGCGGGCTCGTTGGTCAGCGGCCGACCAGATGAGATCCCCGATCCTCTGGAATCCGAACATGGAGTAGAAGCTGAAGAAGGGGATCATGGGTTCGCCGTGCGTCGCGTACGACGTGCCGGCAGCGATGAACGAGGCCATCGATCCTGCCTCGGTGATGCCCTCCTCTAGGACCTGGCCCTTCTCGTCCTCCTTGTAGGCGAGGAGGTGCGCCGCGTCGACCGGCTCGTACCGCTGGCCGTGCGGCGAGTAGATCTTGAACTCGGGGAACAGGGACTCCATGCCAAATGTGCGCGCCTCGTCTGGGATGATGGGGACCACACGCTTCCCGACAGTCTTGTCTCGCAACAGCGCTCGGAGCAGCCGGACGTAAGCCATGGTGGTGGCTACCGGTTGCTTCGATCCCTTAAAGAACTCCGCGTACAGGTCATCCTTGGGAAGCTCGATGCCCACGGGATGGATGCGGCGCTCGGGAACGAACCCTCCCAGCTGCCTCCGCCGCTCCTTCAAGTACCTGACTTCCTCTGACTCCTCGCCGGGGTGGTGGTAGGGCGCGCTGCCCTCGACGATGTCCTCGTCCTTGATGGGAAGCTCCAGGCTGTCCCGGAACTTCTCCAGCTGCTCCTCGGAGAGCTTCTTCTGTTGGTGGGTCACGTTTCGTCCGGCCATCGAAGACAGGCCCCATCCCTTCACCGTCTTCGCCAGGATCACCACGGGGGCCCCGGTGAGTTCGGTGGCCCGCTGGTAGGCCGCGTACAGCTTCCGGTAGTCGTGTCCGCCCCGCCGGAGTCGCCAGATCTCATCGTCGGACAGGTGGGCGACCATCTGCTTGAGCCTCGGGTCCGGGCCGAAGAAGTGCTCCCTGATGTAGGCGCCGGACTCAACGGTGTACTTCTGGAACTCGCCGTCGAGGGTGGTGTTCATCTTGTTAACCAACGCTGCGTCGCCGTCCTTGGCCAGAAGGTCGTCCCATTCCCGCCCCCACACCACCTTGATGACGTTCCAGCCCGCGCCGCGGAAGATCGACTCGAGTTCCTGGATGATCTTGCCGTTCCCGCGAACCGGGCCGTCGAGGCGCTGGAGGTTGCAGTTGACCACGAAGATCAGGTTGTCGAGCTCCTCACGCGCGGCGAGCGATAGTCCAGCCATCGACTCCGGCTCGTCCATCTCCCCATCACCGACGAAGCACCACACCCGCTTCTGGGACGTGTCAGTGATGCCCCTCCGCTCGAGGTACTTGTTGAACCGGGCTTGGTAGATCGCGTTCAGCGGAGAGAGGCCCATGGACACCGTGGGAAACTCCCAGAACTCGGGCATCAGACGAGGGTGCGGATAGGAGGACAGACCGCCGCCGAACGCTTCCCGGCGGAACTCGTCCAGCTGCTCCGCGGACAGCCGCCCCTCCAGGAACGCCCGAGCGTAGATGCCCGGAGCCGCATGACCCTGGAAATAGATGAGGTCCCCTCCGCCCTCGTGGTCCTTGCCTCTGAAGAAGTGATTGAAGCCCACCTCGTAGAGGGAAGCGGCCGACGCGTAAGTCGCGATGTGGCCCCCGATGTTGGGGGAGTGCTTGTTCCCCCGGGTGATGATGAGGACCGCGTTCCATCGGATGATTCGGCGGATGCGCCGCTCCAGCTCCTCGTCGCCGGGGAACTCCGGCTCCTGCTCCGGGGGAATGGTGTTGATATACGGCGTGGAGACCAGGGAAGGAAGGCCGATGTTCCTGTTGCGAGCTTCCCGGATGAGGCGCCGCAGGAGGAGCTGGGCCCGGGCCGGCGACTCCTCGATGACACCGCCCAAGGCCTCCAGCCACTCGGCGGTCTCTTGAGGATCCCGATCGGGGGTCTGCTGACCGAAGATATCGATGCTCATCGCCGACTCCTGTCCGGTGCCGGGGGGTCCGCTCGCGCTCCCGCTCGTCGGCTTCCTACCTCGGGGCGAGCTACCCCCCCGGACCCCCTGTCGGTGCTATCGGCTCACGCCGCTCCTTTATTCAGGGTAGCAGCACCCTTCCCTCGGGGAGGTTCGCTGGGCCGACTTCATCGCGCCGCGCCGCTCCGGGCCAGCTACCCCCCCGGACCCCCCGTCCTTCCGGGGGGTTCGCTGGCCGGACTTCACCACGCCGCGCCGCTCCGGGCCAGCTACCCCCCCGGAACCCCGCTTCGAGGGGGAGCTCTATCGAGGTTTGCTAGCATCGGTCCACCGATGCCCACCAGGACATTCGTCAACCCCTCGGCCGCTGGCTACCGGAGCCTGGTCGCCCCAACCCGCGACCCACTGGAGCTACATCGGCGCCTCCCGGGCTACGAGCGCAGCCCCTTGGTGGCCGCCCCCATCCTGGCGAAGCAGCTGGGGGTGGGGGAGGTGTGGGTCAAGGACGAGTCCGGCAGGCTGGGCCTTCCCTCGTTCAAGATCCTGGGCGCCTCGTGGGCCACTCTCCGGGCGGTCGCCGAGCGGTTGGGGGAGGAGCCAGCAGGGTGGAGCACAGTCGGCGAGCTGGCGGAGTGGGTGGCCGGGCTGGGATCGATGACTCTCAGTGCCGCTACGGATGGGAATCACGGGAGGGCGGTGGCTCGGATGGCTCGTCTCCTCAGGCTCCAGGCCCGGATCTTCGTGCCGGAGGGAACGGCCCGCGCCCGGATCGAGGCCATCGAGAGCGAGGGGGCTCCCGTCACGGTGGTGGAGGGAACGTACGAAGATGCGGTGGAGGCTGCGGCCGAATTGGCCGGCGACCGGTGTCTCCTGATCCAGGACACCGCCGTGGACGGCCAGGACCGAACGGCACGGTGGGTGATCGAGGGGTACTCCACCATCTTCTGGGAGATCGAAGACGAGCTCGCCCAGCTCGACGCGGCGGTGCCCGAGGTCGTGGCCGTGCAGATCGGGGTGGGCGCCTTGGCTGCTTCCGTCGTCCGTCAATTCCGTCGTCCCGAACCGTCGCCCCGTCCGCAGATCGTTGGGGTCGAGCCCGACCGAGCCGCATGCGTCCTCGCCTCGATGGAAGCTGGAGAGATCGTCACCATCCCCGGCCCGCATGACTCCGCGATGGCCGGGTTGAACTGCGGGACGCCATCGTCTGTGGCGTGGCCCGAGGTCTCCTCCGGCATCGATGTTTTCGTGGCCGTGGAGAACGATCGGGCCTTCGAGGCGGTTCGGGCCATGGCTGAATCGGGGATCGTGTCGGGGGAGACCGGCGCCGCAGGCCTCGCCGGGTTGCTCGAGCTTCGCGGCGGTGGGAAGCAAGACGCGATGCCGAATGCCGACGAGGAAACCCGCGTCCTTCTCATCTCCACGGAGGGCGCCACCGACCCCGACGCGTACCGCCGGATCGTTGAGCGCTGACGCGGAGTCGCCGGCGTTCTCCCAGCAACCCGAGCAAATCGGACCAAGCTACCGAAATTCCCTTCGTGCGACCAGGGTGTTTGCAACGCCCCCCGACAGGGGATAGCTTCCCCGGGACCTTCCCGGATCAGACCCGATCCAAAGCCCAGAGACCTAAGGGGGTGTTGCTGTGCTTTCGATCACGGGGTCACGACGGAGAAGGGCCGCAGCCGCAGTGCTGTGTCTCGGCCTGGCGTTAGGGCTGATGGTCGCGGGACCGGCGATGGACCAGGCGTCCGCCGTCACCAACTCAGAGCGGGCGATCGTTCGGCTCGTCAACCGAAGTCGCCGGAACCACGGTCTCTCGGGCCTCAAGGTCTCGTGGAAGCTCTCCCGCGCGGCCCATCGGCACAGCGTTCGCATGGCCCGGCGCGGATCGCTCTACGAGCACTCGTGCCTGGCGTGCGTGCTGAACAACCGCGGTGTCTCCTGGAGCATAGGGGGCGAGAACGTGGGGTACGGGTCGACGCTGCGCGGGATCCACCGGGCCATGATGCGCAGCACCGTTCACCGGTCCAACATCCTCAGGGCCGGCTACCGGCGGATCGGCATCGGAGTGGTGAGGCGGAACGGCCGGTACTGGGTGACCGAGATCTTCTACGGCTAGAGTTCCGGAAGCAGCAATTCTCGAGGCAGAGAGCGACCCGGGCGAATCGCCCGGGCCGCTCTCGTTTCTTGCGACGCTCCGTCTACCAGCTCGCCCCGCGCCTCCGGCGCTCCAGAGCCAGGACGGCTGCACCGCTCGCGAGCAAGGCGACGGCCAGCGCCAGAAGCCCTTCAACCTCGATGCCGGTCACCGCGAGCCCGGGAGTGACCGGGCCCCTCGGCAGGACCTCCGGCGGCCTTCCGCCGCCTGCGAACTGGTTCACCACCCGGACGGTGCACGTGGTGATGGTTCCGTCCTCACCTTCAACGGTGACGCAGTCCACCGGCACCGACTGCGGGCCACTCCATCCCGCAGGGGCGTTCTCCTCGTCGACGATGAGTGTCTCCCCGTCCTCGAGCTGGATCTGACCCGTGCAGGCGAGGTTCGTCCCCTGGTATGTGCACTCCAGTCTGCCCCCCTCGTCCGGGTCCTCGAGGATCAGCGTGAAGCCGGCGGGGAGGTTCTCCGGGATGCTGATCTCGTTTCCCTCCTCGTCGAGCCAGACCTTCTCGATCCGGCGGATCTCCTGGACTCCGCCGACCTCGGCGAGGTTCACGACCTCGAATGTGCAGGTGGTGACCTCGACGTCGTCCTCAGTCTTCGTGGTGCAGGAGGCGGTGGCGGTCTCCGGGCCAAGCCAGCCCTCCACTTCTGGCTCTTCGGTCACCGAGACCACTTCCCCGTCCACGACGTCGACGAAGCCCTCGCAGGTGAATGTGTTCCCGTGTCGGGTGCAAACGAGCTGGTTGCCTTCGTCATCCTCGAAGATGATCTCGAGGTCCGGAGGAACGCCCGGCGGGAAGGTCGTGGTGTCGCCGCCCGGCCCTCGCCAGATCTTGGTGACCTCGAAGCGGCGCTCCACCAGCTGTCCGCCGACGAAGACGTTCTCGATCCTGATCTCCCAGAGGGTGCAATGACCTTCCTGGTCTTCTTCAGCACACGTTGCGAACGCTTCGTCAGGGCCACTCCAGCCCTCCGGCGCATCGAGCTCCGTAACCAAGAGAGCCTCGTCGGGGTCGTTGATGACCAGATCGCCCAGGCACTCGAGTCCGTTCTCCGTGACCCGACAGGTCATGCTGCCGGTGTTGCTCGGCCCCTTGGCTGTGATCACGATCCGGAAGCTGCCCGGCAGATCACTCGGGGGGTCGACCTCCTGGCCTTCTTGGAGCCACACCTTGATGACATCGACCTGCTGGCCGCCGACCTCCTCCCCACACTTGACCCAGAACACCTTGTGCTTGACGTCGGCTCCGATCGAGCCCTCGGCGTGGACCGTCAGCTTGATGTGGTAGCCCTGGATTGGGTGCGGCGTGGCCCCGGAGGCCTCCAAGGCCTCTTCCAGGTCGTAGGTGACTGAAGCATCGAGGTCGGTCCCACCGCCGGCTTCATCTTCCCCGATGAAGATGTCCGTGTCGTCGAGAAGAAGATCGTCTCCGGTGGGAGACGTCGTGGGCGGGTGCAGCTCGAACGTTGCGGTGGCGAAGAGGTCGCCTTCGTCGTATCCGTAGAAATCGATCTGGAACGTACAGCCGACGTGTGGCTCGTTGTTCGGGTGGTCGTCGAACTCGACCCCGTCGACCTTGATGGTGCCGTTGTTGCCCGGCGGCTTGGTCTTGTCCCCTGGCTTCTCCCGGGCTGCTTTCTGCTTCTTCGAGCTCCCGCCGGAATCGCCCGGTGCCGCGGCATCGTCGGTCGCCTCTCCATCCGAGGAGGAGTCGTCGGGCGACGGACCCTCATCCTGGGGGGCGCCCCCACCGGATCCGTTGCCACTGGAGCCCTGGTTCCCGTCCTCGGTCGGAGGGGAGGGGTCCGGGGGCTCCTCTTCCTCAGTGGGTTCGTTCTGCCCGGGCGGCTCGGTCTCGTCGCCGGGGCCGGCTTCCTGCTTCTGCTTTCCCCCGGCCTGGCTGTGGTCGGGGGGATCGGCCAGCACGAGGCCCACCGGAAGAAGGGAAAGGCCAAGGGTAAGAACGAGAACCAGCCAGGTTCTTGCGGGCCGCGGCCGCCGGGCACGATGTCGCCCACCTCGACCGGTTAGGGCAAGCAGACTAAAGCGGGCAATCCCCCCCACGTTTCCCACCTCCCAGCCTCGGGCATGCCTCCGGGACCGAATCGAGCGGTCGGTGGGGTTATTCCCATTTGGGGGGCGGTCCATTCCCCCCTCCGGCCCTGGTCCATGTCCCCCGGAAGCGGGAGAAGAGTAAACCAAATGGGCCTCAAAGCGGTAGGTAGTAGTACGTAGGCCGCTTGCCCCCCTTCGGGCAAGATCCGCTGCCCGAGCCGCCAGACAGCCAGCGAAGCTTTCCCGAGGGGCTGCTTGCGTTCCCCCCGACCCGCTTCCTATGCTTCGGCGCGATTGCGACGGGGGTCCGGGGAGAGTAGCTCGCTCAGAGTGGCGGCCCGCTGGGAAGAGGAAGCGAGCGGCCCCCCGAATAGAGAAGGGCCCCGGGCCGGCCGGGGCGGTGTCCGGGCTCGTCCGAAAGGAGGGACGCATGGCGTCCACGGAGGCGAGACCTTCCCCAGGAGGAACGGCCCGAGCGGACGGCGGCCTCGACCGCTATTTCCACATCTCCGAGCGCGGCTCGACCGTGCGCACGGAGCTCATCGCTGGCGTGGCGACGTGGCTGACGATGGCCTACATCCTGTTCGTGAATCCCTCGATCCTCGGCGCGCTGCCGGACACGAACGGCGTCCAGCTGTCCTTTCCCCAGGTCTTGACGGTGACCGCCCTCGTGGCGGGGGTCATGACCCTTGCCATGGGGTTGTGGGCCAATTACCCGTTCGCCCTGGCCGCCGGACTGGGTCTGAACGCCTTCGTGGCGTTCACTCTGGTGGGAACCCACGGGCTGACATGGCCCGAGGCGATGGGCGTCATCGTGATCGAAGGCCTGGTCATCGCGGCCCTGGTGCTCACTGGGTTCCGGGAGGCCGTCATGAATGCCATCCCCATGGACCTCAAGCGGGCCATCGGGATCGGCATCGGGCTGTTCATCGCGTTCATCGGGCTGGTGAACGCGGGCATCGTGATTCACCCCGAGGCCGGGACCATCGTCGCCCTGAACCCCGATCTCACTACCCTCCGGATTCTGACGTTCGCCATCGGCCTGGGACTGACGGCGACCCTGGTGGCGGTGCGGATGAGGGGGGCGCTCCTCGTGGGGATCCTAGCCACCACCATCGTGGCCATGGTGATCAACGAGGCGTGGGGCGGTGGCCAGATCTGGTCGGCGGTCGGCCCCGACACGGGTCGCCTTCCCAGCACCGTGCTCTCGACGCCGGACTTCGCCTTGGTGGGGGAATTCTCGTTCAACGTATTCAGCGTGGTGGGGGTGGGGACGGCCCTCGCTTTGATCATCTCGGTGATGCTGTCCGACTTCTTCGACACGATGGGGACGGTCGTGGGCATCGCAGGAGAGGCGGGGCTGCTCGACCGAGACGGGAAGCTGCCCGGGATCAACAGGGTGCTTCTGGTGGACTCGCTCGCTGCCGCGGCGGGGGGTGCGGCTTCGTCCTCCTCCAACACTACGTACATCGAGAGCGCCGCCGGCGTATCGGAGGGCGGACGGACCGGCCTCACCTCGGTGGTCGTGGCGGCGCTGTTCTTCCTGGCGCTGTTCTTCTCGCCCCTCGCGGGGGTGATCCCGCCGGAGGCGACGGCCCCGGTGCTGGTGATCGTGGGCTACTTCATGATGACCATCGTCAAGGACATCAACTGGGCCGACCCGGGGGTCGGGATCCCCGCCCTCCTGGCCATGGTGGTCATGCCGTTCACGTTCAGCATCACGAACGGGGTGGCCGCGGGATTCATCGCATACACGGTGATCCAGGTCCTTCGGGGACGGTGGGCGGAGGTGCACTGGCTCATGTACGTGGTTTCCGCGATCTTCGTCTGGTACTTCGTGTACGGAGCACTGGCGTAGGGAAACGAAGATCGGCTGCGGGCGCCTGTTGCGGGTGCTCCCGCTCCGAGCTCGACTGGCCGCTACGACGGCTGGCGCTGCTTGAGATAGCGCAGGAGGCCGCCCGCGAGCAACAGCTTCCGCTCGTGGTCGTTCAGGTCGTTTTGGACTTCGAAAGTGTTGCCGTCGAGCTCGAGCAGGAACGTCGGGCTGCCTCCCTCGAGTTCGGCTCTCAGGTTCGGCAGCCGCCACTGGTCCCCCAGGGTGGCCTTCCCAAACACGCCGTCGCCCACAAGGATGGGGACGATGGCGTTGTTGATGAGGTTCCGACGGTGGATCCGGTGGAATCCCTTGGCGAAGACCGCACGTACCCCGAGCTGGAGCGGAGCCAGAGCGGCGTGCTCTCGGGATGAACCCTGCCCGTAGTTGTCGCCGGCCACGATGAATCCGCCGCCCCATTCCTTGGCCCGGCTAACGAATTGGGGATCCTCCTTGCGGAAGCAGTACTCGGCGATTGCGGGGATGTTCGACCGCTCCTGGAAGACCAGCACCCCGTCAGGCGACATCGAGCCGGTGGAGATGTTGTCGGGGAGGACGATGAGGACCCGTCCCGAGAGGGACGCAGGAAGGTCGGGCGGGGCGGGCGGCGGCTTGATGTTGGGTCCGCGCCAGATCTCGATCGTCTTCGCCTCGTCGGGCGGAGGCGGCTGGATCAGCATCGAGTCGTCGGTGACCGGCTTGGGCTCTTCGAACGCCGGCGGCTCGAGGCCGAGGTCGCGCGGGTCGGTGATGGTTCCCTTCACCGCCGTGGCCGCGGCGGTTGCCGGCGAGGCCAGGTACACGTAGTCATCGATCGTTCCGGAGCGGCCCTGAAAGTTGCGGTTCATGGTTCGCACCGAAGGCTGGCCCGAAGGCGGAGCCTGGCCCATGCCGACGCAGGGCCCGCACGCCGGCTCGAGCAGCCGGGCCCCGGCGGCGACGTAGTCGGTGAGCACGCCGGTGCGGGCGATCGTGTCCAGGACCTGCCTCGACCCGGGGGAAACGGTCATCTCCAGCCACGGGTTCACTCCACCCCCGTGCTTGAGGATGTAGGCGGGGATGGCCAGGTCCTCGAAGGAGGAGTTCACCGAGGACCCCACGCACACCTGGGCCACCTTCGTGCCGGCCACCTCACGGACGGGCACGACGTTGTCCGGGTTCCTCGGTTTGGCGATGAGGGGCTCGAGGGACGCCAGGTCGATAACCAATTCCTCGTCGTACCGGGCTCCGTCGTCGGGGAAGAGTTCCCGGAAGTCGTTCGGCCGCTCCTGTAGCTCGAGCCACTCCCTGGTGCGGTCGTCCGCCGGAAAGATGCCGGCAGTGGCGCCCAGCTCGAGGATCATGTTGCAGATGGTCGCCCGCTCAGGGAGTGAGAGGGTGGCCACTCCGGGCCCGTCGAACGCATACGCCTTGTTGATGCCGCCCTTCACCGTGAGGCGACGGAGCATCTCGAGGATGACGTCCTTCGCCGACACCCATGGCGAGAGCTGGTTTTCCAGGACGACTCGCACCACCTTCGGGTAGGTGAGCTCGAAAGGGTACCCGGCCGTGGCGACCGCTGCGTCCATGCCGCCGATGCCGAGGGCGAACATGCCCATGGCCCCCGCCGTAGTGGTGTGGGAGTCGGAACCGACGAGGGTGGCGTAGGGCACGTCGAATCGTTCGAGGTGCACGTAGTGCGAGATGCCGTTGCCGGGCCGGGAGAACACCGCACCGTACCGCATCGCGCAGGTCTGCAGGAAGAAGTGGTCGTCGGGGTTCTTGTGGTCGAGCTGGATCATGTTGTGGTCCACGTACTGGACGACCAGGGGGACCTGGACCCGGTCAACCTCGAGCTGTTCGAACTCCATCCATGCCATCGTCCCCGTTGCGTCCTGGAGGAGGACTTGGTCCATGCGGTAAGCGATGGGCTCGCCCGGCTCCAGCTTGCCCGACACGAGGTGCTCTTCGAGGACCTTCTCGACGATGTTCTTGGGCATCTCGGCGACCTCCCGATACAGGGTACCCCAGGCCCGGAGGGATGCCGGAGGAGCCTCCCCTGGCCCCACCTGCGCGGACCAACTCGATTCAAGCGGCTTCCTGCGCCGTCCGACATACGAGAAGGCGGCGGCCTCCCCGGCCGGGTCATTCGAGATGGAGGATCGGAGCAGAGCCTGCGATCGGTGCGGCGCGCAGAACATCGCGACCGCCGACTTCTGCTGGCAGTGCCTGGCGCCCTTCGCGCCCGCGGGGCGCCAGCGGGTCTCCGGTCCCACGCCCCTCGCGACCCGGCCGGGGGGACCTCCGACCCCGCAACACGTCTCCACCGCTGCGCCGTCCCCGGCCGCAGATGGAGGAGCGCCTGTGCCGGTGGCCGTGGCCGTGCGCATGGGCGACCCTCTGGCCGCACCGGATCCAGCTACGCGCCTGGGCGTGGGTGTTCCGCCGGTTCCTCCGGCCCCTGCGGCACCTCCTATTGAGCCCGGCAGCCGGCAGGCCAAGGTCGGCGGGTCGATCGCCGGCATCGCTGCGCTCGTGGTGGGCGTGATGTTCTTCGTGATGTCCCACCCAAAGATCCGCATCCCCGACCAGATCGGCAGCGTCCAGCGCCTGGAGACCACCGAGGCTCAGCAGTTCGAGCGCTTCGTGGAGGCGATGGCGGAGGCTGAGAACGTTGATGCGCAGGCCGCCGTCTATACGGACCGCCTGGGACTGCTCATGTTCCTCATGGCCGGGGAAGACGACTCCCCTGCGGATGCGGAGCAAGCCCTTCGCGACTTCTCGACGGGTTTGGAGTCCTCTGACCCGCAGACGACGGTCAAGCTCACCCGGCTGCGCGCTGAGACTCGCGGGGGTGTTCCCTACGCCTGCGCCCCCATGACCGGTCCCCTGGGCGGGGGCGTGTGCGCTTGGAAGGATCCGGGCACGGTTGGCTTCGTAATCGCCCCGGAGCAGTCTGTCAGGCGGGTCCTCGACCTTACGACGACAACCTACGACGCGGTTCGCAGCTAGAGGGTCGGACCACCTTCCTACCGATATCCGCGAGCGATCTCGGCCTGGGCCACTCTGTCCACGGCGATCAGGTAAGCGGCCTCCCGCAGGGAGCTTCCCTCCAGGTCGGCTCGGGCGAGGACCTGTTCCGTGGCTCCGCGCATGATCTGGGTGAGATCGGAGTTCACTCGGTCCTCGGGCCACTGCTGCCGCTGGAGGTCCTGCACCCACTCGAGGTATGAGACGCTCACGCCGCCCCCGGAAGCCAGGATGTCGGGGATCACGGTGATCCCTCGATCGATCAGTGCAGTCTCACCTTCGGGGGTGACGGGATAGTTGGCGGTCTCGACGACCAGGCTCGCCGCGATCTGGTCCGCGTTGTCGGCCGTCACGCTCTCCTCCAGTGCCGCCAGCACCAGGATCTGACACTCCGTTCGGAACAGATCCTCTCCGTTCATGGTCTCTGCGCCCTCGAAGCCGACGACGCTGCCCGTTTCCTTCTTGTGTTGGAGGACCTCACGCGTCGGGAGGCCCTTGGGGGCCACGATGGCGCCCTTGCTGTCGGAAACGGCGATCACCGGATATCCGAGCTCCTCGAGCAGGATGGCCAGCCACGATCCCGCGTTCCCGTACCCTTCGATCGCCACGCGGGTGTCCTCCCGGCGCCACTCCCTGGAGTCGACGATCAGGTCGAGGCAGATCGCCGCTCCCCGGCCGGTTGCCGCGTCGCGGCCGAGGGATCCGCCTACGACGACAGGCTTCCCCGTGATGACCGCGGGCTCCGGACCGAACCTCCGCGAGTACTCGTCGGCCATCCACGCCATGATCTGGGGGGTGGTGTTGACGTCCGGGGCCGGCACGTCCACCTGTGGGCCGACGAAGTCGGCGATCGCCCGCATGTATCCGCGCGAGAGGCGCTCCAGTTCCGCCTCGGAGAGAATCTTGGGGTCGACCTGAACGCCGCCCTTGGCTCCACCGAACGGGATGTTCATCAGGGCCGTTTTCCACGTCATCAGCATCGCGAAGGACATGACCTCGTCGAGGTTCACCACCGGATGGAAACGGATGCCGCCCTTGAACGGGCCCCGAGCGTTGTTGTGTTGCACGCGATAACCGCGGAAGACTTTGAAGCCACCGAAGTCCATCGGCACGCGGACTTGAACGGTCACCTCGCGAGCGGGCGTCGACAGGGCTTCTCGAAGCGAGAGCTCCAGCCCTAGACGCTCCGCCGTCGCCTCGAAGAAGCTGCGGACGGCCTCGAACGCCGAACCCATTCCGCCCTCCTCTGTTTGCATGGGGGAAGAAGGATACCGTCTCCGCGGGGCGGCGAACTATCTGAGGAAGCGCGAGGCGGTGTTCAAGGCTAACGGAGAAGGCGTGACATGCGGCGGTCGGCGAGGATCTTCCCGCCCGTCTGGCACGCCGGGCAGTAGGTGATCTCGTGGGACTCGTACGACACGCGGCGGAGATCCGCTCCGCAACGGGGGCACGGGTATCCGAACCGCCCGTGGACGGTGAAGTGATCCCCCAACTTCGCGGGAAGACCGCCGGTGCGGCGTCGTTCCGCGGCCAGGGCATCCTCGAGCACCGCCCTCACCGCGTCGAGGAGCGCCTCTCGATCCTCACCTGAGAGGGAAGCGAGCGTGGAGAAAGGGGAGCGACGCGCGCGATGGAGGATGTCGTCCGAGTACCCGCGGCCGATGCCCGCCACGGTCTTCTGGTCACGAAGGATCGTGTGGAGCCGGCGCCGGTCATTGCCCGAGCGAACCAGTTCCGCGAAGAGTTTCGAGTCCGGTTCCGGCCCTAGGGATGCCAACGGTCCCTCGTCACTACCGGCCAGGACCCACCAGGCCGCCTTGCGCTCGGTGCCGAACTCCTTCACCAGCACAGCGGGCCGCCCCTCGAACCGCAGCCGAACGACGGCGATCTTGGGCCTGGTGGCCTTGGGCGGATCTTCGATGTCGACGCGGCCGCCCTGCGACAGGTGCACGAGCAGCCGTGGTCCGCTGAGCTCGAAAGCCAGGAACTTGCCCCGGCGCGTCACTCGATCGAGGGAGCGACCGAACAGCGTCTCCGGCGGTGGGGCGTACGTCTTGAGCGCCGAGAACTGGAGGGGATCCGCGCCGCGAAGCGGGGCGCCGGCGAGGAGCGCGTCGAGGCGCTCCGCCAAGGCCTGCATCTCCGGGAGCTCCGGCACGACTGCGAGTGTAGCCGGGGGGTTCCGGGGGGGTAGCTCGCCCTGAGCGGCACGGCGCTGGGATGGGAAAGCGAGCGGACCCCCCGGCACCGGACGGGGTTCCGGGGGGTAGCTGGCCCGAGCGGGGCAAGGAATGTGGAGTCCGGCCAGCGGACCCCCAGACTGAAGAGAATGGAGGTGATGATCACCGGATCCTGGCGTCCCACCCGGGAGCAGATCGCCGCGGCCCGCGGGAAGAGGGTTCCAGACGTCCTCGCATCCGACCTGCGGGTGCTGTTCGTCGGGATCAATCCGGGGCTCTACTCCGGGGCCGTCGGGCACCACTTCGCCCGACCCGGGAACCGCTTCTGGAAGGCCCTGCATGGCGCGGGGTTCACCGACCGCGTGTTGTCGCCATTCGAAGAGCGGGAGCTCCTGGCCGTCGGTGTCGGACTGACGAATCTGGTGGGGCGGGCCACCGCCGGGGCCGATGAGCTCGAGCACGGCGAGCTCCGCAGAGGGGCGGGACGGTTAGCCGAGAAAGTCCGCAGGTACCGGCCCGAGTTCGTGGCGTTCCTCGGGCTCACCGCGTACCGGACGGCGTTCGGTCGAGTCCATGCCGCCGCGGGACCGCAAGAGGAGGCGATCGACGAGGCGCTAGTGTGGTTGCTTCCCAACCCGAGCGGCCTCAACGCTCACTACCAGGTTCCCGACCTCGTTCGGGCGTTCAACGAGCTGCGTCGCGCCGCGTTCGGGTAGCCTCTCGGGTGATGGCCCGTCCGAGCGTGGTGATCCTGGGAGCGGGGTTCGGCGGCGTAGCGACTGCCCACGCCCTGAAACGTGAAGCGGGAGACGATGTCGATCTCCTGGTGGTCGACCAGTCCCCGAGCTTCGTGATGGGTCTCCGGAAGCTGTGGATCCTCGACGGCCGGGCATCACCGGGCGAGGGAACCCGCGACCGCGCGACCCTCTCGCGAGCCGGCATCCCCTTCCGGCAGGGGCGGGTCGAGGCCATCGACCGCGACGCAAGGCGGGTACGCGTGGATGGGACCGATCTCGGCTACGACTTCCTGGTCGTGGCGCTGGGAGCACAGCAGCGCATCGACCTGGTACCCGGAGAGCCGGACGGCAACCCGAACCTGTATACGGTCGAGGGCGCGACCGAGGCGGGGCAACGGCTCCGCGACCTCCAGGCAGGACGGGTGGTCATCGCCATCGTCGGTGTGCCGTACAAGTGTCCCCCCGCTCCATACGAGGCGGCGTTCCTCATCGACGAGCTCCTCCATCGTGAGGGCCGCCGCGAACGGGTGGAGCTCGAGGTCCTCACCCCTCAGCCGATGTCGGTTCCGGCGGCTGGTCCCGCGGCATGCGCCGCGATCGAGGGGAGGCTGGCAAAGAGGAACATCCGGTTCCGGCCGAAGACGAACCTGGCGGAGGCGCGGGCGGGAGCCCTGATCTTGGAGGACGGCGACTCGGTTCAGGCGGATCTCCTCCTCCTGGTTCCGCCGCACCGGCTACCCGATGTGGTGGCGGAGAGCGGCCTCGCCGGAGAGACCGGATGGGTGAAGGTCGACCCGGCGACGCTCCGGACCGAGGACGAGCGGGTGTTCGCGGTGGGGGATGTGGTGGAGATGACCACGGGATCGGGGCTTCCGTTCCCCAAGGCGGGCATCTTCGCCGAGAGCCACGGCGAGGTGGTGGGGCGAAACGTCGCCGACGCGGTCGCCGGGCGCGAGCCGGAGGCAGCGTTCGACGGGTTCGGCTACTGCTTCCTCGAGGTGGGTGGAGGACAGGCCAGCATGGTGCGCGGCAACTTCCTGGCATCACCGCCGGACGTGACCATCGAGCCCGACGCGCCCGAGCACCTCGCGGCCAAGGAGGAGTTCGAGCGATCGCGGCTAGAGCGGTGGTTCCCCGGCTGAGGGTTCTCCGCTCGGTGTACCTTCCGGCCGCGGGGGAAGGGTGGATCGCAAGGAAGGTCCGTTTCGACGCGAGAAAGGGGTTGGTTTCCGTGCTCGAGATCTCTCCGGGAGCCCTCGTCGCCCTGAAGGACCTGCGTACGAGAAGCGATATCCCGGACGACGCCGACGCTCGCATCCAGGCCGTGACGGGTGAAGGCGGAGAGGGGATCGGGCTCACGTTTGTGGAAGAAGGGGAGGAGAACGACCAGGTAGTCGCGGAAGAAGGTGACTTCAAGATCGTGGTGGCCGGTGAGCTTGCCGACGCGCTCGATGAATCGGTGCTCGACATCCGGGCCACGGAGGCCGGGGTTCAGCTGGAGCTTCGGGAACGACACCCGGGCATCTCCCCGAATGAGCAGCCGTAGCGCGGCTGCTCTCGAACGATGACGACCCGCGTCGGCGAAGAAGTTCCCAACTTCGAACGTCCGGGTCGGAGGGACCCCAGAGCGGTGGGTACCAGATGCACCGGCTGTCGAAGGAGCTGACCGACCGTCCGGTGATCCTGCAGAGCCTCCGTTCAGGGTTAGATCCCGCGGGCCTCGACCCTCCGGGGCTCCCAATCCCGGATCATCTCCGCCGCTTTCACAATGAGCGCCGCGCCGCCGAGCAAGGAGAGCGCCCGGCCCAGCGGCGTGCGCCGCACCACTGGAAGTCGGGACAGGAGCGGGGCGGTGAAGATCAGGCCGGACGCCACCCTGCTCCGCAGCCGCCGCCCTTCCGGCGAGTCCAGATAGTCGACAACCGCCTCGGCCGCCTCCGCGACCTGTCTCCGGACCTCTTCGATGGGCGGGGCTCTCAAGCCGCCCGAGGTCGGCTCATGGCCCGCCAGATCAGCAGGGCGATCACCGCTCCGATGATCGAGCCGATGACGCCGGCCGGGCTGAAGTCGGCATCTCCTCCCGCAATGAGATCGCCGAGGAACCCGCCGACGAGCGACCCGACCAGCCCCAGGACCAGCGTTCCCACGAACCCCATCGGGTCACGCCCGGGGACCAGGAACCTGGCCAGGGCTCCAGCGATCAGCCCCACGATCAACCACACGATGATGTCCATCACAGCTCCCTCCGCTCTCGGTGTCCTCGCGGACCCTTCCCCCGCCGGGGCCCGGCCAATCCCTGGATCCAGGCGAAGGGTCAGCCCAGGGCGCGGAAGATGATGATCACTAGGATCGCGCCGATCACCGAGCCGAGGAGGCCGGCGGGGCGGAGCCCTGGCCGCCGCCTACCATCGATGAGGTCCCCGAGGAATCCGCCGAGAAGCGATCCGGCCAGCCCCAGCAGGAGTGTCTGGCCCAGGCTCAGCGGAACGGGACCGGGGAAGAAGAACCGGGCCAGGAGCCCGGCGACGAGACCCAGCACCAGCCAGATGATGAGATTCATCCGCGTTCACTCCCTCCCAGTCGGTCCGCCATCCCTGCAGCGAACACCAGCAGGCACGCGGCTGCGGTCAGCACCGTAATGTCGGCGACGTCGCGCTCGGGATCCACTTCGACCAGATCGATGGCTCGGACGCTGGGGTGATGGCCGAAGTGACGGACCGCCCGCATCACCTCCCGCGACTGGAGGCCTCCCGGCCGCGATCCGGGGCAGGCCGGCGCGAAGGCGCGGTCGAGCACGTCGAGGTCCAGGTCGACGTAGATTGCATCCACTCGCTCGCCCAGGTCCTCTAGACGCTCTTGAACCACCTGGGCAATCCCGATGGCTCCCACTTCGTCAACGGGAACCCAGGTGATTCCCGCGTCCACGGCGTCGCGCAAGTACTTTCGGGAGTTGGCGAATTCCTGGATGCCGATCTGAGTCACGTTCTCTCCCGGCAGGCCGTCCTCGAGGAGCGCGCGCACCGGGTTTCCATTGGTGAGCCCGGCGTCCAGGTCTCGGAAGTCGAGGTGGGCATCGAGCGTGATGAGACCGACACGGTCGAGCGGCAGTTCCAAACCGTGAACTCCGGGGCGCGTAAGGCTGTTGTCACCCCCGAGGATGACCACTGCATCGGACTGGGCCAGTGCATCCACAACCGCGGCCGCCAGTGGCTCCTTAGCTTCCTCTGGACGCAGCTCGGCGATCGAGACGTCCCCGAGGTCGGATGCGGCGACCGAGCGTACGTCGTCCGCTATGCCCCCATACCAGGTCGAGTACCGGGCCAGGGCCTGGCGGATTGCGCTGGGCGCGAGGTCGAAGCGCCCGCCGGAAATCGATCCGAGACGGATAGGAGCCCCGAGGATCGCCAATCGCCCTACGGGCTCCGGGTCATGGTCGCCGGCGAGCCACGACGACGCCCGTGGCCAGTTCGGATCTTCGGGAGGGCGGCTCAGACCTTGTCCTCCATCCAAGGCAAGCGAACGCCGCGAGCGCGGGCGACATCGATCGCGCGTTCGTATCCCGCGTCGGCGTGACGAACCACTCCGATGCCCGGGTCGCATGTCAGCACCCGTTCGAGCCTTGACGCGGCGTCGTTCGTCCCTTCGGCGACGACCACCATCCCCGCGTGGATCGAGTAGCCGATGCCTACCCCGCCGCCGTGGTGTACCGAGACCCAGTGCGCGCCGGCTGCCGTGTTCAGGAGCGCGTTGAGCACCGGCCAGTCGGCGATGGCGTCGGATCCGTCCTTCATCCCCTCGGTCTCCCGGTACGGCGACGCCACGCTGCCCGTGTCGAGATGGTCGCGGCCGATCACGATCGGCGCGGAGACCTCA
>DASYVD010000168.1:0-19895 GCA_036000545.1 Actinomycetota bacterium | reverse complement strand
GCGGGGGCCGGATGGGCCATCAGGCCGCTGTATGCGGCGGCGATCGTGGCTCCGTTCCTCGGGGTGATGCTGGCGGTGGCCCTGATCGACGTGCGGTGGCGGATCGTGCCCAACCGCCTGACCTACCCTGCCCTGGTGGCGTTCCTCCTGGTCATCGTGGCCGGGCACCTGGCGGGAGGGGGCGTCGACGCCGTCAGGGGCCTCCTGGGCCTGGCCCTCTACGCGGGGCCGCTGTTCGTGCTCGCCGTCGCCCTGCCCGCCGGCATGGGCATGGGGGACGTGAAGCTCGCCGCCCTGATCGGACTCGTTCTCGGGTCCCTCGGCCTCGCTTACGTGGCGGTGGCCGCGTTCGCCGGCGTCATCGGGGGAGGAGTGGGGGCGGTGCTGGCCATGGCGGCCATGGGCTACGGGAGGAAGCAGCAGATCCCGTTCGGCCCGTTCCTCGCCGCGGGAGCGGTGGTGGCCACGCTGGCGGCTCCCCAGATCGCCGGACTGTACCTCTCGTTGCTGGGCTGACCTGGGCGTTTCCGCACGAGAAACAGCGATCACATCCCGTTTTTCACTAAAGGTCTTAGCAGGTTCATGCCGATACTCCCTAAGGCGACCGAGTTGGTTGTGACGGTCGCAGCCCTCGTGAAACCCGTTGCAGGTGAATCGAGAAGCGAAAGTAGAGGCTCAGGTTGCAAGGAATGATGAGGAGTTTGAAGGGGCACCCGTGGGACTCGCGGAGGAGCGCCAAGTGATGTCGAAGAGCCACCCCTTCGTCGACGACCGCCTGCTCACCGTGGGCGAGGTCGCCGGCACGATGCGGGTATCGAACATGACCGTGTACCGGCTGATCAAGTCCGGTCAGCTCCCGGCTTTCCGTGTAGGCAAGAACTACCGGATCCGGGAGTCGGACGTGTCCCGGTATCTCACGGAGCAGTCCGTACACGTGGAGGATATGTGATGGCCAAGACTCGGGTCGGTCTCGACGTTGGGTCGACCGCGGTTCGAGCGGCGGAGCTGTCGCTCGGGTCGGACCCGCCCACCCTGGTGCGTGCAGCCCAGGTGCCGCTACCTCCCGGTGCTGTGGAGAGCGGCGAGGTGAAGGACATCGACGCCGTGGCCGGCGCGATCGCCGAACTATGGAAGCGCGGTGGGTTCAAGAGCCGCGACGTCATCATGGGCGTCGGGAACCAGCGGCTGGTGGTCCGTGAGGTCACCATACCCGCGCTTCCGGAGAAAGAGCTCCGGGAGTCGCTGCGGTTCCAGGTCGCCGACATGATTCCCATCCCCATCGACGACGCCGTGCTCGACTACGACGTGCTCGAGGAGGTGGAGCAGGACGGACAGAAGATGCTCCGGCTCCTCGTGGTGGCGGCGCAGCGCGAGATGCTTGAGCAGCTGATGCACGCCGCGGTAAAGGCCAAGCTGAACCCGGTCGGGGTGGACCTCATCCCCTTCGCTCTGGTTCGCTCGGTCGGCGGCGACGGCATGGGTCTCGACGAGGCCGATGCCGGCGGCGAGGCGGTCGTGGACGTGGGGGCAGACGTGACCGCCATCTGCGTGCATGAGCGGGGCGCCACACGGTTCGTGCGCATCCTGCCGTCGGGCAGCCACCAGATCACCAAGGCCATGGCCGCTTCCCTCGGTGTGCCCGAGGACCAGGCCGAGGCCATCAAGCGGGGCCAGCCGGTGAACGGTGGGCCCACTTCACAGGACGCAAAGCCCGTGCTGGAGAGCAGGGCGCAAGCTCTCGTAGACGAGATCCGCTCCTCGCTCGACTTCTACCAGGCCCAAACGCCGGGCGCCCGGGTATCCCGGGTGCTGATGACCGGCGGCGGGTCGAAGCTCTCCGGTCTCATCGAGCTGCTCGGACGCCGGGTGTCGGCCCACGTCGATCGTGGCCGGCCCTTCGACAAGGTGGCCGTGCGGCTCAAGCTCGAGGAGAAGGACCTGAGCGAGGCGGAGCCACTGCTGGCAGTGGCGGTCGGCCTCGCACTGCCCACGGAGTGACGAGATGAGGATCAATCTTCTGCCCCCCGAAGTACGACAGCGCCAGACCATCAGGCGGAAGACCGCCGCCGTGATCGCTGCCGGCGTGGTGGTCCTCGCCGGGGTCGCTGCCCTGTACTTCCTCCAGCAGCTCCGCCTGGTCGGCGTGAACAACGACGTGGAGGATCAGCAGGCCACGAACTCCGGCATCCAGGCGCAGATCAACGACCTCCGCCGGTTCGACGAGCTCCAGCGTGAGGTCCAAGCGTCGAGGACCATGCTGACGACCTTGATGGCCAACGAGATCCTGTGGTCGGGCGTCCTCCGTGACGTCTCGCTGGTGATCCCCTCCGACGTGTGGCTGTCCGGCGTTGACGGGCAGACCAACGAGACCGGGCAGGGCCCAGCGCCCGCGACGCCCGGTGTGGGACAGGGCCTGGTCGGTCAGATCAGCTTCAACGGGTTCTCCCTCGACCACCGGGCCGTGGCTCTGTGGCTGGCCCGCCTGGATGACGTCCGCGGGTTCGCCAACCCGTGGCTTTCGAACGCGCAGAAGACCAAAGTTGGGGATAACAGCGCGGTGCAGTTCACCAGCTCGGTGGACCTCTCCCAGCAGGCAGTCGCGCGGGGAAGGAGAGTGTGATGAATCGCCGAGCGCCCGTCTTCGCTGCCATCGCTGTTGCCCTGGTCGCGATCGCTGCAACCATGCTGTTGGTCTTCCCCAAGTATCGCGAGGTGGGGAGGGCGAAGGAGCAGCTCAAGTCGGCTCAGGACGAGCAGCTGGTCCTGGAGACCGAGCTGGCCCGGCTGCAGGAGGCCAAGAAGCACGCTCCCCAGCTCATGCGCCAGCTGGCGAAGGTCCGGCGGGAGATCCCTCCGGCCTCCGACTTGCCGGGATTGATCAATCACCTTCAGGACGCCGCCGACATCTCCCAGGTGGACTTCTTCTCGGTCGCGCCTCAAGTACCGGTGGTGACCGGGCAAGCCTCGGAGATCCCCGCTCAGGTCCAGGTCATCGGAAGCTTCTTCTCCGTGGACCACTTCCTGTGGAAGCTGGAGACCCTGCCCCGGGCCGCCAAGGTCCTGGGTGTCCAGGTGGCCGAGGGGCCAGATCAGCTGCCCCAGATCCAGGTGACACTGCAGGTGGAGTTCTTCACGACCGATACGACGACCGGACCGGGGGCCGCAGTGCCCTCCAAGGCCGGGCCAGCCCCCGCGGCAAGCCCGTCGCCGGCCGCGAACGCAACAGAAGGAGTCTGAGGTGGCGCTCTCCTCTCGTAACAGACGCGCTCTGGGCCTGCTTGCCGGCGTGATGGTTGCCGCTGCGGCCGCCGGAGCGTACTTCTTCTTCTTCACGGGCGATGGAGGGGACCAGCCCCAGGTGGCGGCTCCCGTTACCCAGGGGCCTCAGACCACTCCCAAGGAGACCAAGAAGGACGCCAAGCAGAACAAGCCGGCCAAGCAGCGGCCTCCCACGTTCGCCTTCTTCGGTGGACGCGACCCCTTCGTCCCGCTGTTGACGGCGGAGGAGGGCGGCGCAGGCTCCAACACCAGCGGCGCGATCAACGCGGTCGGCGGCGCAGGTGGTGGCGGCTCGGTTCAGGATTCCACCGTCGTCGGCGGGCACAACGTGTCGCTGATCGATATCAGCGGAGACAACGTTCAGGTCTCCGTGGACGGCCAGACCCACACCGTCCAGCCGGGGGACCAGTTCGAGGGGAACTTCGAGCTCGTCTCGGTGTCCGGTGGCTGTGCCAACTTCCTGTTCGGCGACCAGTCCTTCACCCTCTGCGAAGCTGGAGGGCGCAAGTAGGCTGACCCCGCGCGGTATCCCTTCCGGGGGTTAGGAGGCGGTCCCATCCGGGATCGCCTCCTTTCTTTATGCTCTTTGTGCGCGAGCAGCCTGATCCGCTGCGCTTCGCTCCGCGGGGCTGCTTCCCCCTGCACCCCCACTATGATGATCGGGCTGTGGACCACGCCGCACGGAGGAAGAGGCTTACCGACCGACTTCCCGGTCTCGAGGTCGACGCGCTGCTCGTCACCCGGCTCCCCAACGTCCGGTACCTGACCGGATTCACCGGTTCGAGCGGAGAGCTCCTGCTGACCGCGTCGACGGCGGTGTTCTTCACCGACAGCCGGTACGAGGAGCAGGCGCGCCACCAGGTCCCCGACGTCGCTCGGGAGATCCACCCACACTCCGCTTTCCCGGCCGCCTTCGCTCGGGCGGCCCGAGACGCCGGGGCCCGACGGATGGGGTTCGAAGCCGACGGGGTCACCTACCGGACCTACGAGCAGCTCCAGAAGGCCAATGGGACCGAGCTCGTGCCTGTCCGGGAGGCGGTGGAGGTTCTCCGCCAGGCCAAGGATCCGGAGGAGATCCGGCTGATCGAGCGGGCCCAGGAGCTCACGGACGAGGCCTTCGACCGTGTGCTCGCCAAGCTCGTGGAGGGCATCACCGAGCGGGAAGTGGCTCTCGAGCTCGAAGACACCATGCGGCACGGCGGGGCAGAGCGGATCGGCTTCGACAGCATCGTGGCTTTCGGGGAGAACGCCGCCGAGCCTCACCACGGCCCCATCGACCGACGCCTGTCTCGGGGGGACGTGGTCAAGATGGACTTCGGGTGCGCGGTCGATGGGTATCACTCCGACATGACCAGGACGGTCGCCTTCGGCGATCCGGACTCCCGGCTCAAGGAAATCCACGACCTAGTGCGCCGGGCTCAGGAGGCCGGGATCGCCGCGGTCGTGGCCGGAGCCAGAGGGGGCGCCGTCGACGCGGCGGCTCGAGCGGTCATCCGGGAGGCCGGGCATGGGGATCACTTCGGGCACTCTCTCGGTCATGGGGTGGGCCTTGAGGTCCACGAGGGGCCCGGTCTCCGGTCGGGCTCGGACGACGAATTGCCGGAGGGAGCGGTGGTCACGGTCGAGCCCGGCGTCTACCTGCCCGGGCTGGGGGGTGTGAGGATCGAGGACATGGTCGAGGTGACCGCGAAGGGCTGCCGCCCGCTTCCTCGGAGTCCCCGGGAGCTGGTGGTGATCCAGCCGTGAGCGTCTCCACGAACGATCTGAAGACGGGGATGACGCTCCAGCTCGACGGCGAGTTGTGGCAGATCCTCGGTTTCCAGCACGTCAAGCCGGGAAAGGGACACGCCTTCGTCCGCACGAAGCTCCGCAATATCCGCTCCGGAGTAGTCCTCGACCGGACGTTCCGGGCCGACGAGAAGGTGGGCCTGGCGATCCTGGAGCGCCGGGAGATGCAGTTCCTCTACCGCGACGGCGACTCCCTTGTGTTCATGGATCAAGAGACGTACGAGCAGCATCACGTCCCCACAAACGTGGTGGGAGATGCCTCCCGGTACCTCGTGGAGGGAGCGACGGCAGTCATCCCCATCCACGAGGGCGCGCCCATGGGGGTCGAGCTCTCCGCCGCCGCGGTGCTGCGGGTGTCCAAGACCGACCCCGGCTTGAAGGGGGATCGGGTCAGCGGGGCCATGAAGCCCGCCACGCTGGAGACGGGGATCACCGTCCAGGTTCCCCTCTTCGTGGAGGAAGGGGAACGGGTGAAGGTCGACACGCGGACGGGGCAGTACCTCGAGCGGGTGAAATAGGCCCCATGCGCGGGGGTCGCGGGGGGGTAGCTCGCCCGGAGCGCGGGAGTGATGGGGTGGACAGCGAGCGGACCCCCCGAACGAAGAGGACCCGGAACGCGGAGCGACGAGCCGCCCGGCGGGAGTCGATGAAGGTGCGGCGGCAAGCTCGCCGCCGGGCTCTGGACATCCTGTACCAGGCCGACGTCACGCGCCGTCCTCCGCTGGTGGTCCTCGATGAGCGGAAAGAAATGGAGGAGCTCGACCCCTTCACCGAGGAGCTCGTCCGAGGCGTCACCGATAACGCTGCCGAGCTCGACCGCTTGATCGGGGATCACGCGGAGGGATGGACCATTCACCGCATGGCGGTGGTGGACCGGAACGTGCTCAGGCTGGCCTGCTACGAGATGATGTGGCGGGAGGACGTGCCCGTCGCGGTGGCCATCGACGAGGCCGTGGAGGCGGCCAAGGAGCTGTCCACCGAGGACTCCGGCCGCTTTGTGAACGGGATCCTGGGGCGGATCGCCCGGGAGCGCGCCGGGGCCGGGTAGAGGACGGGCTAAGGTCGGGCCTGTGTCTGCCCGTTTATGCCGATTGACCGCGGTGCGCGTTCGCCCCACAATGAGTGCCCCTTAAGCCACCGAGGAGATGGAACGGAACCAGCCGTCCGCAACGGTCGGCCCATCGGCGACTCCGCCGGATGGAGATGGGTTCCGGGCGCCACGAGATCGGCGGGGGCTACGATTTGCCGGCTCGGTGCTCCTGTTCCTGGGCGTCCTTGTCGGCGTGGGGGTTCTGACAGCCCTGATGGTCTTTTCGGACCCTCTCTCTGTGCCCCAGAGCGAGCTCCTCCGTGGGTGGCAGATCATCCTGGGAGTGGTGGCCGCGACAGGCACGGTGCTGCTGGCGGTGGCCGCCCCACGGGCCGGGTACCGATGGTTCGAGGGAGCGCTCTTCCTGGTCCCCATCTACGGCCAGGTGGTATTCGCCCCGCGGGTGCTGTGGCAGGCATCGAGGTCGAGAGCCGGTTGGTCGGGCACGGAGCCCAGCCCGCGACGGCCTGGGGAACGGGCCTCGGGGGCCGACTCTGGCCCGGAGCTGGAGGATGCTCGGGACCCCGAGCGGATCCGGGAGGAAGCGCGGACCCTGGCGGCGCTGCTGTCCGGTCGAAGCCGGATCACGCTGCCCGGGGCCGAGCCCGCCAGCGGCCCTCCGGCTGAAGAGCTGCTGACGGAGCCGGTGGAATCGCCCGTGGAGGCCGTCCCAGCCGGGGTTGTCGTTCCCGAGAAGCCCGCTCCGGAGCAGGTCGAGGAGGCGGAGGAGGCAGAAGAGGCCGGGCTCTATCCCGAAGCTCCGGCCGACACCGCCGAGCCTGGGTCGCACCCCAACAGGCGGTACCTGGTGGCGACGGCCCTTGTCCTGCTGGTCCTGTGGCTGGTGGCAGTGCCGGCGGTCGGAGCGTGGCAGCTGCAGACCGAACGGTCCCGGGCCGACCGCCTGGCCAGCGAGTCTGCGGAGATCCAGGCGCAGGTGGCCGAGCTTCGTACAGAGATCTCCCTTCTCCGCGTCGAGCTAGAGCTGCTCCGCGAGGAGCTGGATTCGCTGCAGGAGGAGGTCCGGGCTCCGAGCCCTTAGCTGGTTGTCTGCCGGGCCAGGCTCCTCCGCTGCGGGGCAGAGGAGTGGTGGCCCGCGGCGAGATCCCGGGAGATCACGGTCCCGGTCGGACAGCAGTCAGGCAGAGAGGCCGTTCGTTCGGTTGGCCCGGCGAGCTACTCCGTCGACTTGGTTTCGGTCTGCTTCGCTTCGGCCTCGGCCTTGGCCTCCTCTTCCTCGTCTTCCTCCGAGGCGGCCTCGGTCATGCCCTTCTTGAACTCCTTGGTGGACTTGCCGATGGAGCGGGCCATTTCCGGAAGCCTCTTCGCCCCGAACAGCAGCAACAGGATGACGAGGATGATGACCAGCTCTGGCGCACCGATGCCCTGCAAGAACGCGACCAATCCCGGCTCCTTTCGTTCGCCGATTAAGAGTACACCGCGAAGAGTGACCTGGCACTAGGGATTTCCCTGGGCGGGCCTCAGCCTCCAGATTGGACATATCGGATGGCCAGGGAATTCGCCAGTGTCGCGAAATGGCTGGGCGGAGGGCTCACCTGCGGGCCGCCGCTCGAGACCGACTAGAGGGGCGGTCGCGGGGCACCTTCCCTGGTTCGCCTCCGTGTCACAGGGGACTACAGTCTCGACGATGGTCGGTGTGGCTTGGGCCGCGATCGGTCTCATGGCGGCCACGCTCGCTTCTCTGGTTGCCGCGCTGTTCGGGCTTCGCACGGAGTTTCGGGGGCAGTTCGTCGAGCTCCGATCGGAGATCGCTGAGCTCCGCGCAGAGATGCGCGAGGGGTTCCGCGTTCAGGGGGAGCGGATCGATGCGCAGGGGGCGCGGATCGATGCTCTGGCGGCCCGGATCGATGCCCACATCGACCGCCACGCGGGCTGACCTCTCGGCTCCCGGGCCGCCGTTGGTCGCGCTCGATCGCCGTAGTATCATCTCCCCCGAAGGACTTCCCCTTTAAGGACCGGTCCCGTGAGGCCGGGAAGGGAGCAGAGAGCTTGATCAGCGCCAACGCGCGCGCTCCGCACCACCTGGGCGGAGCGTTTCCCTTCTCCGGCCTCCTTCGCGAGGGCGCCCTCGGCCGCCCGGCGAGGAGGCCTCGTGGTCTTTAAGCCCAGCGGGCAGCTCCTCGACGGAGCGGAGATCCGGCGCGCAGTGACCCGGATCGCCCACGAAATCCTGGAGCGGAACAAGGGGGCGGGTGAGCTGGCGCTGGTGGGCATCGCTGCCCGCGGCGACGACCTGGCCCGGCGGCTGGCGGCCGAGCTGCGCCGGATCGAGGGGGCCGAGGTCCCGGTGGGGACCCTGGACATCACGTTCTACCGCGACGACATCGGAATGCGGGCGGAGGCCCCGGAGGTTCACCAGACCGACATCTCGTTCGACGTCACCGGCAAGACCGTGGTCCTCGTGGACGACGTCCTCTTCACCGGGCGGACCATCCGGGCGGCCATGGACGCGGTGGTGGACTACGGGCGGCCGCGCGCCATCCAGCTCGCGGTTCTGGTGGACCGGGGGCACCGGGAGCTTCCCATCCGGGCCGACTTCGTGGGGAAGAACGTCCCGACGCGGGCCGACGAGCTCGTCCGGGTCCTACTCGACGAGACCGACGGACAGGACGCCGTCGAGGTGGGGGAGGAAGTGCCGTGATCAAGCATCTGCTATCCGTGACCCAACTCTCGCCGGAAGACATCATCCGGATCCTCGACACCGCCGACTCCTTCAGAGAGGTGGGCACCCGAGTGATCAAGAAGGTTCCCGCCCTCCGGGGCCGCACGGTGGTGAATCTGTTCTACGAATCGTCCACCCGGACCCGCATCTCTTTCGAGATCGCCGCCAAGCGTCTGTCGGCGGACGTGATCAACTTCACCACTTCGGGGTCGTCAGTCTCAAAGGGTGAGGGCCTCAAGGACACCGCGCTGACGCTCCAGGCGATGGGCGCGGACGCCATCGTCATCCGGCACGCGTCGTCGGGCGCTCCGTACACGCTTTCGCGGTGGGTGGAGGCGAGCGTGCTGAACGCAGGGGACGGCACCCACGAGCATCCCACCCAGGCCCTCCTCGACCTGTACACGATCCGCGAGCACTTCCCCTCGTTCGATGGCTTGAGAGTGGCCATCGTCGGGGACGTCCTGCACTCGCGGGTGGCTCGGTCGGGAACCCACGCGCTCACCAAGATGGGGGCGCAGGTGACCCTGGTCGGCCCACCGACGCTGATTCCCCCCGAGGCGGGGTCGTGGGGCGCGGAGATCTCCTACGAACTCGATCCGGTCCTTCCCAAGCTCGACGTCTGCTACATGCTTCGGGTACAGCGGGAGCGCCAGCGGCAGCAGTTCTTCCCCAGCGTCCGGGAGTACTCCACGCGGTGGGGGCTCACCCGCTCCCGAGTGGAAGCCCTTCCGGAAGGGGCCCTGATCATGCACCCCGGCCCGATGAACCGCGGGGTGGAGATCGCCTCCGACGTGGCCGACCTCCCCCGGTCGCTCATCACCGATCAGGTCACCAACGGTATCGCCGTTCGCATGGCCCTCCTCTACTTGATCCTGGGGGGCTCCGGGGGGGAGGGGGCCTGATGGGCGGCATCCTCTTCCGCGGGGCCCGGCTGGTCGATCCGGCCTCGGGGCACGACGGGCCGGCCGACGTGCTGGTCGAGGACGAGGTGGTTGCGGAGATCGGTGACCGTCTCGACGCCGGTCGGGCGGAGGTTCTGGAGTGCGGCGGGTTGGTGATCGCGCCGGGTCTGGTCGACCTCCACGCCCACCTTCGCCAACCCGGCCGGGAGGACAAGGAGACCGTAGAGACGGGAACCCGGGCGGCCGTGGCCGGCGGGTACACGGCGATCTGTGCCATGCCCAACACCGAGCCCGTGGCCGACCATGCGGGGGTCGTTCTGGAGGTCCGGGCCCTGGGCGACAAGGCCGCCCTGTGCGATGTGCATCCCGCGGCGGCGATCACCAGGGGGCTCGAGGGCGAGGAGCTCGTGGACATCGGGGAGCTCGCGGAGACCGGCGTTCGCCTGTTCACCGACGATCACCGGTCGGTCCAGTCGGCCCGGATGATGCGCCTGGCGCTGGAGTACGCCAAGGCGTTCGACGTGGTGATCTCCCAGCACGCCCAGGACGATTCCCTGTGGGAGGGCGGGCAGATGCACGAGGGCCACTACTCGGCGCTGCTCGGGCTTCGGGGCATCCCTGCGGAATCGGAGTCGGTGGTCGTTGCCCGGGATATCCAGCTGGCCGCGCTGACCGGTGGAAGGCTGCACCTCACGCACGTGTCCGCCCAGGAGACCGTGCGGTTGATCCGCGACGCCGCGGCGAGGCAGATCCTCCTGACCGCAGACGTCACCCCGCACCATCTGACGCTCACCGACGCGGAACTCGTGGGGTACGACACCGCATTCAAGGTCAACCCGCCGCTGCGGTCCGCCGATGACCGGGAAGCTCTCCGGGCGGGACTTGCCGAGGGCGCCATCGACGCGGTGGCCACGGATCACGCCCCGCATGCTCCCGAGGACAAGGAGCAGGAGTTCGACCAGGCCCCGCCCGGGACCATCGGGCTCGAGACCGCGCTGGCGGTCGTGCTCACCGAATTGGTGGGACCGGGCGTGGTGACGCTTGAGCGCGCCATCCATGCTTTCTCCACCACGCCGGCCCGCATCCTCCGCCTGGACGACCACGGAGGACCGGTGGCGCCGAGGAGGCCGGCCAACCTGGTGGTGTTCGACCCATCGGTGGAGTGGACGGTGGGACAAGCGCCATTTCATTCGCGGAGCCGGAACTCGGCATTCACCGGACGCCGGCTGCGCGGGCGGGTGGTCCACACGATGCTTCGGGGTCAGCTGACCGTGCGCGACGGTGAGCCGACGAGGTGATCGCGGCCGGTGGCTGACGCACTCCTGGTCTTGGAGGACGGCACGGCGTTCCCCGGCCGCTCCTTCGGGGCTCCGGGCGAGAGCTTCGGGGAGATCGTGTTCAACACTGCGATGTCCGGTTACCAGGAGGTGGTCACCGACCCCTCCTACGCCGGCCAGATCGTGGTCATGACCTATCCCCACCAGGGCAACTACGGCGTGAACGGCGACGACCCGGAGTCGGACCGGGTCCGGGCGGCGGGGCTGGTGGTCCGGGAAGCCGCGCACCGCGCTTCGAGCTGGCGGGCAGAGCGGGAGCTTGGTGACGAACTTGCCGCGGCCGGCGTGGTCGGGATCGAAGACGTGGACACCCGCGAGCTCACGCTGCACATCCGAGAGCGCGGAGCGATGCGGGCGGCCATCTCTACCGAGGATCTCGACCCACGCTCGCTGGTCGACCGGGTCCGGGAGCGGCCGGAGATGCTGGGGGCGGACCTTGCCCGGACGGTCTCCGCGCGCGAGCCGTACGAAGCGCGGGAGGTGGTCGGCCCGGCCGCGCACCGCGGTCAGGGGAGAGGGATCCCATCCGCCTCCCCCGCCTTCCTCGCTACCCAAACAAGCGTTCGTTTGGAAGGTGGTGGGGCTGCTTCAGCAGGGGTGCCTCCCCAAAAGACTTACCGTGTCGCCGCCTACGACTGGGGGATCAAGCGGAACATCCTTCGACTGCTGGCCCAGAGCGGTTGCGAGACCACGGTCTTCCCGGCGGAGACGCCGGCCAATGAGGTGCTCGGCGGCGGGTTCGACGGGGTGTTCCTGTCCAACGGGCCCGGCGACCCGGCGGCCACGCGATACGCCGTGGAGATCGCCCGGAAGCTCCTCGGGACGATCCCCGTGTTCGGGATCTGCCTCGGCCACCAGATCATGGCGCTGGCCGCGGGTGGGAGGACGTACAAGCTGAAGTTCGGGCACCGTGGCGCCAACCAGCCGGTCCTGAACCTCGACACAGGGCGCGTCGAGGTGACCTCGCATAATCATGGTTTCGCCGTCGATCCTCGAGCGTGGCGTCCGGTCGTGACGGGCGCGGGTCTGCCCGTGCGCCCGAGGACGGCGATCTCGTTCGGTTGGCACGGCGAGGGTCCCGAGCGAGGGGCTCGGTGGGTTCGGTCGGGGGCCGAGGGGCCCCCCAGGGCTGGGCGAGGGGAAGGGGCTGGGGCCCGAGGGGGCCCCGAGGCTCCCCCAACCGTGGTTACTGAATTCGGGATGGCGGCGCTCACGCACTGGAACCTCAACGACGGGACGCTCGAGGGGCTTCGGTTCGAGGGCATCCCCGCGTTCACCGTGCAGTACCACCCCGAGGCGGCGCCCGGGCCCCACGATTCTCGCTACCTGTTCGACCGGTTCATCGAGCTCATGGAGAACGCCTAGTGCCTCGGCGGACGGATTTCGAGTCGATCCTCCTGATCGGCTCGGGACCCATCGTCATCGGGCAGGCATGCGAGTTCGACTACTCCGGGACGCAGGCGTGCAAGGTGCTCCGAGACGAGGGGTTCCGGGTCGTCCTGGTCAACTCGAACCCCGCAACGATCATGACGGACCCGGAGTTCGCCGACCGCACGTACATCGAGCCGCTCACGCCGGAGTCGGTCCTTGCCGTCATCGAGCGGGAGCGGCCGGACGCTCTCCTCCCCACGCTCGGAGGCCAGACGGCGCTGAATGTGGCCGTGGCCCTGGCTGAGTCCGGCGCGCTCGAGGCCAACGGGGTGCGGCTCATCGGCGCGAGCCTGGAGGCGATCCGCCGGGCCGAGGATCGGCGGCTATTCGTCGGGACCATGCAGCAGGCCGGACTACCGCTTCCCGGCTCATCGTTCGCTCACTCCATCGACGAGGCGCTCGCCGTGGCGGACCACCTCGGCTACCCCGTAATGATCCGTCCCTCGTACGTCCTGGGTGGAGGAGGAAGCGGGCTGGCTCGCGACGAGGCCGACCTCCGGCGAGTAGCGGCCGACGGGATCGGCGCCAGCCCCATCGGGGAGATCCTAGTGGAGGAGTCGGTGGAGGGGTGGAAGGAGTTCGAGCTCGAGGTGATGCGGGACGCGGCCGACAACGCCGTGGTGGTGTGCTCGATCGAGAACGTGGATCCGATGGGGGTGCATACGGGGGACTCGATCACGGTCGCTCCCGCGCAGACCCTCACCGACCGCGAATACCAGGCCATGCGCGACGCCGCCCTCGTGTGCATCCGGGCCGTCGGCGTGGAGACCGGCGGATCCAATATCCAGTTCGCTGTGGATCCGGCGACCGGCCGGATGGTAGTGATCGAGATGAACCCGCGGGTCTCGCGGTCGTCCGCCCTCGCCAGCAAGGCCACGGGGTTCCCCATCGCCAAGATCGCGGCCAAGCTCGCTGTGGGCTACCGGCTCGACGAGATCACGAACGACATCACTGGGGAGACCCCGGCGTGCTTCGAGCCGACTCTCGACTACGTCGTGGTGAAGGTGCCTCGGTGGGCGTTCGAGAAGTTCCCGGATGCCGACCCCCGCCTCACCACCAAGATGAAGTCGGTGGGTGAGGTCATGGCCGTGGGCCGGACGTTCAAGGAGGCCCTGGGCAAGGCCATGCGGTCCCTCGAGCGTGACGGCGCCGATCTCGGAGCGGACGACCCTGCACTTCCTGGGTTGGGGGCCGGGCCGATTCTCCCTCGAGGGGGCCGCTCCGCTGCTTCGCTTCGCTCCGCTCCGCTCAGACCCCCCCCTCGAGAGAACCGCCCCGACCCTTCGATCCAAGCCGCGACCGTCAACCCCCCCGCTTCGGCGGACCCCGCCGCCCTTATGGAACGATTGGGCGTCGCGACGGAGCAGCGACTTCAGCTGGTGGAGTTGGCGGTTCGGGAGGGCCACACCGTCGACGAGGTGGCGGCGGCTTCGGGGATCGATCCATGGTTCGTGGACCAGATCGGGCAGGTCGCGGAGGTCGCCACTCGGTTGCGGGGGCGACGCCTTGCTCGGGTCGAGGCCGACGAGATCCGTGAAGCCAAGCGGTTCGGGCTCTCGGATCGCCGGATCTCCACCCTGGTGGGCGCGTCCGAGCGCGAGGTTCGGACGGCTCGGCGGGCTGCGCGGGTGATCCCCGTCCTCAAGACCGTGGACACGTGCGCGGGGGAGTTCGCCGCGAGGACTCCTTATTACTACTCGGCCTACGAGAGGGCCACGGAGTTCCGCCCGGCGTCCCGTCCACGGATCGTCATCCTTGGAGCCGGCCCCAACCGCATCGGCCAGGGAATCGAGTTCGACTACGCCTGCGTGCACGCCGCCTTCGCCCTCCGCGACGCCGGATACGAGACCGTGATGGTGAACTGCAACCCCGAGACGGTCTCCACCGACTACGACACCAGCGACCGTCTGTACTTCGAGCCCCTCACCGTGGAGGACGTGCTGGCCGTGTGCGAGGCGGAGGAACCCGAGGGCGTCATCGTTCAGCTCGGTGGCCAGACGCCCCTCAAGCTCGCCGCGGAACTCGAGGCGGAGGGGTTCAGGGTACTGGGCACGCCCCCGGCGGCCATCGACGCCGCGGAGGATCGAGGGAAGTTCGGCGCCCTGCTGTCACGCTTGGGGATCGCCGCACCGGCTCACGGCGAGGCCGCAGGCGAGGCGAACGCCGTCGCGGTGGCGGCTCGGATCGGCTACCCGGTGGTGGTGCGACCGTCCTACGTGCTGGGGGGCCGGGCCATGGAGATCGTGTACACGGAAGACGAGCTGCTTCAGTTCGTGCACACGGCCACGGCGGCCAGCCCCGATCATCCCGTGCTCATCGACCGCTTCCTGGAGGGGGCCATCGAGCTGGATGTCGACGCGTTGTCGGACGGCCACGAGACGTTCGTGGCGGCGGTTATGGAGCACATCGAAGAGGCCGGAGTGCACTCCGGGGACTCATCGTGCGCGGTCCCTCCGATCACGCTGTCGGACCATCAGCTCGACGAGGTCGAGTCGATCGTGCGGGCCATCGCCGACGGGCTCGGTGTGGTGGGCCTGCTCAACGTCCAGCTGGCCCTGAAGGAGGAGCGTCTCTGGGTCCTGGAAGCGAACCCACGGGCCTCACGGACCGTCCCGTTCGTGTCCAAGGCCACCGGTGTTCCCCTGGCCAAGGCGGCCGCCAGGGTGCTGGTGGGGGAGGGGCTGGCGGGACTCCGCGCGACGGGGCTTCTGCCGGAGGACTCCCTCCACTACCGAACGCTGCGGCATGTCGCGGTGAAGGCCGCGGTCCTGCCGTTCGGGCGGTTCCCCGGCGTGGACACCCAGCTCGGCCCGGAGATGCGCTCCACCGGTGAGGTGATGGGAGTCGATCCCGACCTCGGCGTGGCCCTGGCCAAGGCGCAGGCGGCTACGGGGGCGCCGCTACCGGTTGGGGGAACCGCGTTCGTCAGCGTGGCCGACCGTGACAAGCGGGCCATCGTGTTCCCGGTGAAGCGCCTGGCGGACCTGGGATTCCGCATCCTGGCCACCCGGGGGACGGCCGGGTTGCTGGCCCGAGCGGGGGTGCCGGTGACGTCGGTGGCCAAGGTGTCGGAGGGCGGCCCGAACGCCTGCGACCTCATCCTGGCGGGGGAGGTCGACCTCGTGATTAACACTCCGTTCGGACGAGGGCCCAGGACCGACGGCTACTTCATCCGGACGGCGACCGCCAGAACGGGCGTCCCGTGCATCACGACCCTTCCCGGTGCTGTAGCCGCGATCCAGGGCATCGAAGCGCTGATCCTTGGGGGATCGGGGTCGGAGCCCCACAGCCTTCAGGAGTACCATGCCCAGGTGGTCCGTGCCGGGGAAGGCGCGCGCGAGAGCGTGGGTGCAACGAGAGCATGACGGTAGCGCAGCTGCGAGGGGAGAGAGTGATCCGGCAGAAGTGCGAGGTCCTGTCGGCCCGGAAGTACGGGGCCTACCATTCGCTGACCCTGGTGGCCCCGGAGATCGCCGAAGCCGCTCGCCCTGGGCAGTTCGTTCAAGTCGCCGTACCCGACGGCCGCGACTTCCTGCTCCGACGCCCGTTCTCTATCCACCAGGCCTCCCGGCGCGGCGGATGGTCGGGAACCCTGGAGTTCGTTCTGGTGGGAAAGGGTCCGGGGACGAACTGGCTCACCGAGGCGCGGTCGCACGACATGCTCGACGTGATCGGGCCTCTGGGAAAGCCGTTCCTGTACCCTCGCGACCTCGCGAACTGCCTGCTGATCGGGGGCGGCTACGGAGCCGCGCCCCTCTACTTCCTGGCCGAGGAGCTCCGGGCCCGCGGGAAGCGGGTGGACATGATCCTTGGCGCCAGGGAGCAGGACCGCGTGTTCAAGCCGGTGGAGGGGAAGCGCCTGGCGGTGGCCATCGCCATCACCACCGAGGACGGGAGCCTGGGCGACCGGGGCATGGTCACGGACGTGCTCCCGTCGATGGTGTCCCGGTGCCGGACCGAGGTCGTCTATGCCTGCGGCCCGAACCCGATGCTGCGAGCCGTCGCCGAGTACTGCATCGCCAACCACATCCCGTGTCAGGTCGCCGTGGAGGAGATGATGGGCTGCGGTGTTGGCGTGTGCTGGACCTGTGTGGTCCCCGTCATCCGCCGGGACGCGCGCGGGTGGGACAACCTTCGGGCATGCGTCGAAGGCCCGGTGTTCACCGGCTCTCGGGTGTGGTGGGAGAAGTGGCTGGGCAGCATGACCGGACCGGTACACACGCCGCCGCACGGCTTCGAGCTCGACGAAGCGGGCGCCCGGAGCGATCGCTGATCCCATGGCCGACGGACGGGTGACTCTGTCGGTGGACCTGAACGGGGTCCGGTTCCCCACGCCGGTCCTGGGGGCCTCGGGGACATTCGGCTCTGGACAGGAGCTGTCCGAGCTGATCGACATCCGGCGCGTCGGCGGGATCATCACCAAGAGCGTGACCCTCAAGCCCGTGAAGGGCCTTCCCACACCGCGGATGGCCGAGACGCCGTCGGGGATGCTCAACGCCATCGGGCTCCAGAACGCCGGCGTCGAAGGGTTCGTCGAGAAGGACGGTCCGTGGATCGAGCAGGCCGGCGTCCCGGTCGTCGTGTCGATCGCCGGCAAGTCCGTCATGGAATACCAGCGGGTGGCGGCCAGGGTGGAGGGCCTCCGCGGCGTGGTGGCCATCGAGGTCAACATCTCCTGTCCCAACGTCGAGCGGAGAAACCTGGTGTTCGCATGCGACCCGAAGAGCGCTGCCGAGGTGGTGAGCGCGGTCGCCCGGGTATCCACCGTTCCCGTGTTCGCCAAGCTGACCCCGGACGTGACGGACATCACCGAGGTCGCCCGGGCGTGTGTCAAGGCGGGAGCCCACGGCCTGTCCCTCATCAACACCCTGCTCGGCCTGGCCATCGACGTGGAGACCTTCCGGCCGGCCCTGGGTGCGGTGACCGGCGGACTCTCCGGCCCGGCCATCCGGCCGGTGGCCGTGCGTGCCGTGTACCAGGTGGCCCGAGCCCTCCCCGACGTGCCGATCATCGGCATGGGTGGCATCCGTTCGGCTCGAGACGCCGCCGAGTTCTTCTTGGCCGGGGCGTGGGCCGTCGCCGTGGGCACGGCGAACTTCTCCAACCCCCACGCCACGGTCGAAGTGGCCCAGGGACTCGGGGAGTTGCTGGCGTCGAAGGGGATGCGCAGCCCTGCGGATCTCCGGGGACGCATGGTCGTCGAGGAACCCGTGGGGGAGCTGGCCGCCCGGGGCGGGTGACGGTGCCCCGAGTCCGCAATCCGCTCATCGTCGCGGTCGACACCTCCGACCCCGACAGAGCAGCTGCACTCGCCAAGCAGCTGGGCACGGTGGCGGCGATGGTAAAGGTCGGCCTGGAGCTATTCACCGCGGCCGGGCCCGACTCGGTGCGCCGGGTTCGCGAGCATGCCCCGGTGTTCCTCGACCTCAAGCTGCACGACATCCCGAACACCGTGGGCCGCGCGGCGCGCAACGCGGGCGGGCTGGGCGTTTCCCTTCTGAGCGTCCACGCCCTGGGCGGAATGGAGATGGTTCGCGCTGCGCTTGGGGGTGCCGCCGAGGGCGCCGCGGCCGCAGGCGTCGAACCGCCGGGGATCGTCGCCATCACCGTTCTCTCCAGCCTGGCCGGGGAGGGGCTCGCTTCCCCCGCGTCGCTCGCGTTCGAGGCGGTGTCCGCGGGCGCGCGGGGCGTGGTGGTGTCCGGCGAGGACGTCCAGGACGTCCGGCGTGCACTGGGCGAGGAACCACTCCTGGTCGTCCCCGGCATCCGTCCCGAAGGCTTCGGAAGCAACGGCCACGCCCGGGTGCTCACCCCGCACGCCGCGCTGGAGAAGGGAGCCGACTATCTGGTGGTGGGAAGACCGATCACCGAAGCGGCGGACCCCGCGGCGGCCGCGCGTGCCGTGCTCCGAGAGTGCGGCGTGGAGGCGTGAGCCCCGGCGCGCTCCGTCTTCGGCGCGTGTTCGTGTCACACCCCCTGGCTAGAATCACACCCATGGAATTCGGCCCCTGCACCCGGCCTGACGGCCTTACTCAAGGCATGGATCGCGCGACTGCCATGATCGCGGCCGCCTCCGCGCACCTCCTTCAGATGGTCGCTCTCTTCGACGAGGGCAAGCTGTGGGAGAGAGACGGGGCCACCTCCATGACCGGATGGCTGGCAGCTCGGTACGGCCTGGTCCGAGGGACAGCCAGAGATTGGGTTCGGGTGGCGCACGCCCTTCGGGACCTCCCCGAGGTCTCTCGCACCCACGCCTCAGGGAATCTTTCCTGGGACCAGCTCAAGCCCCTCGCCCGGTTCGCTACCCGCGAGACCGACGAGTACTGGTCGAAGCGGGCCCCGGGCCTTCGCCCCTCCACCCTGTACCGGGAGGCCGCACGCCACGAGCAGGTTCGGAAGCGGGACACCGAGGAGATCGAGCGGATGCGCTACCTGACCATGTGGTGGGATCCCGAGCGCCCCATCCTGTACCTGGAAGGAATGCTCTCTGCAGAGCAGGAAGCGGCTTTCCAGACGGCGCTGGAGCGCCGTGCGGAGCAGATCGTTCTGGCCGATCGCCCCGACTCCCGCCAGGATGCCCGGATGGCCGATGCCCTGGTGGAGAGCTGGCAACGGGCTCAGATGACGGCGTGGCCCCCGTCCCCACCCTGGTGGTCCACGCCGGGGCCGAGCTGCTCGCCGAGGAAGAGCATCCCCAAGGCCCGTGGCTCGCGGAGACCGAGTCCGGACAGCGGCTGTGCTCGGAAGCCGTGCGTCGGCTCGCCTGCGACGCGCGGATCGAGTGGGCGCTGCATTCCGGTGGGCGCACGGTGGGGATCGGTCGCCGGGGCCGGACGGTTCCCGGGACGATCGGTCGACTACTTCGATACCGTGACGGAGGATGCCGGTTCCCCGGGTGCGAGCGCCGGCGCTGGGTGCAAGCCCACCACATCGTTCACTGGGGAGACGGCGGGGGGACGAACCTCGACAACCTGGTGCTCCTTTGCCACGCACACCACCGGCTGATCCACGAAGGCGGATGGAAGATCAGCGGGCATCCCGCCGGCGTTCTCCGGTTCCACGATCCCGGAGGACGTCCGTTGCGATCCGCAACACTGAGCCGAGTCAACCCGCAGGTGCAACAGGCCGTATAGTCCTCACCCGGCATGGACGAGCTCGAGGTCGCGATGATCCTTCGAGAACGTGGAGCCCTTCTCGACGGTCACTTCCTCCTCTCGTCGGGCAAGCACTCGGACCGCTACGTGGAGAAGGCCCGCATCTTCGAGGACCCCCTCCTCGTTCGGCGGTTCGGGGAGGAGATCGCGTCGTGGTACCCGGACGTGCACACGGTCGTCTCGCCCGCGGTGGGGGCCATCCCTCTCGGGTTCGCCGTGGCCCTGGCGGCG
>DASYVD010000167.1:0-5490 GCA_036000545.1 Actinomycetota bacterium | reverse complement strand
GTGGGGAGGAATCCGGTCCCGTACATCGCGTCCTCGCGCACCAGCACCGGCGGCACGACCGGGACGAAACCCTTCGCAGTGAGCACATCGAGGCAGTACCGAACGAGCGCCCACTGCACCCATACGGCACCCCCGACGAGGTAGGCAAATCGCGTCCCCGAGGTTCTGGCGGCCCGCTCGAGATCGATCACTCCCAGGGCCTGCCCCAGCGCGACGTGGTCCTTCGGCTCGAACGGGAACGATGGCGGCGTGCCCACCTCTCGCACGAGCTCGTTTTCCTCGTCGGTCTCTCCCTCGGGGACCGACTCGTGCGGCGGATTGGGCAACCGTGAGGCCAGCTCGTGGAGCTCTTCCTCGGCCGCGGTCAGCTCCGGCTCGAGCTTTCTGAGCTCTTCGGAGACCTTCCGGAGCTCGCCGATGAGCCGGTCCCGCTCCTCGGCCGGGGCCTCCCCCACTGCCTTGGACCCGCGGTTCTGCTCCGCCCGGAGCTCCTCCACTCGCGTGGTGAGCTCCCGCCACCGCCGGTCGGCGTCCAGGAGACGGTCCAGGTCCGCGGCCAGGGCCTCGCTTCGTCGAGCGAGAGGATCGCGGAACCGCTCGGGATCCTCGCGGATGGCCTTCAGATCGAGCACGGAGAAAGCGTATGCGGCCGGGCCCGACCGTGCAGCCTCACGACGCGGTCACCGAGTCCTGCGTACCGGTCAGGGCGTAACGGATGGCCTGCTCCTCCTCCCCCGAGAGGTTGTGAGCCGATTGGCCCCCCTTGACCGGCTTCGCGTAGCACCGGGTGTCGGCCCGCCCGTTGATGGACGTGATGACCACGCCGTCACCCTCGGCGTTCAGGATGGCCGCCGAGAACGAGAGGTGACCCCCCATGTCCTCGAAGGCGTCGTACCGCACCAGGCCGACGTGCTTCACGTATCCCCGCATCAGCTCCAGCAGCCTCCGGTCCTCCGCGGAGAGTTGCTGGATGGTCACCCACAGCCGAGCGATGGCTTCGGTGTGCTCCCTTACGGCGAATCCCCCGGCCCCGCTCGCCGTCAGCCCGGCATGCGAGCCCCGGCGCCGGGTAGTCAGCGCGATCACGGCGAAGAGGGCCAGAATCGAAACACCCAGGCTCACGATGACGAGGAGGGTCAGGGTCTTGTCGGACAGGACCATCGGGACGTCGGCGAGTATACACCTGGGGTTCTCTGGGGGGTTTCGGGGAACGGCATGCCCAACTATCATGCGAGCGTTCAGTCAGGGGGGATCGGATGGCCACGAAGAAGGATCTGCTCCAGATGCTCAAGTCCGTCTCGCTCTTCGAGGGGCTCACCAACAAGGAGCTCGAGGCGGTGCTCAGGGTGGGCAAGGAGGTCACCCACGATGCCGGCCAGTCCATCGTCGAACAGGGCAGGCGCGGGGTGGGGTTCCACCTCGTTACGGACGGCAAGGCCAGGGTGCTGGTGCGGGGAAGAACCGTGGCGCATCTGAAGCCGGGCGACTACTTCGGGGAGATGTCACTGCTGGACGGCCAGCCCCGCTCGGCCACCGTCCGGGCGGAGACCGACGTCCTGACGCTCTCCCTGGCTTCCTGGGACTTCCTGCCGCTCATCGATCGGCACCCCTCCATCGCCCGAAAGATGCTGCTGGAGATGAGCCGACGCCTCCGGGACGCCGAGGATTCCATCACCCACTGAGGGAGAGACCATGAACGCCGCGCGCCTGAAGTCGATCCCTCTGTTCTCGGATCTGTCCGATCGAGAGCGCCAACAGGTCGCCCGGTGGGCTGACGAGGTGGACATCAAGGCGGGGAAGCACCTCGTGGACCAGGGGCGGTTCGCCTACGAGTTCTTCGTCATCGAAGAAGGAAGCGCCGAGGTCACCCACAACGGCGACCACCTGACCGACCTGGGTCCGGGAGACTTCTTCGGTGAGATCGGGATCCTGGGGGACGAGCCCCGCACGGCGTCCGTGGTGGCCACCTCGGACATGACACTCATCGTGATGACAGACCGCGACTTCCGCGAGATGACCAGGAGCATGCCGAAGGTAGCCGAGACCATCCGGAGAACGATGCAACTCCGGATGAAGAAGGCCGACTAGCACGGGGAAGTCCGGCCGCGCCGGCTACTGCCACTCCACGGTCACGACCTCGACGGGCTCGGAGATGCCCTTGAGGGTTACCGCTCGCGGGTCGCAGATGCTGAGGCGTCCGGCGTCGCCGGACACGGTCTCCCTCGTCGCCAGGATCTCTCCCGCCTCGGCCAGCGCCCCGACCCTGGCGGCGACGTGGACACCCTTCCCGCGGTAGTCGCCGGCGAGCTGCGTGGCCTCGGCGGCATGAAGCCCGATCCGGACCTGGGGTGAGAACCCGTGGGAGCGGCGGTGCTCGGCCAGCGTCCGCTGGATCGCCATGGCGCAGTCGGCAGCCGCCTCGGCGCTGTCGAACGCGACGAAGAAGCCATCCCCGGCGTGGTCGATCTCCTCCCCGCCGTGCTCTGCGATGAGGCCGCGCAGCGTGCGGTCGTGCCACCGAAGGAGATTCTCCCACGCCTCGTCACCCATCGCCTCGACGAGGTTCGTAGACCTCACGATGTCGGTGAACATGAACGTTCTGGTCACCCGGGCCGCCGGGGCCGCTCCGGCCAGAAGTTCGGCCACGTGGCGCAGGTCGAGAGCCGCTCCGAGGCGTTCGAACGCCGCCCGAGCCGCCTGCAGCTCAAGGACGGCGGCCTCCTCGTCCCCCTGCGCCCGGTAGGCCGCGCCGAGGAGCATTCGGGCCCGAGCCGCCTCGTAGGGCGCGTCCACCTCCTGCCAGAGCTGCCAGGAGCGCTTGAGGCTCCGGCACGCCGAGGCGGGGTTGCCCTCGGCCATCTCCACCGAGCCTCGGCACATGGCCGCTTCGGCGTGCAACGCCGGCGAGCGGAACTCCTCGGCGATCGAGTCCAGCTCATCCGTCCCGGCTCTAGCGAACTGGAGATCTCCCGCCGTCACGGCGATCTCGACGGCGGCGGGCAGCAGCTTGGCCCGATCGAGGCGGATCGTAGTCTCATCCACGGCCCGGCGGATCGCCGCTTGCGCCGCTTCGACCCTGCCCTGCGCGAGACGGAGGAGAGCCAACCCCGGCTGGGGATCCCGCCCCTTCTGGTGCGCCTGCCGGAAAGCGTCCTCCGCGGCTTCCAGGTCTCCCATCCGGAGCCGGATCACGCCGACCTCATAGAAGCCCTCTCCCGCGTACATCAACAGGCCGGAGTCCTCCAGCTCGGAGCAGGCCTGGCGGGCCTCCCGTTCCGCCTCCACCCAGTGGCCTCGAAGACGGATCACGTCTGCCCGGTGGACCCGACAGATGCCGGGGAAACCGGCGATCGATTGCCGCTCGCACCAACGGATGGACGCCTCGGTCCACTCCCCAGCCCGGCGGTAGTCCGCGAGGGCATCGGACAGAGAGATGGTGTTGCAGTAGACGACGCCCGTGGCCCACGGACCGAGCTCCCCACCGACCGCGGCCACGGTGGCCTCGTCCGCCATGGCCAGGCCCTCGTCGATCCGGCCCAGGCGGACCAGGTACTCGCCCTGGTCGTGGAGGGCGATCGCCTGGAGGTCCCGATCGCCGACCCGCATCCCGACGTCCAGCGCCTCCCGGGTGAGCTCCAGGGCGCGCTCCGTGTCCGATTCACTCGCGGCCTGCTGGGCGTGCATCCGCAGCAGCCATCCATGCGCGGCGCTCTCCGGCTGGTTCGCCAGGAGACGCTCCGCGCGGAGGATCCATCCGCGGGCGATCCCCGACTCCAACCTCACTCGGTGATCCCGAGCGAGGGTGATGGCCATGCCCGCCGCCGCCGCCTGGTCTCCCCCGTCCAGATACGCAGCGAAGGCCCGCTCCCGGGCCCGGATGCACGCCTCGTTTTTCCCGATCCACCAGGCCGCCTCGCCGAGTGTGGCGAGGTCGTTCGGCCCCAGCGGGTCCCCCGCGTCGGCCTGGGTCAGGAGGTCGAACGCCTCCTTCCAGGCGTGCCGGGCAGCAGCCTCCCGTCCCTCCTGGAGTGGGCCTTCAGTGATGACATGCTGATCCAAAGGTGCCTTCCGATCGCTCCGGATCACTGATTGTCACATCCGACAGGTCCCTTTGACCAGGGTCCTTCCGCTTCGTTCGTCCTCGTGCGAGCATGGCGCCGTGAACGGAAGCGTTGTCTCGATCCAGCTGCTAAAGGCTCACGGCCAGCCGCAGCGGCCTGTCTCCGAAGTCATCGCCTTGCCGGGCCAGGGTCTCGAAGGAGACCTCCACGGCAAGACCCGAGAGGACGGCAAGCGGCAGGTCCTGCTAATGGACACGGAGAGCCTGGAGGCCATGGGCCTGTCCCCCGGCGACCTTCGTGATCAGGTCACCCTGGAACTGCCCGGCCTCCAGCGGCTGCCAGCGGGAACCCGGCTCCGGATCGGCCAGGCCGAGCTCGAGCTGACCGGCCCGTGCGAGCCCTGCACCCACATCGGTGAGCTCTTGGGGAAGGAGGACCGGGAGGCCTTCAGACAGTCCCTGGAAGGCCGCCGGGGCGTGCTGGCTCGGATTGTGACGATCCGCGGGGAGGGAAGGATCCGGATCGGCGACCCGGCCGAAGTGCTCAACTCCCACCCGTAACCACTTGATTTGCCTTCTATCCGCTCGAATCATTAGATTCTGGGCGTCCTCGGAACGCGAAGCGGCACGGGGAGGTGGTCCGAGGAGCTGCTGAGAGCGATCCTTCGCCTATCGGACCCCTCCATTCCCATCGACACGAAGGGGGTGATCCCGGGAGCACTGTGCAGCGCCAGCGAAGATCCCCACTCGCACGCTGGAGGTGCTGGTATGAGAGGACTTGCGTTTCGTTCTGACTCGCCGGGCAGGCGGTGGCGCCGCGTGCTCGTCCCGGCGGCTCTTGCTCTGGCCTTCGCCATGCTCCCTTCCTCGGCGACGGCCACCCACAACGCGGACAGGCATTCCAGGATGGACCTGGTGTTCACCTCCCCCAACTCGAAGATCAACTCGGATTTGGCATTCTGGGGGAACCACGCCTTCGCCGGCTATTACCGGAACGACATTTCGGTCGGAGGGTTCCGGATCTTCGACATCTCCAACCCGGCCGCTCCCCAACAGCTCGTCGACTTCCCGTGTGACGGGCTCCAGGCCGACCCGATCGTGTGGGACCGGAACGGGAACGGGATCGCCGACCTCCTGCTGCTGGCGGTGGACCGGACCATGGCCGGGCCCGAGTGCGGCGCGGCCAGGGTGGCGCACAACGACCCGACCGGCTGGGAAGGAGTCCGGGTCTTCACCCTGAGTGACGATCCGGCCAACCCCTTCGCCGACATCGAGCAGGTACAGGCCGTCTACACGGACTGCGGGGCCCACACGATCACCCTGTGGCCGGGGGAGGCGGACGAGGGCAAGCTGATCGTCTATGCATCGTCGTACCCGCTGCGGCCCGGGCCGACCTGCGGCCAGGTCAACGGGCCCGCGGCCGGCCGCGA
>DASYVD010000166.1:0-30773 GCA_036000545.1 Actinomycetota bacterium | reverse complement strand
GCGGCGTCGTTCTCTGCCAGTCCCCAGACCTCGGTCGCCTTCCCATCCTTGATGTGGAACACCTGCGCGTACTTCCACTCGGCGCTCGAACCGTCTGGCCCAGTCGCGGACGCTGTCCCCAGCGCGACGACGTGGTCGTCGTTCCCCAGGATGTCGTGGATGTCCACCGAGGGCGCTCCGCCCATTGCCTGTGTTTGACGGGCGAAGAAATCGAGGACCTTCGCTTTCCCCTCGTAGGCCCCGCTCCACTTGCTGTTGCCGCCGATGTGCCAGATCACGTCGTCGGAGAGGTGCTGGTCCATCCACTCCATGTCGCCTTTCTGGAACGCCTCGAAGCCCTCCCGGACGATTGCGACGTTTGGATGCTCCTCATGCGTCATGACCGCTTCTCCCTTCCGCGGGCAGCCCGTGATCCGTTGGATTGCAGCCTACGCCTCCCGCGCAGAGCGTGAGAGCGAGGATGCTGGCATCCCCTGCTAGCCTCTCCGACGTGCGGGATGGGAGGCGAGAAGAAGCCGAGGGCGGCACGGGAAACGGAGGGCGCTACCGTTGGGTGGCCCTCGGGCTTGGCATCGTTGCCCAGGCGGCGTTCGCCGCTCTCCTGACCGGATTTCCAGCGCTCGGCCCGGCCCTGCGAGCCGAGTACGACCTGTCGCTCTCGGCGTTCGGCGCAGTGCTCGGCGCGGTGACTGCCGGCGCCACCTTCACCCTCGTGCCGTGGGGGCTGCTCACCGACCGCATCGGTGAGCGGCGATCGCTGACGATCGGCCTTGCCGGGGCGGGCCTGGCGCTCGGTACCTCCGCGACCGGAGGCTCGCTCTTCCTGGCGGGGATGCTCTTCCTGGCGGGAGTCCTCGGTGCGGTGACCAACGTGGCCAGCGGCCGGGTCGTGATGGGCTGGTTCGACTTCGCCGAACGCGGGACCGCATTCGGGCTGCGGCAGGCGGCGGTGCCCCTCGGTGGGGCGATCGCTGCGTTTACTCTTCCGGCGCTCGCGGCCGGAGCCGGAGCGCGCGCCGGACTGCTCGCCCTCGGTGCCGGGTGCCTGGCCGGGGCGATGGCCTGCGGAGGCTGGCTCCGGGACCCGCCCGCGTCGACGGCTGGCGGCGGGCCTCGGCGAGGGCCGCTCAGGGATCGCCGTATCTATCGGCTGGCCGTGGCGAGCGGTCTCCTCGTAGCCGCGCAGGCTGCGGTGATCGGGTTCGTTCCCCTGTTCCTCCACGAGCAACGAGGGGTATCGGAAGTGGGTGCCGGGCTGGCGCTGGCCGTGATCCAGGTTGTGGGCATCGTGCTGCGGGTGGTGGCGGGGCTGTGGTCGGACCGGCTGGGCCGGCGCCTGGAACCTCTCCGGCTTGCCTCGGCGGCCGTCGCGGGGGCGTGGCTCGTCACACCGCTGGCGTTCGGCCTTCCGCTCCCGGTCCTCGTTCCGGTCCTGGTCGTGTCGGGGTCGCTGGCGTTCAGCTGGAACGGCCTGTCGTTCAACGCCGCCGCCGAGTACGGGGAACGGGGAAGGGCGGGCACGGCCATCGCCCTCCAGCAGACCGCCCTGTTCGCCTCGGCCGCGCTCATCGCCCCCTTGTTCGGCTGGCTCGTCAGCGTGACCTCTTGGCGGGCGGCCTACCTCGCGGTTGCTCTGGGTCCCGTCGCGGCGTGGTGGCTCCTCCGCTCGCTGGCGCTGGCGGAGCGGACCGGCGGGAAGGTACGTCCCGCCGGCATCCCTCCCGACGCTCCGGTCACACCGTAGTTCGGGGATCGAGAAGCCAGGCGAGCCGGGTCCCTGGCCCTCAAGCCCCGGTCGAGCCCCGACGAAAACTAGGTCGGTGTCCTATGCCACCCAAGAAATCGTCGACGCAGACCCAGCCGATCGCCCGGAGGCGCCCTCGGGCCCCCAAGAAGTCGGTTACCGAAACCCAGCCGCTCGCCCCGGAGCCCCGGCCGGTGGCTGCCGCGCCAACCGCGTCCCAGTGGCTGGCGCCTGTGATCATCGTCCTCGCCGTCACTCTTCTCGGCTGGTTGGTCCTCGAGAACCAAGTCCCGCTGGATCTGGCGGCTGCTGAACAGCGCCTGGCCCGGATGGAAGCGATCCTGCGTTCGACAGACCAGTCGGGAGAGGTTCGGGACGCCGACCTTGCTTCTGCCGAGAGGCGCTCTCGACTCTGCCAGGAGGGTCTGCGGAGCATGGTTCGAATGTGGAACCAGTACGTGAGGGAGCTGAGGGAGGCGGACGTGGGAAGCTCGGCGAAGTTCCGCGCTGCCAAACGGCGATTCGACGAAGCTCAGAAGAAAGCTTCCCTCGCCGTGCGCCGCTGCGAGGACGCCTAGAACCCCTCCGAGGCCTGCTCGACCAGCGCGTCGAACAGCCCCTGCTGGGCCGAGTCCTCGGCCGCCGTGAGCTCCGGATGCCATTCGACGCCGACGACCCACCCCTCGTCGTGCTCGAGGGCCTCCACCAAGCCATCCGAGCTCCAGCCCACCGGCTCGAGACCCTCGCCCAGCCGGGCCAGGGCCTGATGATGGGAGGAGGAGCCCGAGGCTTCGTCCACCCCCATGGCCTTGGCCACCCGGGACCCGGGCTCCAGTCGCACTGGGTGCATCTGGGGGGCGACGCCCGGGATGCCGTGCCCGATCAGCCCCTCGCGCCCGGTGATGTGCTGGTCGAGGCTTCCTCCGAAGGCGACGTTGAGGACCTGGATGCCGCGGCAGATGGCCAGCATCGGCTTCCCCAGGTCGACCGCAGCGCGGGCCAGGGCCATCTCGAATGCGTCGGCCTCAGGGTTCACGCCGTAGCACTCGGGATGGGGTTCCTCTCCGTAGTAGGAAGGATCCACATCGCCGCCTCCGATGAGCAGAACGCCGTCGAACCGGGCCAGGCGCCGGCGAGCCTCGTCTAGCTCGATCCACTCGGGGAACAGGACGGCTTCCTGTCCCCCAGCGCGGTGGAGTGCTCGCACGTAATTGGCAGGAACGGCCATCGAATCCTCCGGCCGGGACCTCATCCTGCCCGGGGGGACGTGCTGCCCGGCCACCGCGATCAGCGCCCGCATGAGCCTTCACTCTACGGCCAAGGGCACGATTAGATCCGCTCGAAGGTCCGCTCCAGATCCAAGCGTATCCGGCGCCTTTGTCGCGGGGCCAGAGGCGGTGGGTAATCGGTCAGCCGACATACAATCGCGCGAGGATGGACCCGCCAGACCCTCCAGCCAGCGTCGCTCCCGCGCCGGCCGCGGGGGCCGGAGGGCGCTTCGCCCTCCAGCGCAGCCCCTTTCCTCCGATCGCGGGATACGGGTTCCTCTCCGACCGGGAAGTCACCGCTCTCGTCGCCCCCGGTGGGAACGTCGAGTGGCTGTGCCTCCCTCGTCCGGATAGTCCGAGCGTCTTGGCTGCCAACCTGGACCGAGCCGCGGGGGGCTTCCGGCTCGGGCCCGCGGACGTCATGGTGCCAGCCGGTCGCCGGTACCTCCCGGGCACGATGGTCTTGGAGACCACGTGGCAGACCCGGACGGGATGGCTGATCGTCCGCGACGCGCTCACGATCGGGCCCTGGTACAGCACGGAGAGGCTGGTGCACTACAAGCGACCACCCGGAGACCACCAGGCCGAGCATTGCCTTCTGCGGACCGTCAAGTGCGTGAACGGCCAGGTGGAGCTGGCCCTGAACTGCGAGCCGGTCTTCGACTACGGGCAGGTGGAGGCTCAATGGGACTACACGGACCTGGGCTACCAGCAGGGCATCGCCAAGGGCGGATACGGACACCCGGAGCTACGGCTCACCACGAGCCTTCGCCTGGCCTTCGAGGGACGCTCCGCGCATGCGTTCAGCACGCTTACCGAAGGGGACTCCGCCTTCGCTGCCCTCACGTGGTCGGACGAGCTGCCGCCGCCGCTCGACTTCGATGAGGCGGCGGATCGTATGTGGCGGACGGGGAACTACTGGCGGGAGTGGATGCATCACGGGGAGTTCCCCGACCATCCGTGGCGGAACTTCTTGCAGCGAAGCGCGCTGACGCTCAAGGGCCTCACCTACGTCCCGACCGGTGCCCTGCTCGCCGCCGCCACCACGTCGCTGCCCGAGACGCCCGGCGGCGAGCGGAACTGGGACTACCGATACAGCTGGATCAGGGACGCCACCTTCGGCCTGTGGGGCCTCTACACCCTGGGCTTCGACTACGAGGCCAACAACTTCTTCTACTTCATCGCCGACTCGTGCGGGGAGGACGAGGATCTCCAGCCGATGTATGCGGTGGGCGGAGAGAGGGAGCTCGACGAGCGTACCCTCGATCACCTCTCCGGCTACGACGGGGCGCGTCCGGTAAGGATCGGGAACGCCGCCTACAAGCAGAAGCAGCACGACGTGTGGGGGTCCCTGCTCGACTCGGTCTATCTGCACACGCGGTCCCGGGACCATCTCGAGGAACGGGTGTGGCCGCTGCTCAAGCGGTCGGTGGAGGCCGCCATCGCCAGCTGGCGTGAGCCGGACCGCGGGATCTGGGAAGTGCGAGGCGAGCCGAAGCACTTCACTTCCTCCAAGATGATGTGCTGGGTCGCGTGCGACCGCGGGGCTCGCCTGGCCCGACTCCATGGGGAAGCCGACCTCGCCGAGCGGTGGCACGCGGAGTCCGACGAGATCCACGCCGACATCTGCGAGCACGGCGTCGACGAACGCGGGGTGTTCGTCCAGCACTACGAGACCACCGCGCTCGACGCCTCCCTCCTTCTGATGCCCCTGGTGAGGTTCCTCCCGCCGGACGATCCGAGGGTCCGCGCCACCGTGCTGGCGATCGCCGACGAGCTCACGGTGGACGGACTCGTGCTCAGGTACCGGGTGGACGAGACCGACGACGGCCTGACCGGCGAGGAGGGGACCTTCACCATCTGCTCCTTCTGGCTGGTCTCCGCCCTGGCGGAGATTGGCGAGGTCGTCCGGGCCCGGGCGCTGTGCGAGCGGCTGCTCTCCTTCGCCAGCCCGCTGCTCCTGTACGCCGAGGAGATCGATCCTCGCAGCGGACGGCACCTCGGAAACTTCCCCCAGGCGTTCACGCACCTCGCGCTGATCAACGCCGCGATGCACGTGATCCGGGCGGAGGACCGGGAGTCGATGGGATTCACCCCTGCCCGGCCCTCGGTGGCTTGAGCCGAGGCTGGATCTGGCCCAAGCACTAACTCAGCTCAGCGCAGCGCCGCCAGCGCTTTGGGAACAGTGTCTTCGGGTCGTACGCGATACCAGGCATGGAGGATGGTCCCATCCTCGTCGATCAGGAACGAGGACCGGATGATGCCCACGGAGGTGCGGCCGGCGAAGCGTTTCTCACCCCAGACACCGTAGGCGTCCGCGGTGGCGTGATCGGGGTCCGACAGGAGCGGGAAACCCAAGCCGTACTTGCCGTCGAAGCGCTTCTGCCTGTCGGGGGTATCGGGGCTGATCCCCACGGTGTCGAGACCGATCGGGGCCAGATCCGGGCGGGCGTCGCGGATACTGCATGACTGAGCGGTGCACCCTGGCGTGTCGGCCTTGGGGAAGAAGTAGAGAAGAAGCTTTCGACCGCGGAAGTCGGAGATGCGGACCAGGTTTCCATCTTGGTCCGGAAGGGCGAATTCAGGAGCCCGATCTCCGGGTTGCAGGGTCACCGTCGCACTGCGTCCTCCTGCGCTCATCATTCCGGCCCCAGGCGGCTCACGGCGTGGAGCTTGTTCTGGGCGTCGAGAGCGGCGACCTTGTAGGCCTCGGCCAGGGTGGGGTAGTTGAAGACCGAGTTCAGCAAGTAGTCGAGCGTTCCCTCGTTCCCCATCACCGCCTGGCCGATGTGGACCAACTCGGTCGCCCCCGTCCCGAGCACGTGCACCCCTAGCAGCCGCCGGTTTTCCGGCGACACCAGGATCTTCAGCATGCCATGGCTCTCCCCGAGGATGGCCCCCCGCGCCAGCTCCCGGTAGCGTGAGATGCCGACCTCGTACGCCACCCCCGCCTCGGTCAGCTCGCCTTCGGTCTTCCCCACGAAGCTGATCTCCGGGATGGTGTAGATCCCGATCGGGAGAAGGCCCGCCGCCGAGTGAACCGCCTGCCCGAACGCGTCGAGGGCGGCGATGCGGCCCTGCTCCATGGCGGTTGCGGCCAGGCTGGGGAAGCCGATCACGTCGCCCACGGCGTAGATGTGCGGGACGACCGTGCGGTAGTTCTCGCCCACCTTGATCCGCCCTCGATCGTCGGCTTCCAATCCAGCATTGGCGAGGTCCAGGTCGTCGGTGGCTCCCTCCCGGCCCGCCGAGTAGAGGACCGCCTCGGCAGCGATGCGCTTCCCGCTGGCCAGCTCGACCAGCGCGCCCTCCTCCAAGGAGTTCACCGCCGTCACCTCTTCGCCGAGGCGCAGGGTCAGACCAAGGTCGCGGAGGTGGTGTTGAAGGCCCTCGATGATCTCGTCGTCGCAGAACTCGAGGATCCGGCGTCGCTTGTCAACCACGGTGACCTTCGTTCCGAGGGCGGCGAAGATCGAGGCATACTCGATCCCCACGACGCCCCCGCCCACCACGACGAAGGAGCCGGGGATGCGTTCGATCTTGAACAGCCCGTCGGAGTCGAAGATGGCCCGATCGTCGAAGGCCACGGTAGGCGGCCGGGCCGGCCTGGTGCCCGTCCCCACAACGATGTATTCGGCGGACACCTTCCGCTCGGAGCCGTCGGCCCGGGCAACCGACACCGTGTGGGGATCGACGAAGCCTGCCGTCCCCTCGAGGATGGCTACGTGATTCCGAGTGAGCTGGTCTCGGATGACGTCGGTCTCGCGGCGGATCACGTCCAGATACCGTGACCGGAGGTCTTCCGCCGTGATCTCCTCCTTCACCCGGTAGCTCTGGCCGTAGACCCCGCGTTGCGTGAAGCCGGTCAAGTGGAGCACGGCTTCGCGAAGCGTCTTGGAGGGGATGGTTCCCGTGATCACGCAGACGCCACCCAGCTGCCGGCGCTCCACCACCGCCGCGCGCCGGCCGAGCTTGGCCGCCTGGATCGCCGCCTTCTGCCCCGCCGGACCACAGCCGATTGCGAGGAGGTCATAGTCGTGGGCCATCGCACCACTCCCGTTTTGGGAGACGGACGCCACCACGTTAGGACGGGCGACACGCCGGGGCAATCCGGTGACGTTCAGCCGGTCTCTTCGGCGGGAGCCTCATCCATGGTCGCCAGGGGCCTCGCTGGGTTCCAGGGGACACCCGGGAGGATCATGGCGCTGCTCGTGGCCATGGCCACGCGCTTCCCGTCGCTGTCCTCGACCTCGGCCGTGGTCACCGAGATGGTCCGCCCACGATGCACCACCCTCGCTTGGGCCACCAGCTCGCGCCCATCCGGCGTCACCGGCCGCACGAAGTTGACCTTCAGGTCGAGCGTGCCGAACGACGTACCGGGCGGAAGCGTGGTGGTGACGGCGCTGTTGATGCCCCCGTCGATGAACAGGGCGATGATGCCACCATAGAACGTGCCGAACCCAGTGCAGAACCACTCACTCGCTGGCATCGACCACGTGGAGGTTCCTTCGTCCACCTCCAGGAGTCGCCAGCCTGACAGGTGACAGACGGGCGGCGTGGCTCGCTCCTCCTTCAGCCACGTCTGGACGAGCTCGAGCCCGGCGGTCGTGTCCCATTCCTCCTGAGGGAGGACCGTCCCCTCGGGAGGCCGGAGATAGGGATCGAGGGTCTCGTGATCGGGAGGCTGCACCGGTGGCAGGGAGGCGGGCGGATCGGGCGGGTCGAAGGGGAGGGACCGCAGGACGCACCTCGACGTGGCATGGGCGAGAAGACGGCCGTGGGCATCCTCGATCCGCGCCTCGGATAGGCCCTGACGGGATCCCGAGTGGATGAGGCTGGCTCGCGCCAGGAGCCGTTCGCTGGCCGGCGTCGCCGGACGCAGGAAGTTCATGGACAGCTCGGACGTGGCCAGGACCGTGCCCTTGGGGAGGACGTTGTAGATCGCCCCTCCGAGGGCGGCGTCGGCCACCACGGCGAGGGCGCCCCCCGGGAACAGGCCTGCGGCTGACTGCCACCACGGGCTGGCCGGCATGGCCCAGGTCGACGTGCCCGGTCCCGCGTCGATCGGCGCCAGCCCGGTGAGGTGGTGGATCGGTGGGAGCGGAACCCGCCGCTCGATGAAGGGGCGCATCTGCTCGTCCGGTGGCATCCCGAAGAGCCACGGATGCTCGAGATAGGCGTACCGGCCGCGAACCGGCTCGTCGATGATCACGAACCCGAGGATATCCCGAGCCGGTTCGGCAGAAGTCCCTGCTCCCCGTGTACCTTAGGATGCCCGCCGTGGTCACACGATGCCCATGGGGGGTCGAGGGCGATCCCCTGTACCTCCGGTATCACGACGAGGAGTGGGGCGTGCCCTCCCACGACGACCGCCACCTCTTCGAGATGCTCGTTCTGGAGGGTGCCCAGGCAGGCCTGTCGTGGGCAACGATCCTTCGGAAGCGAGACGGCTACCGGAAGGCCTTCCTGGGGTTCGATCCCAAACGGGTCGCCCGGTTCGGGCCCCGCGACGTGGCCCGCCTGCTGGAGGACCCGGGGATCGTTCGGAACCGGGCCAAGGTCGAGGCGGCGGTGGCCAACGCCCGGGCCGCTCTTGAGGTCGTGAAGCGGCACGGGAGCCTCGACGCGTACCTGTGGGGACTGGTCGGTGGCCGGCCCGCGCGGAGATCGCGGCGTCGGCTCTCCGAGCTCCCCGACCAGACCCCCGAGTCACGGTCCATGAGCCAGGAGCTCAAGACGAGGGGGTTCCGCTTCGTGGGGCCGGTGGTCTGCTACTCGTTCATGCAGGCTGTTGGGATGGTGAACGATCACCTCGTGGGCTGCTTCCGCTACCGGGAGATCGACCGCTCCGCCTAGGCCGAACCGCGGTGGGTCGGCTCGTCCCTCGAAAGCCGTATTCCAGAAACCATCCAGGGGAGCCGAAAACCCGAAGTGAGGCGGTTTCCAGAATCTTTCGATGATCTGTCCATGCTGCTATGACGCTCTCCGGGGAGAGAACGAGGTGCCCCGCCAGGTGGCCCGGGTCCGTCCCGGGGACCTCTACTGCGAGCGCTGCCAGTGGCTCTTCGCTCGAGAGCTGATCAAGGCGGAGGGCCCGGTGGCCCTGTCCGCCGTCTGGCACTGCCCGATCCACAAGACCCTGAATCCCCGGCGTGAGCTTCCGCTCTCCCCCCCTCAGGGATAGCCGCCCCCGAGGCCCGCTCCTTCCTCGTTTCGACCCACCCCGCGTGCCCCCCATCGTGTGTACCGGAGGAGGGCTCCGGGAACGACGCCCAACAGGTGCCAGACGAGGAACGGCGTGCTCGGGGCGTCGACTCCTTCCTCTCGGAGGATGAAGTAGGGGACCCACGCCAGGACGCCGAAGACGATCAGCGCGTCCCCGAGACGTTTGCGCGCCGGCCGGGGTCCCGGCGCCCGGACGCGCCGTACCAGCACTCCGCCGGGGACCACCAGCGCTAGGTGGACGAGGAGGGCATAGCCCACGTTCGGCGCCGAGCCGGTCAGGAACAGCAGGCCCCAGACCGGCCAGACCGCGACTCCCAAGACGACGAGCGCCCGGCCGAGGCCGACCATCCTCGTGAAGACTGTATCGGGGGGAGGTGATCTCGCGGGTGGATCGAGACTCAGGCCGCCCGCTCGGCTCCGTCCACCACACGGCGACCAGCGAGCGGTTCCGCCAGATCAAGCCGGACCGACTTCAGCACGGCGATCTCGATGCACACCTCCGCAGTGGGGACGCGGCCGGAGTAGACGGTGATGACGACCGATCGCTTCCGGTATTCGACGTCCACCCGAGCGACGCCGTAGCATTCCTCGACCCCGCCGTAGAAGCGAACCTCGACGGTCCGGGAGTCCAGGACCCTCGCCTTGTCCCACGGCTGTGTATGGACGTCAACCAGGTCCGGCCGGGGCTCCACGAGCAGAGGCCTGGGTTTCGAAGGAATGGTGCCGGGGTCGGGGGTGGAGGAGATCGGCGTGTCGGGCCCGGGGGCGCCGATGCCATCCTCCCGCAGCCCAGCGCACGAGGTGAGCAAGGCCGCTGCGACGAGGAGCGCTGCAGCGGTACGCCTGCGGGCTTGGGTCGTTCTCATGGTCGTTAGACGAGGCCGGGCTCGGCAGGGTTCCCCTCCTGGCCGGCAGGAGCTCGTCCTTCCCGTGTCGAATAAGGCGGCGGCGGGTAGATCGCGCTCGTCCGGAAGTATCTCTGCCCGCCGACCAGGAGGTTCGACATGGATCGGTTCGCGGCGATGCCCGCGCGGAGAGGGCGGCTGGCTCGTCTGGCCATCGTCCTCTCCGTGGCCGCCGTGGGTACCGCGCGGGTGGCGCCAGGCGCAGGCGCCACCCACACGGATCCGGCGGCGCCGAACGACCCCCTGTACGTCAGCCAGTGGGGGCCTCGGCAGGTCCGGGCCGAGCAGGCCTGGGATGTCACGCAGGGATTGGGCGCCGTCGTCGCGGTGGTCGACACGGGGATCGACCTCGACCATCCTGACCTGGCGGCGAACATCGTCCCCGGGAACACGTTCCTCGGCTGCGGGACGGCGGGTTGCGGTAACGGTGACTGGCAGAGTGGCTCCAGGCCCGGCGACGCGACCGGCCATCTCCACGGAACCCACGTCGCCGGCATCGCCGCCGCGGTCACCAACAACGGCGTGGGGATCGCCGGGGTGGCACCTCAGGCGAAGCTGATGGCCGTTCGGGTCCTCGACGGTGAGGGAAGCGGTTCCTTTGCCGACGTGGCTCTGGGGATCCGGTACGCGGCGGACAACGGCGCGGACGTGATCAACCTGAGCCTCGGCGCCCTGCCCGGCAGCCAGGTGTTCACGATCACCGGGCTCCTGACCGACGTCGTGGATGCGATCGCCTACGCGAACTCCAGGGGTGTGGTGGTCGTGGCCGCGGCTGGCAACGAGGCCGCTCCGATGTGCGACACGCCGGGATTCGACCCCGGGGCCGTGTGCATCACCGCCACCGACAAGCGAGAAGCGAAGGCTGCATACGCGAATCATCCCGTGCGGCCCGATCTCCAGTCCGTGGCCGCGCCCGGCGGTGCCGGGATCCCCCTCTGCTATGAAGACATCGTGTCCACGGTCCCGCCGGGCACCGGAGGTACGTACTGCGGCTACCCGGGCAACAGGGCCTACGACGAGTACGCGGGAACCTCGATGGCCACTCCGCACGCCGCCGGGGTGGCCGGGCTCCTGGCCTCGATGGGATGCACGAGGCAGCAGAACGTGGACGTGCTGACCTCGACCGCCCGTCAGCCCGTGACCGGTTCTCGGGGAGTATGGACGCCCGAGTACGGTTACGGGATCGTGGACGCTCAGGCGGCCGTCCAGGCGGCCCTCACCGCCTGCTGAGGCTGGACAAGGGTGAGCGGCCCCGGGTCATATGCCCGCGGCCGCTCTTTTCGATGCGCTCTAAGGTGAGGTCATGAAGCTCGCCCTCGCCGGCGATACGATGCTGGGACGGGGGGTGGCGGAGCGTTTGGCGGAAGCGCCTCCCGAGTCCCTCTTCTCCCCACAGGTCGGGGACGCCGCCGCGGAGGCCGACCTCTTCGTCCTGAACCTCGAGTGCTGCATCTCCGATCGGGGAGCTCCGTGGCCGGATCCGGCCAAGCCGTTCTTCTTCCGCGCCCCCCCGGCGGCCGTGAAGACCCTGGCTCATCTCGGGGTGGATTGCGTGACTCTGGCCAACAACCACGCTCTGGACTTCGGCGAGGAAGCGCTCCTCGACACGCTGGAGCATCTCGACGCTGCCGGCATCGCCCATGTGGGAGCGGGGCCCTCTGTCCAGGCGGCTCGGGCGCCCGTGGTGCTGGAGGCCGCGGGTCTCCGGCTCGCCGTGCTCGGGGTGGCCGATCACCCGGCCGATTTCTCCGCCGGCGAGACGGCGCCGGGGATCGCCTTCGCCGAGCTGGGACGTGGGGTTCCCGACTGGCTTCTCGAGGCGGTGCGGGAGTCGGGCGAGGGAGCCGACGCCGTCCTGGTCACCCCGCACTGGGGCCCCAACATGACTCCCGAACCCGTGGGGCACGTGCGAGAGGCGGCCGGTGCGCTGGACGAGGCCGGAGCTACTCTCGTGGCCGGGCATTCGGCCCACGTGTTCCAGGGGATCGACGGCCGTGTGCTCTTCGACCTTGGCGACTTTCTGGACGACTATGCAGTAGACCCAGTGCTCCGGAACGACCTGGGCCTCCTGTTCCTGGTCGATCTCGACCCCGGCGGGCCCAGACGTCTGGAAGCCGTCCCTCTCCGCCTGGACTTCTGCTTCACGAGACTCGCGGGCGGAGAGGATCGCGCGTGGGTCGCCCGGCGGTTCCGCGAAGCGTGCGCCGCATTCGGCACGGACGTCCGCGAGGAGCGGGACCGCCTGGTCGTCGAGTGGGGGTGAGCGAGGCCCGCCCGGGGTAGGCTCCGCTTCAGCGTGGGGTCGTTCGTCTCCCACTTGTCCTGCCCTCGTTGTGGGGAGCTGCACGACGCGGGGAGGGCCCACAACGTGTGCACGTGTGGGGCACCGCTCCTCGTCGAATACGACCTCGAACGGGTTGGCGACGCGATCGCGAAGAGGGATCTCGGCTCACGAGAGCCGACGATGTGGCGGTATCGGGAGCTCCTTCCGGTTCGGGAGACAGCTGAGATCGTCAGCCTCGGTGAGGGCTACACTCCGCTCCTCGCGGTGCCTCGGCTCGGCAGAGCGGCGGAGCTTCCCGACCTGTGGGTGAAGGACGAGGGGCTCAACCCGACCGGGACGTTCAAGGCCCGAGGAGCCGCCTGCGGGATCTCAATGGCTCGGGGGCTGGGGACCCGAGAGGTGGCCCTTCCCACGGCGGGAAACGCGGGCGCGGCGTGGGCCTGCTACGGGGCCGTGGGAGGAGTGCGGGTTCACGTGGCCATGCCGGCAGACGCCCCCCAGGCCAACCAGATGGAATGCCGGCTCTACGGGGCCGAGGTGACTGTGGTGGAGGGGCTGATCTCCGACGCGGCCCATGCTGTGGAAGTGGGTATCCGTGACCGGGGATGGTTCGACGTCTCCACGCTCCGGGAGCCCTACCGCATCGAGGGGAAGAAGACGCTCGGTCTGGAGATCGTGGAGCAACTCGGGTGGGAGCCCCCCGACGCGATCGTGTACCCCGCGGGTGGGGGGGTCGGGATCATCGGGATCTGGCGGGCCCTGGGGCAGCTTCGTGAGCTCGGGTGGATCGATCGGGTCCCCCGCCTCGTCATCACCCAAGCGGAAGGATGCGCTCCGATCGTCAGGGCGTTCCGGGAGGGCGCGGACGAAGCGGAGTACTGGGAGGGGGCCGACACCATCGCGGCAGGGCTTCGCGTTCCCAAAGCGCTCGGCGACTTCCTCGTTCTTCGCGCCGTTCGGGAGACGGGCGGAACCGCGGTCGCGGTGAGCGACGAGGAGATCCTCGACGCGATGAGGGCCCTATCCCGCGACGCCGGGATCCTTGCGGCGCCGGAGGGCGCAGCGACCCTCGCCGCCGCGATCCGGCTCCGCGAACGAGGCGACCTGGAGCCCAGCGATCGCGTGGTTCTCATAAACACGGGGACCGGCCTCAAGTATCCGGAGGCGATGGAGCTGGCTGTCGGTCCGGTCAGGCGCTGAGCGGGACGGGCGGGGGAGGGGCCAGGGCCTCTCGGATGGGCTCCAGCCGCTCGGGCCGGACCCGGTAGTAGACCCACCGTCCCCGGCGTTCCCGGTCCAGGAGACCCGCCTCGTGGAGCACCTTGAGGTGGTGGCTGACGGTTGGCTGCCCGAGGCCGAGGGGCTCCACCAGGGTGCACACGCAAGCTTCCCCTCCGGGCCCCGCCGCGATCAGGCTGAGGAGCCGCAGCCGGGCGGGCTCGGCGAGGACCCGCATCGCCCCGGCCAGACGGTCTGCCTCCTCTTCGTCCAGCGGCTCCCGAAGGACCGGGCAGCAGTCCTCGATCTCGGCGATCTTCCTCTTCATGGCCTACATATTGACATACGTCGATACGTCGTGCAACCATTATATCGACATCCATCGATACGAGGGGAGGTGAGCGGATGCTCAGGGCGAACCCAGGGCTGGCGGCGGGAGATCCGTGCTGTCCGCCGGACTGTTGCCCGCCGGACGCCGTGCCCCCCGGCTGCTGCTAGCCGGCGGCGCCTCGGCGACCGCCGCGGACCGCTAGGGGAGGAGGAGGGCCCGGACTGGAGAGAGGCCGGACGCGGCCTGCTGCCACGTCCGGCCCTCGTCCTCCGAGAGGAACACGTCGCCGTCCGCGGTGCCGAACGCGACCGTGCTTCCAGAAGCAGCGAGGCAATGGGTGTCGATGTTCCCGGGGAACCATTCGGGGAGACCGGCGGCGCACCGCTCGAACGGGTCGTCCCCCTCAAGGGGCCGCCGGTAGAGGGCCGCCCTGCCGCCGCGGGGGCCGGTCGACGCGCTCACGAGAACGGTCTTACCGGCGATGGCCACCGCACGAGAGTAGGAGGCGTGCAGCCCCTCGTCGTGGAAGGACCAGGCGACGCCACCGTCCTCGCTGCGGGCCAGCCCCCAAGCCGTAGAGGCGAGCACGAGGCCGGGCAGATCCGGATGGGTCATGACCTGGTGCACGTCGGCGTCGATGTCGATGGTCGGCTCCCACGACTCGCCGTCGTCGGCTGAGCGGACGATCCCCCCTACGTGAACGTTCACGTAGATCGTGCCGTGGCTCGCGGAGATGGAACGAGTGTCCGGTGGTCCTCCCCACGGCGTGTACCATTTCTCTCGCCCCTCGATTTCGTCGAAGGGGGCAACCGGCTCGAGGGCTCCGTTCATCCTGAGCAGATGAGCCTCGTCGGTCCCCACGTACAGTCGGCCGCCGTGGAGGAGCAAGCACCGGCCGCGGCGATCGGATGCCTCCGCGACGCCCTCCCAAGAGCCCTCACCCGACCGACGGTAGACCTTCCTGTCGTCGATGAGGGCCCACATGTGGATGCCCTGGCCGGCCAGGGCCGCGCACGCGTGCCCTCTGAGCTCCCCGGAGCCGTTTCCGCCGAGGACCTCCACGCCGGAAGCGGTGCCAGCGATGATTGCCATGGCCGGCAGCCTATCCCGTGGCGTGAGATAGGGTGGCGCCGTGCTGGGAGAAGTGGAGGCGATCGTCGTCGAGGTCCGCCCCTTCGAGCTCCACGGTGTGACCTACCGCGATCTGACCGTGCGGTTTCCGGACGGTTCGACCGAGACCGCGCGCCTGGGGCCCGAGGGGGCGCCGCAAAATCTCCGGGCCGGAGAGCGAGTCCAGGCCACGAGGGTGGCCAACATGATCATCTCCGTGCGACGCTCGTAGCCCTCGCCGTCTCCTAACCGGATTCCTGCCAGGAATAGCGTTCTTCGCGCCAGGGGTCGGCTCGATTGTGGTAGCCCCGCTCCTCCCAGTAGCCGCGGATGTCGCGCTCCAGGAACTGCACACCGTTCGCCCACTTCACGCTCTTCCACGCGTACAGCGTGGGGACGACCAGGCGGAGCGGCCCGCCGTGCTCCGGTGGGAGCGGCTCGACGTCATGGGCCCAGGCGAAGAGCCCGTCGTCGAGGAGGGTCTGGAGAGGGAGGTTCGCCGTGTAGCCGTAGGGCGCGTGGATCAGTGCGTGCATGGTCTCGGCCTTCGGCGTAGCCCTGGCAGCAACCTCCCGGAAGAACGCGCCTTCCCACTCGTTGTCGAGCTTGGTCCACCCAGTCACGCAGTGCATGTCGGCGACGAGCTTGGCCGAGGGGAGGGCCCTGAACTGCTCCCAGGTCCACTCGACCTCCTCGTCGACCGATCCGAAGCACCGGAACCGCCAGGTTTCCTCGTTGAACGTGGGGATGGGACTGGCGTGGAGGATCGGCCATCCCTTAGTGAGGTGCTGGCCCGGCGGCACCCGCGCCGCGGCGTCCGAAGCGCTCACAGAGCCGCCTCGAGCCGGTCGAGGTCGTCGAGCCTCCGGGAGATCTGTGCCGAGATCGACTCGGCTGCGGCACGATCTTCCAGCCGGTCGGCTTCCTCCATCGCCTTCCGCAGGGTCGCCCTGGCTTGCGCGTACGCCTTGGCGGGGTCTCGGTTCTGCGCGTACTTCAGGAACTCGTCAGCGCGCTCCACCATGTGCCAGACGTCCTGGGGAGTGGTGGCGCCGCTCTCGTCACCGGCCATCCGGGCAAGGATACGCGAGGTCCCTCGGTTCGGGTGGGGAGTACGCTCGTGCCATGCGGCGGCCGGCGGGACGGCACACGAATCTCGCGCTGCTCGCGATGCTCTCCGCGGCGCTGCTGACCGGGTTCCTGGCCTACGGCGTCGGCACCGCGTGGGGCCGGTGGATCGTTGTTGCGCACGGCGTCGCGGGCTTGGCCATCGTGGCCCTGGCCCCGTGGAAGTCGGTGATCGTGCAGCGGGGGGTGGCCCGGCGGCGGCCGGGGTTCGCGGCATCGATCGCCCTAACCGCGCTGGCGGCGGTCGCCATCCTCACCGGGATCCTCCACGCGACGGGACTCGGAGTATCCGTGGGTCCGGTTACCTCGCTGCAGGTACACGTGGGGGCCGCGCTGGCCGCGATCCCGCTGGCCGTCTGGCATGTGCTGGCCCGGCCGGTGCGTCCGCGGCGCACCGACCTGACGAGGCGGAACCTCCTGCGGGCGGGGACCCTGCTGGGAGGGGCCGCCCTCACGTACGCGGCTGCCGAAGGCCTCGTTCGCGTGACCGGGCTTCCGGGAGGAGAGCGGCGGTTCACGGGTTCGTACGACGCCGGCTCTCTGAAAGCCGATGCCCTTCCCGTCACGCAGTGGCTCGACGATTCGGTGCAGCGGATCGATCCGCTCGACTGGAGGCTCACGCTGGTCACCATGGCCGAGGTTCGAGAGCTTTCCTACGAAGAGGTGGGAGCGTTCGGCGATCGGATCCGCGCGATCCTCGACTGCACCGGAGGCTGGTACTCCAAGCAGGATTGGGAAGGCGTCCGGCTCGACCGGCTGATCCCCGAACCGGGGGAGGCAAGGAGTGTGGTCGTACGGTCGGTTACCGGGTACTCCCGACGGCTGCCGGTCCGCGATCTGTCCAACCTGCTACTGGCGGTCCGGCTCGGCGGTGAGCCACTACCCGCCGGGAACGGGTTCCCGGCACGGTTGGTCGCCCCGGGACGCCGAGGATTCTGGTGGGTGAAGTGGGTTTCGCACATCGAGACCAGTGCGGCACCATGGTGGTTGCAGTCGCCGTTCCCGTTGACGTGATGCGATGAAACATCGCCCTCGACGTGATTCATCATGACGCCGCTCGAAGGAGGTACGGATGGATGAGATGGCCGGATCCCTTCCGCGCCTGGGGGAGATGCGAGAGGTCCTGGGTCTGGTGGCCGAAGAGGCGCTCCGGTTCGTGGAGACGCTGCCGGAGCAATCCGTCCGCTCGAAGGGGGCAGACGATGCCGCGATGCGGTTCGGCGGCCCGCTTCCCGAGGAGGGAGACGGAGCGACGGCCGCCATCCGAAAGCTCCTCGACGACGGCATGGAAGCCGTGATCCGCTCCGCGGGCCCGCGGTTCTTCCACTTCGTGATCGGCGGGTCCACTCCGGCGTCGCTGGCCGCGGACTGGCTGGCGTCCGCGATCGACCAGAACAATGGGGCCTGGGTCGCCGCGCCGCTGGCCGCTCGCCTCGAGGTGGTAGCCATCTCGTGGCTCAAGGAGTTGTTCGGCCTGCCTCAGCCGTGGGGCGGCGTGCTCACCACCGGCGCTACCATGGCCAACTTCGTGGGGCTGGCGTGCGCCCGACGCTGGTGGGCCGAGCGGCACGGTGTCGACATCGACGACCGAGGGTTCGCCGGTCTCCCAGAGGTGCCCGTGCTCTCCAGCGGGTATATCCACCCGAGCGCGACGAAGGCCCTGGCGATGCTGGGGATGGGCCGGTCGAAGGCCCGGACTTTCAGCGCCGACGACAGCGGTCGGCTCGACCTCGAGGCTCTGGAGCGAGCCCTCCGAGGGCTTCGAGGCGAACCCGCCATCCTGATCGCCAACGCCGGCGAGGTGAACGCGGGGGACTTCGATCCCATCGCCGCGATGGCAGATCTATCCGAGCAACACGGGGCCTGGCTCCATGTCGATGGTGCTTTCGGCCTGTTCGCGGCGGTGACCGGGCGGACAGCGCACTTGGTGGAAGGTATCGATCGAGCTCATTCGGTGATCGCAGACGGACACAAGTGGCTGAACGTGCCCTACGACTGCGGATTCGCGTTCGTCCGCGATCCTGCACTCATGGTGCCGGTGTTCAGCTTCGCGGCGGCGTACCTCCCGAAGATGGACGATCCCCGACCGAACTTCATGATCTTCGGGCCCGAGGCCTCGCGCCGCGCTCGAAGCCTGCCGGTGTGGGCCACCCTTCACGCTTATGGGCGCAGGGGCGTGCGCGAGATCGTCGAGCAGCATCTCGACCTTGCGCAGCGTGTGGCGCGGAGAGTGGACGAAGCGCCTGATCTCGAGCGGCTCGCCGACGTTCCACTCAACATCGTGTGCTTCCGGTATCGCCCCGAAGGAGCATCGGAACGAGATCTGGACGACCTCAACCGGCGATTGGGGGAAGCTGTACTGGAGGATGGGAGGGTTTACGTGGGCACCACGGTGTATCGGGGCCGGGTGGCGTTCCGTCCGGCGTTCGTCAACTGGCTCACCGCCCAAGACGACGTGGATCTCCTCGTCGACGTGATCCGGGAGCTCGGCGCCAGGCTCGCGACCGGCTAGCCCGTCGACTTGCCGCCTGAGAGGCGCCGGTAGTCGCCCCAGGTGTCGATGTCCGAAGGCGGCTCGCCGCCCACGTCCACGGTCGTCACCCACTCGGGATGGCCGGACAGGATGTCGCGGGCTCCGACGTCGCCCTCGACGGTCTCGATCTCGGGCCAGATCCTCCGGTCGAACAGGACCGGGTGTCCCGGCCGGCCGCCATACGCTGCATGGACCACCGGTCCGCCGGTTTCTTCGAAGGACCTCACCACCGCCCGGATCGCCTCGGGCGAGATCTCCGGCTGGTCGCCGAGGAGGACGACCGCACCACGGGCTTCGGGGCTCACCGCCTGCAGGCCCGCCCGGAGCGACGAGGACTGACCCTCCACGTAGTTGGGGTTGAACACGGTGCGTGTTCCCTCGGGGAGGTTGAGCTCGGCCGCGACCTCCCCGGCCTCGTGGCCCAGTACCACCACGACCTCCTCCAGTCCGGCCTGGTACGCCGCATCCACGGCGTGTTGGAGGAGCGGCTTGCCGGCGAGCGGGAGGAGCTGCTTGGGTCGGCCCACTCGCGACGAGGTCCCCGCGGCCAGGATGATCCCGCTGATCAACTGGTGCCCCCGATGCTCAACGTTCGCCGGAGGACCCATGGATGGGGCCCTTCCGATCACGGAGGAACCCGGCCTCGCGGCCCCGCTGCACCGCCAGCATCTCCGCCACGATGGCCGCGGCGATCTCCTCCGGGCCTTCCGCCCCGACGTCGAGCCCGGCCGGCCCGTGGATCTTCGCCAGGTCTTCCTCCGAGGGGTGGACGCCGTCGCGGGCGAGGTTCTCGAGGAGCCGGTCGAGGCGGGCCCGCGGGCCGAGCATCCCGATGTATGCGACCTCGGTGCCGAGCAGCGAGCGGAGGTAGCCGAGATCCCTGAGGAAGTTGTGCGTCATCACCACGACGTACGTGCGGCGGTCGAGCTCGATGGCGCGACCCAACCGGTCGGGTTCCGTATGGACGAAGCCGGCGGCCTCCGGGAACCGGTCCGCGGTGAGGAACGCCTCACGGTCGTCGGCGACGGTCACCCGCCACCCGAGCGACGCAGCGTGCCGTACTGCCGGGATCGTGTCGTGCCCGGCGCCGCAGACCAGCACTCGTGGCGGAGGCTCGAGCACCTCGACGAAGGCACGGATCTCCCCTTCCTCGGGCGTGATCGCCACAACCTGAGACAGCCCATCCTGAATGGCGCGTTCCGCTTCGTGGGTGAAGGCCAGATCGTCGTCGGGGGAGCCGAGCGTCCCCTCTCGGCGTCCGCCCGGGTGAACGACCATGTGACTGCCGGGACGGACACCGGCCGCTGCGGACTCGAGCACGGTGACGTGCGCGATCGGCCGGTCCTCCTCGAGGGCCAGACGCAGCGTCCTGGCGACCTCCGCCGCTCGATCCGCTGGTTCGACGAAGACATCGATCACGCCGTTGCAGCCGAGGCCCCACCCCCACACGGCCTCGTCGTCCGCGGTGAGGTCGAAGGTGAGAAGGCGCGGGGCGCCGCCGTCCATGACGTCGCGAGCGGCAGCCTGTACTTCGCCTTCCAGGCATCCCCCCGAGATGTTCCCGACCATCGGACCGGCTTCGGGAACGAGCAAGCGGGCGCCGGGGCGCCGGTACGTGGAGCCCTGGACCCCCACGATGGTCGCCAGAGCCATTCGCTCACCGCGGACCGACAGCGACTCGATAGCCCGAAGGACCTCGGCGATCTCGCTCACCAATCCTCTTCCTCAGTCCGCTGCCTCCGGCAGTGTCCTTCGGCCAGGGGAATCCAGCAGCCTGATCCGCTCCGCGACGCTTCGCGGGGCTGCTGCCCCCTGGACCCCTTCGGGCTCAGGGTACCTCGCTCTCCGCCCGCGGCGGTGGGAGTGCCCGCGGGCCCTGGGACCCCCGGCTATCATCCCTCTGACATGGAGATCAGCCGCGAAAAAGGGATCCCGACGGCGGTCGTGACGGTGAGCGACGGAGTGCGCGCGGGTACCCGCCGTGATGACTCCGGGGACGCTGTGGCGGGCCTGCTCCAGAGGGCGGGCTTCGAAGTCGTCCAGCGGGCAGTGGTCCCCGACGAGCTCGAGGAGATCGAGCAGGTGCTTCGTGATCTCTCTCACATCGCCGATCTCGTGGTCACGAACGGAGGGACGGGGTTCGGTCCCAGAGACGTGACTCCCGAAGCGACGCGCGCTGTGATCGACCGGGAGGCCCCGGGGCTCGCCGAGCTCATGCGGGCAGCAGGGACGCAAACCACCCCCATGGCTGTCTTGTCGAGAGGCGCGGCCGGCATCGTCGGGAGGGCACTCGTGCTGAATCTGCCCGGGTCGCCCCGGGGCGCCACCGAGAGCCTGGAGGCGGTCCTGCCTGTGATTCCGCACGCGCTGGAGACGCTGGCGGGGAGAACGCAGCATTCCCAGGACCGAGCTCCCGAGCCGACGCCAGCGCCGCAGCCGGAAGGTCCGGGGCATCCCCACGAACTCTCCGACGAGCTGGCGAAGCGCCTTGGCCGGGGCGAGGAGGTCGTCGTGGCCACTGCGGTCCGGGTCCATGGCTCCCCGCCGTGCATGCCGGGGCAGAAGATCCTCGTGGGACATGACGGACCTCTCGCCGGGACACTGGGATGCGCCGAGTTCGACTCCGGGGCCGTCGCCGATGCGCCCGCTGTGCTGTCGGATGGGCGGCCGGCGATGCGTACCTACCAGCACGATCTGGGGTCGGTCGAGGTGTACCTGGAGCCGCACCGGCGCGCCCCCACGTTCGTCGTGCTGGGAGCGACCCCCGTGGCCGCGTGGCTCCTGAGGTGGGCGAACGACCTCGGGTACGACACCGCGCTCGTGGAGCCGCGGTCCGAGCGGGTCACCGACGAGCACCGGGCCTTGGCGGGGCAGGTTGCCTCATCGCCCGAAGAAGTGTCGCTCGACGGCGACGTGGACGCGGTACACACGGACCACGACGCGCCGCAGGTGGCCGAGCACATCGGGGTGCTCTTGAAGTCGGGGGCTCGATTCGTGGGAGCGATGGGAAGTTCACGGCACGCGGGACGGCACCTCGACGCGTTGCGAGCGCTGGGCTTCTCGGACGAGGACGTGGCCCGGGTGCGCACCCCGGTCGGGCTGGACGTGGGAGCTCGAACTCCCCAGGAGATCGCTGTGTCCATCCTCGCCGGGCTGCTCGCCGCCCGGAACGACCGTTCCGGCGGCTGGCTCGACCGGCGGTGACGGAGATGGGCCCTATGGATTGCTCCGATCGGGTCACAGGACCAGCGGGCTCGCGACTTCCGGTTCTTACTCTTGCCGTCAGTGGCTCTCTATTCGTTGGGAATGGCTTCGGTCGTTCGGCTGGAGACCCCGCAGATCTGGTGGGCCGGCGGACTGACCTTCGCGGGCGGCGCTGCTCTCCAGGTCGTATTCCTCCGGCGTCGGCGACTCACACGGCAGCTCGCTGTGTTTGCGATAGGACTCGCTTCGCTCGCCCTCTCCATAGTGGGGGCCGTAGCGGATACTCAGTGGCTTTTCATCATCGGATTCCTTGGGTTCCTCGCTACCTTCGCGGTCAGGATGATGCTGCTGGTCGACCGGGAGACGCCGGGCGCGCGTCGATGGTCCATCTATCTCAAGGCATTTTGGTTTCCTCTCCTTGCGATCGGAGGGTTCAGCCGAACAGAGTGGCTGCTTTGGGCTGGGTTGGTGGGAGTGGTGGCGTCCGTCCTGCTGTCGACCGGACTTGACATCCTGATGGTCATTCGAAGGCGACGAAGGGTGGGACAGTGAAGGTGCGCGTCAGGTTGTTCGGGGCGCTCGCCGAGCATGCGGGGGCAGGGGAGGAAGTGCTCGATCTCGACGACGGCGCTACTGCGGGCAACGTGGTCGAGGCGGTCCGTAACCGTCATCCAGAAACGGCCGGTCTTCTGTCCCAGGTCTCGGTGGCCGTGAACATGGAAGTGGTCGGCGCGAGTCATCCTCTCGCAGAGGACGACGAGGTGGCGCTGCTTCCCCCCGTAGCGGGCGGCGATGTTCGGGTGACTGTGGGCATCCGAGAGGGATCGCCGTCGGTCGACGAAGCGTTGAAGGCCGTGGCGGCGCCCGACGCCGGCGGAACCGTAGTCTTCCTCGGAACCGTCCGAGACCACTCCGACGACATGGGTCGCGTCGAGAGACTCGAGTACTCCGCCTACCGGGAGATGGCCGAGAAGGTCCTGAGCGACGTCGCCGGGGAAGCCGCCCGGCGGTGGCCCCTCTTGGGCGTCGCCGTTCTCCACGGCGTCGGCGATCTCTCGATCGGAGACCACACCGTGGTGGTGGCCTGTTCGTCCGCGCATCGGGGCGAGGCGTTCGAGGCGTGCCGGTTCGTCATCGACGAGGTCAAGCGCCGCGTCCCCATCTGGAAGAAGGAGGTCGGGCCGGACGGCGAGCGGTGGGTGGGCCTCGAGGGCGAACCGCCGGGCACCGAAGGTCCATGACTCACGCCCACCACCATCACGGCCACAACGCGGACGACCTCCTGCCGTGGGAGGAGTATCGGCGGCGCATCCTGTCCACGATCGAGCCCCTGTCCCCGGTCGACTTCCCGCTACGCGAGGCGTTCGGCTGCGTCCTGGGGGAGGAGGTTCGGGCCACACGCGACATCCCCGCCTTCGCCTCGTCGGCCATGGACGGATTCGCCGTCCGCGCGGAGGACATCGGAACGGCGACCCAGGAGGGAGCCGTCGAGCTCGTCGTGTCCGGCGAAGTAGAGATGGGCCGTCCACCCGACGTTGTCGTCGAGCCGGGACGGGCCGTGCGTATCCCGACCGGCGGCGCCGTGCCCGAGGGCGCCGACTGCGTCGTTCCCATCGAGGACTGCCGCGTCGAGGACCGGCAGGTCCTCGTCCTGCGGTCACTGCCAGCGGGCAGGCACGTCCGTCCCGCCGGCCAGGATCTTCGCTCTGATGAGATCCTCCTCGTCGCCGGCACCCGCCTCCTCGGTCCTCAGCTCGGGCTTCTAGCGACCGGAGGCTACGCGACCGTGCGCGTGCATCCGCCGGCCCGCGTGGTCGTGGCGTCCACCGGGGATGAGTTGATCGAGCCGGGGGAGCGCGCCGAGTTCGGGCAGGTCCACGACGCGAACGGGCTGACTCTGTTCGGCGCGGTGCGAGAGACCGGGGCCGAGCCGGTGGTCGGGGGGATCGTGCGCGACGATCCCGAGGCGCTGCGGAAGCTTGTAGAGATGGTGGACGCCGACGTCTTCGTGAGCTCCGGGGGTGTGTCGGTGGGCGAGCGTGACCCGGTGAAAGCCGCCTTCCTCGAGGGAGGCGACGTGGAGTTCGTCCGGCTCGCTATGCAGCCAGGGATGCCTCAGGCGTTCGGCCGCGTCGCGGGGCGGCCCTTCTTCGGGCTCCCCGGGAACCCCGTCTCGGTGTTCGTGTCGTTCGAGTTGTTCGTGCGGCCGGCCATCCTCGCCCTCATGGGGCGGCGCGACCTGTTCCGTCCGGAGGTCTCGGCCGTACTGGAGGCGGAGATCGAGGGACTTCCGCGGAAGACCCGCTTCGCCCGTGTGCGCGTGTATCAGGCTGACGGCGGATTCCTCGCCGCTCCCACCGGAGGCCAGCAGTCGAACCTGCTCTCGACCGTGGCCCGCGCCAACGGCCTGGCTATCATCCCCGCGGGGACCGAGGTAGTCCGCTCGGGAGAGGAGTGCCGGGTGATGCTGATCGCTGACGTCGAGGGATGACGATGAAGGAGCGGGCCGAGGAGCAGCGTCCCAAGGACGCCGCGCGCATGATCGAGGTCGGGGCCAAAGACGTGACCGAGCGCCGGGCCGTGGCTTCCTGCACCGTCTCCATGACTCCGGACGCGTGCGCCCGCCTGGTCGCCGGCACGCCGAAGGGCAACCCCGTTGAAGCCGCTCGCGTGGCCGGACTGCTCGGGGCGAAGCGCACCCCTGAGCTCCTTCCGTTCTGTCATCCCGTGGCCATCACCGGCGCCGAGGTGACCATCGTCCCGGACCCCGCGGAGGGGCGGGTGACGATCACCGCCAAAGTGAAGGCGCGCGATCGCACCGGCGTGGAGATGGAGGCGCTGACCGCGTGCGCCGTCGCGGCGCTGTCCATCTACGACACGGCCAAGGCGTACGACCGGGCCGCGATCATCTCCGACCTTAGGCTCCTCGAGAAGCGGGGCGGCAAGAGCGGCGACTATCGCGTCAGCGGCTGAGAGGGTCCGCGGCTCCGGTTGTGACTCAAGGTCGGAGCCGCGTGTCCATGCGGAATCCGACCGAATAGCGCCAACCGGTCTGGGGCCCGCTTACTCGGTGGAACGGCCTGCCGTCTCGCATGCCGGCGAGCCCAGGCCCGCGCAGGATGAGGCTTCCCGGGAACGTCTCCCATTCCTCGAGGAGCTCGCCCGCGCGATCCCGGCAGATAGCGAACTGGGCTGTCCCGACCGTCGTGAACACGGCCACCAGGCGCCGGTACCGCTTCCCGTCGAGGTGCGGCGTGATCCCCACCCCGCCCCCTCGGTACCTCTGGACGCTGATCTCGTTCGGCCGCCAGCTGGCCAGGCCGCGGATGCCACCGCCTTGCTCACGGACGGCACGCCCCAACGCTCCGCGCAGCTCGGCGAGCCGCGGATAGCCTGGCGGCCGGCCGCGGAGCTCGAATCCTTCGGTCTGCTGGCGGACCGGCCCGATCTCCTCCGGCAGGGCCCGGAACGGTCCCGGCTCCAGTTCCGGCTGGAGCCGCTGGAGGAACGCTGCGGTCATCGCCTCCGGAACGAATGCCGCGCCCTGCCCTGCGGTCCGAGCGAGGGCGTCACCGAGATCGAGGTCCGCCACGAAGGGCTCTACCACTGCCATTCCGGCCTCCTAGAGGACCCTCTATCATCAGGTCCAACAGGGGGATGGATGAATCAGGACGAGCGATTCGCGGAAGCCGCAGACCACGACGCGGAGCGCATGACGAGGTTCCTGGGCGACCTCATCGCCCGTCCCAGCTTGTCCCGGCGCGAGGACGCTGTGGTCCAGCGGATCGCCTCGGAGATGACGGACCTGGGCTTCGACGAGGTAACGGTCGACGGGTTCGGCAGTGTGATCGGTCGCATCGGGGACGGGCCGGTGCACATCGCGTACGACTCCCACATCGACGTGGTCGACGTGGGCGATCCGGCGTCGTGGAAGACCGAACCGTTCTCGCCGGTGATCGAGGGGCGGACCCTGTACGGGCGAGGAGCGTCGGATAACAAGGCCGCGACGGCGTCGATGGTCTACGGCGCGGCCATGATCAAGCGGCTGGGCATCGACGCCTCCCGATTCACCATCCACGTGATCGGAACTGTCCAGGAGGAGGACTGCGACGGTCTGGCCCTCGAGCACATCCTCACCAACGTCCTTCCCGACGTGAAGCTCGTAGTGCTGGGGGAGGCCACCAACCTCAACGTCTACCGGGGTCACCGCGGCCGAGTGGAGTTCGCCCTCCACACCCGGGGCCGCGCGGCGCACGCCTCCGCCCCCGAGCGCGGGGTCAACGCCATCTACAAGATGGCCCCGATCCTTCAGCAGATCGAAGAGCTCAACGAGCGGCTGGCCGCGGACCCGTTCCTCGGCAAGGGAACCGTGGTGGTGTCCAAGGTCGAGGCCCAGACACCCTCGATCAACGCGGTTCCCGATGGCTGCACGATCTACCTCGACCGCCGCCTCACCCTCGGCGAGAGTGTGGAATCCGCGCGGAAGGAGCTCGAGTCGCTGCCGGCGGTGCAGGACGGAGAGGCCGACATCGAGCTGCTGTCCTACGAGGGCAAGAGCTACACGGGTCTGACGCTGGTGACCGACAAGTACTTCCCGACGTGGGTCATCCCGGAGAACGACCCGGCCGTAAGGGCGGGGGTCCAGGCCGCCGAGCGCGCGCTGGGACGGACTCCCGAGGTCGGCAGGTGGGTGTTCTCCACGAACGGGGTGGCCAGCGCGGGGAAGCTCGGTATCACCACGATCGGGTTCGGTCCGAGCAACGAAGTCTGGGCCCACAGTCCCGACGACCAGTGTCCGATCGACGACTTGCCGAAAGCGGCGGCCTGGTACGCCGCGTTCCCTGACGTCTACCTGGCGGCGTCGGGCGACCGGGCAGGCTAGGAGGTTCGAAATGGCCACCCTGCGGTTGACGTTGAACGGCAGTCTCAGGGAGGTGGATGCGCCCGAGGGGGCGAGCCTGCTCGATGTCCTCCGGGAGCAGTGCGGCCTCACCTCGATGAAGGACGGGTGTGCTCCCGAGGGTTCCTGCGGCGCGTGCACGGTCATGGTCGACGGCAAGGCCGTGGTGTCGTGCGCCCAGAAGGCCACCCGGGCCGATGGCAAACACGTCACCACGCTCGAGGGGCTGTCCCAGGAGACCCGCGACCGGTGGGCCGGCTCGTTCGTCGCCTCGGGAGCGTCGCAATGCGGGTTCTGCTCACCGGGGATCGTCATGAAGTCAGAAGCGATGCTGGAGAAGAACCCGGAACCGTCGCGTGAGGAGATCGCGCGCGGGCTGGCTGGGAATCTGTGCCGCTGCACGGGCTACGTGAAGATCGTTGACGCGGTCGACTACGCGGCACGGGCGCGCCGAGGCGAGCCGGTTCCTGCGCCAGAGACCTCCGGCCGGGTCGGTTCGCGAGCGGCCAGGTACGAGGGCCGCGAGCTCGCCCTCGGCTCGAAGCCGTACGTGAACGACATGACCGCCGAAGGGATGCTGCACGGAGCCATTCGGTTCTCGGACCATCCCCGGGCCAGGGTCGTTCGCATCGACACGTCGAAGGCACAGGCTCATCCCGGCGTCGTCGCCGTCGCGACGGCCAGGGACGTTCCGGGCGAGCGGCGCCAGGGACTGATCACCAAGGACTGGCGCCAGTTCGTAGCCGAAGGTGAGATCACCAGCTGCGTCGGGGACGTCCTCGCCGCGGTGGCGGCGGAGACCCGGGCGGCGGCTCGCGAAGCGGCGGAGCTCGTGGAGGTGGAGTACGAGGTGCTCGAGCCGGTCACGGATCCTCGCGATTCCCTCGAGCCTGACGCGCCGAATCTCCAGGAGAACGGCAACGTGCTGTCGGTATCCAAGGTCAAGCGGGGCGACGTCGAGGCGGCCATGAAGGACGCCGTCCACAGCGTCACCGAGCGGTTCGAGACTCAGTGGGTCGAGCACGCCTTCCTCGAGCCGGAGTCCTCGCTGGCCGTGCCGGCCGAAGACAGCGGGCTGCACTTCTACTCCCAGGGGCAGGGGGTGTGGGACGACCGCCGCCAGGTGGCCTCCTTCCTCGACCTGCCGGTGGAGAAGATCCGGGCCACCCTCGTGTCGAATGGCGGGGCGTTCGGGGCCAAGGAGGACCTGAACGTGCAGTGCCACGCGTCTCTCCTCGCCCTTCGGACCGGGCGACCCGTACTGATCACGCTGTCGCGCCCGGAGAGCATCCGGTTCCACGCCAAGCGGCACCCCCTGTTCATGGAGTACACGGCGGGCTGCGACGAGGGGGGGCATCTCGTCGCGGTGCGGGCTCGCATCATCGGGGACACCGGCGGGTACGCGAGCGTTGGCGACAAGGTGCTGGAGCGAGCCGCGGGGCACGCGTGCGGCCCCTACAAGGTCCCCAACGTCGACGTGGAGGCCCATGCGGTCTACACGAACAACCCGCCGGCCGGGGCGATGCGGGGCTTCGGCGTCAACCAGGTGAACTTCGCCATGGAGGGCATCCTCGACCTCCTAGCGGAGAAGGTCGGGATCGACTCCTGGGAGATCCGGTGGCGGAACGCCCTCGCGGAGGGAGACACGTTCGCCACCGGACAGGTGCTGGGCCCGGGCGTCGGGATCAAGAAGACCCTGGAGGCGGTGCGAGACGTGTACCGCTCCGCGAAGCACGCCGGCATCGCCTGCGGCATGAAGAACAGCGGGGTGGGCAACGGCCTGACCGAGTGGGGGAAGGCCATCCTGCGCGTGGAGGAGGGCGGGTCCGTCACCCTTTTCCATTCGTGGACGGAGATGGGCCAGGGCGTGCACACCGCGCTCCTCCAGATCGCCTGTCAGGAGCTCGGGCTGTCGCCCGAGAGGGTGCGGGTTGCTGTGGACACGATCAGGGACCTCGACACCGGCCAGTGCACCGCCTCGCGGTCCACGGTGCTGGGCGGCAGGGCGGTCATCGAGGCCGCGCGCCAGCTCAAGGCCGAGCTCGACGGGAAGAAGCTCGAGGAGTTGGCCGGGGAGGAGTTCTACGGCGAGTACAAGGTCGACTGGACCTACAAGCTCGGTACCGGCCCGCCGGGTGGTGCCACGCACTACGCGTACGGATGGGCCACGCAGGTGTGCATTCTCGACGAAGACGGGCGCATCGAGAAGGTGGTGGCCGCCCACGACGTCGGAAAGGTCATCAACCCAACGCTCCTGGAGGGACAGATCGAGGGCGCGATCCACATGGGGCTGGGACACGCGCTCTCCGAGGAGCTCGTCCTGGAGGGTGGGATCCCAAAGACCACCACGCTGAAGTCGCTGGGCATCATCCCGCCCGTCGGGATGCCCGCGGTCGAGTGCGTGTTCGTGGAGGAGCATCAGCCGGAGGGTCCCTACGGAGCCAAAGGGGTGGGGGAGATCGGGCTGGTTCCCATCGCATCAGCCGTGCGGACAGCGCTGTATCGGTACGACGGCGAGTTTCGGACCCGACTCCCGATGCGCGACTCGTCGGCGGCCCGGGCGGCGGTCCCCAGACTGGCCGCTGCGGCCCGGCGCGGGGCGGAGGCCTCGGGGTGACGCTCGCGCTCACCGGGGGGACGGTGGTGACCGGGCTCGACCGGCCCGAGCTTACCGTGGCCGACGTGGTCCTCGACGGCCCCCGGATCGCGCAGGTCGGCGGGCGCATTCCCGACGACTCCACGGTGCGGGACTGCTCGGGTTGCCTGGTGATCCCGGGGAACGTGTGCGCCCACCATCACCTGTACTCCATCCTCGCCCGGGGGATGCCGTACCGGCTCGAGGCTCCCAGGAACTTCCTCCAGATCCTCCAGCGGGTGTGGTGGCGGGTGGACCGGGCCCTGGACGAGGATCTGGTTCGAGCGTCGGCCCTGGTGGGAGGGCTCGAGGCCGTCCTCTCCGGGACTACGACGATCGTCGACCATCATGCCTCTCCCAACGCCATCGAAGGATCCCTCGACGTCATCGCCGATTCCCTCGAGCGGGTCGGGATCCGCTCGGTGCTCTGCTACGAGGTGACCGACCGCGACGGTCGGGAGCGAGCCCAGGGGGGGATCGGCGAGAACGCACGCTTCATCGACAGCCGCCACCGGCTGGCTCGGGGGATGGTCGGCGGGCACGCTTCCTTCACGCTCTCGGAGGAAACACTGGCGGCGTGCGTGGAGCTGGCCCGCCGATCGAAAACCGGCATCCACGTCCACGTGGCCGAGGATTCGTCCGACCAGGAAGACGCGGAAGGGAGGTTCCGACGTCGTGTGATCCAACGCCTGGCGGAGTCCGGAGCGCTCTCCGAATCCGACCTTCTGGCCCACTGCGTGCACCTGGAACAGGCGGAGGCCGCCATCGTGCGCGAGGCGGGAGCCACGGTCGCTCACAATCCCCGGTCCAACATGAACAATGGCGTGGGCAGGGCAGAGGTGGCCCTGCTCGGCGATCGCGTTGCCCTGGGCACCGACGGGATCGGCGGGGACATGTTCACCGAGTCCCAGACCGCCTACTGGCGGGCGCGAGAGGACGACGTCCAGGTAACGCCGGCTTGGGCGCTTGGACGCCTGTCGGAAGGAGCTCGGTTCGCGGGGCGGGTCTGGCGCGAGCCCCAGCTCGGCTCGATCGAGCCCGGGGCGCCGGCCGACCTGGTGGTGGTGGAGTACACGCCCCCGACGCCGCTCACGGCAGAGGGTTTCCCCGGTCATTGGATCTTCGGGTTGTCGCCGCGGCACGTCCGCGACGTGATCGTGGCCGGCGAGGTGGTGGTGGACCACCGGCGGCCGGTGCGGGTCGATCCGGAGGAGATTCTCTCCAACGCGGCCGGTGAGGCGGCCCGGTTGTGGGATCGGCTGACCGAGATCGAGCCGCACGACTTCGA
>DASYVD010000165.1:0-7649 GCA_036000545.1 Actinomycetota bacterium | reverse complement strand
GCTAGCTGCGACGATGCAGAAAAATCCACGTCAGACGACGAAAACGATTAGATGGGCTGCCATGCGTTCGCACCGATTTGTACGGCTTCTGTGGCACGTATGTGGCACGCGGTCGCGCACAGGAAGGCTCTCTCGGAACAGCCACAACAGTCCCAGGGGGTCGGAGTCACGCTGAACGAACTGCTCTTACCTGAGCTGTTCCTCCCGGATCAACTCCGTCTGTCTCCCTCATTTCATCCCGTGCCCGTCCGTCTCCTTGCCTCCTCTCTGATGGCTCCCCCGCTACTCCCCTTTCCCCCTCCCGGCGCGTGCCAGCGCCTCAACCAGTACAGCGCTGCTCACCCTGGTCGTCGGTCGGTCCGAGGCCGGTCCCTCCGTTTCGGTCGGAGGTAGCCATCCGTGGCGCATCGCAGCTACCGCCGACCTCAATCGGTGCTTACTGACCCTCCTCCATGTGCTTGGCGATCTCTTGGAGGAGAGCGTTCGGCTCTACGTACATGAGGCCGCCGTGCTCGGGAGCCCCGTAGTCACGAACCCATGCCACCCGTCCCTGCTCGTCCACCAGGACGAAGGTGTGGCCCGGCTCCCCCGAGGGCATCTGCCACTGCATGACCCCATACGCATCAGCGACTTGGTTCCCTGCGTCCGACAGCAGAGGAGTACGGATCCCGAGACTCGCCGCCTCATTCGCCCACGCATCCAGCGGATCAGGGGACAGGCTCAGCAGCTCGATCCCCATCGCCTGGAACTTCGCGCTGTTCTGCAGGTCAACTACCTGCTGCATGCACGGCGCTCAACCGGGGCCCATGCTGAAGTACAGGAGCACCGGCTTGTTCCCCCGGAACTGGTCGAGGGAGATCGTGTCCCCCTGGGCCGAGGCGAGCGAGAAGCCCGGCGCCGAGGCGCCAACTGTTGGCGCGCTGGTGCCACCGGACTTGCCCTGCGATGGTCCGCTGCTGCAGGCCGTAAGGAACGTCACGGACGCCGCCCCAAGAACGATCAGGGCGAGAGCCCGCCTAATCTCGACCTCTCCAGGAGCAGGCGGCGCCGCTGAAACTCCTCGGCGTCAATCTCGCCCCTGGCGAACCGCTCCTCCAGGATCCTGGCTGCGTCGCCCCTCGTGGGGCCGGTGAATCTCCGGATCGCCCACACCGCCACTCCGATGAGGGCGCCCCACACCAGCAGGCCACCCAGCCACATCGGGAGCATCGAACCGAACATCGATCCCATCTCACACGCGATCATCGATCCCTCCTCCCTCGATCACCTGATCCGTCAGCCTCATCCGACGTCCCTCCTCTACGAGATCCGAAGCCTGGCGATGGTCGCGTACGGCGACACGTAGGTTCGGCCTCCCACCGTATAGGTCACCTCGATGGCGCTCACCGAGAAGTCCCCTGGCCTGGTCGCCTGGACGAGCAGGACCAGCCCGGGGAACTCTCTCGTCTCTTCCCCCGACCGGACCTCGACCTCGCCCGGAAGGGGCGTGCCGCCCCGCCTCAGGGCCTCAAGGGGAATGACCTCCCCAGGCCGGGCCAGCGAGGGAGGCACCACCCAGAACGACACGGCGCGGCCGGCCGTCTCGAAGTCGGTCACTCCGGTGAGCCGGGCGCTTCGAATGGCGAGGGCACTCGAGTCGCAGTTGTGCAGCAGCCCCACCACCAGCCCAACCTCCCGGCCCGCCTTCGCCTCGGCGATCGGTGTGTTTCGACCGAGGATGGAGTGCCCGTCGATGGGGATCAGAGGGCCGGTCAGCGACTCGGCCCCTCCGTGTCCGTGGCAGCCGACGGAGGGGAGCACGGCGAACCAAGTGGCCGAGCCAACGATCATCGCCATCAGCCCTACCGCTAGGTATCCGCGGCCCGCGAGCTCAATGGGTCGGGTTCCGCCCGATCTCAACAGGAACAGGGGGAACAGGGCCGCCAGTGTGATGGCCTCCAGGGCGGTGGCGGTGAGATCGGGCCTTCCCACGGGCTCCGGGACGAAAGCTTCCGGGCCGAAGGGAATACCGACTGTCCTGGACAGCAGCCACAGCAGGATGGTGGCCTGGCTGGCCCAGATCCCCAGGAGGTACGCGGGACGGGATGCACCGATCAGCATCGCCACCGCCAGAACGACCTCGGCTCCCGCCAGGACCAGGAACGTGATGCCGGACGGGCGCCACTCCTCGAGGTGGGCTCGCACCTGGCTGAAGTGGATGACCGCCGATCCCACCAGCGTGAGGATGGCTGCCGCGCGGGCCACCGCCCGCCACGCAGGTCGGCCCTCGCCCTGACCCTCGGTGCCGTCGGGGAGCCTCTCCGCGAGGAGGCGCGAAGTCAGGGTGGTCATCTTCATCCGCCGCTCGACAGGAGCCGCGTGATCTGGTCGGACAGCAGCTCGTAGGAGGACGCTCCGACCCGCTTGTAGGCGATGACCCCATCTCGCCCGATGAAGAACGTCTCGGGCACTCCGTACACGCCGTACGCAAGAGCCGTCCGGCCGCCGGGGTCGTCCAAGACCGGCCAGTCCCCGCCCAGCTCTGCCATGTAGGCGAGGGCCGCCCGTCGGGAGTCCTGGTAATCGATCCCCAACAGGACCACGCCGTGATCCCGGTACCGGTCCCACGCGGCCAGGAGATTCGGGTGCTCTTCACGACAGGCCGCGCACCACGAGGCCCAGAAGTTCACCACCACGACGCGGCCCCGGAGATCGGAGAGGCGGACGGTCCCCCTCCCGTCCAGGATCGGCAGTGTGAAGTCGGGAGCCCGCCGGCCGACGAGGGGCGATCGGATCACCGTCGGATCGCGGGACAGGCCGAATGCCAAGAGCGATGTCAGCAACGTGATGACAGCAACCACTACACCAACCAGCACCCATCGGATCCGGCGCCGCGACGCGCCCGCCAGGCCGGAAGGGTGGCCGATCGACCCAGCCCGCGGTCCCTTCGCATCCTGGGGCTGAGCCGCCCCTGCCTCCCCGACTGCCGTCGGGCCCGAGGCGCCTGACTCCTTCTGCCGAGCGGCATCTTGCTCGTGCTCGTCGCTCATCTGTGTCACGGTGCGGGACGTTGCACCTGCATCAGGAAACCAAGTACGAATCGCATTCGGTTCGCTCCCCTCATCTCGTACGGAGTCCGATGGGTACTCAGGGCATGGTGAAGCCCTGAGATGTGGCTACGCGAGACGAGGCGGGTGTTCGACCGAGCCGACAAGCAACAAGCTGAGGCTGGGGCTGGAACCTCTGGGAACGGTCCCGAGCAGGAGGGCCAAGGCGAAGGCCAGGAGCCCGATGATCGCCAGGCACATGCTCACACCGGCCGCACACGTCGCCGGGTGCGAGTTCGGACACGTCCCCATCGCCATGCTCATGCCGAGCGGCAGCGCCACCAATAGGAGCAACAGGATGAGGAGCAGGATGGCGACCTTCTTCATCCAACCTTTGAGTCTATCCGATGAGGTGCCCTTGGGCTCCGTCAGCCTCGCCGTTGGCCGAGCCCGGCAGTTCGAAGCGCACGGATAGCATGGCCCAAGGCGGTCTTCCGCTCGAATATCCAGGTGAGAGCACCATGAGCCGGCCATCAGTTCGCTCGGGGTTCGTCCTGTTCGGCGCCGTGACCCTGGTCGTGATCGGTATGGCGACGCCGGCTCAGGCCCACGCCATCGTCACATCGTCTCAACCCGAGCCCGGCCAGCGCCTCGGGACGGCACCCGGCGTGGTGGTCCTCGAGCTGAGCGAGCCCCTGAACCCCAGGCTGTCCCGAGCCACCGTTACTGACCCCGCCGGCCAGCGGTTCACCGGCGGGGTGAGCGGAGCCCGAGAGATCCGCGTCTCTCTCTCGACTAACGCGCAAGGGGTCTACCGGGTGGAGTGGACCACCGTCAGCACGCTCGACGGTCACGCCGTCCGGGGTTCCTTCCAGTTCGGGGTGGGCGTGTCGCCCGGGGGAGCGGCCGAGACGGGTGGCGGAGCGACTCCCACGCGGGAGGACCTGTTCATCGCCGTAGCCCGCTGGGTGGAGGCGCTCGCACTTCTCCTGGCCGTGGGCATGCTCTTTCTCCGACGACTCGTCCGCGGCCGTCCCGAGTTGTCGTGGGCGAGGCCCCATTCTCTACCTCCCGTGCTCCTGGTCGCCCTGGCCGCAGGGGTGGCGGTGGTGGCGTTGGAGGCCGGGTCGGCCGCCGGGTCCGCCTCTCCCGCCGCCCTGTGGAGCTATCTCTCCACCGGCCTGCCGGGCTTGGCCCGCCTGCTGCGACTGGGGTTCGAGGCCCTGGCAGTGGCCGCGGCATTCCTCGGTGCCCCGAGCCTCTGGCTGTGGGTGACGGGAGCCCTGGGCGCCCTGGCTTCCTCCGGCCACGGAGCGGCCGTTCACCCCACCTGGTGGGGGATCACCGTGGACGCGGTCCATCTGGTGGCCGCAGGAATGTGGGCCGGAGGAATCCTCGCCATGGCCATCCTCCGGCCACCGAGTGGATGGAGGAGCCGAGAGGCCCGCGAGTTCCTGGTGCGGTTCTCTCCCCCGGCTCTCGCCGCCTTCGCCGTGACGGTGGGCTTTGGGGCGATCCAGGCCCTGCAGGAGCTCGGCGCCCTGCAAGCCCTGACCGGGTCCCGCTACGGGCAGGTCCTCCTAGCGAAGATCGCCCTGGTGGCTTTGATGGTGCCGCTCTCGATTGTCGCCTGGCGGCTCGGCCGGCCGCACCTCCGGTACGAGGGAACCGTCGCCGTGCTGGTGGTCGCGGCCGCGGCGGTCCTGGCCGCGTTCCCGGTTCCTCCGAGCCGCCTGGTGGAGGAGGAAGCAGCCCGGGCGGCCACGCCCTCGGCATCGGCCTTCCCCGGGCTGGGCGATCTCACCATGGGCGGCCATGCCGGACAGGTGCTGGTCGGTCTCACGCTCGACCCGGGGAAGGCCGGCACGAATCGGGCGCTGGTCTACCTCCTCCCCCTCGAGGGCAACGAGGCCGCGGCGAGCCTACGTGCGCATCTCCTCGTCGGAGGTCAGTCGGCGCCACTGAGCGCCTGCGGCGACACGTGCCGGCGGGCGACGGTGGCCGTTCAGGGCGGCGAGGAGATCACGGTGCGGGTGGACGGCCCGAAAGGCGGGACGGCCTCCTTCGACCTCCCCCAGCTTCCGGCGCCGGACGGCTCCGCCCTCCTGGAGCAGGCACAAGGGATCATGCACGGGCTCCGCACGTATCGGTTGGACGAGACGCTCTCCTCCGGCATTGCCGTGGTCCGGAGCACGTACTCCTTCGTGGCGCCGGACCGAATGGAATCGGTCGTGGGCGGGAAGTCCGAGGCGATCTGGGTGGGGACCACTCGATACACGAGAGACCAGCCGGGAGCGTCGTGGGAGGTCCAGAAGGGTGGCCCCTCCATCCCGGTCCCCTCCTTCATCTGGGATTACTTCAAGCCCTACCGAGACATCAGCATCATGGGCTGGGAGCCAGTCGATGGGATGCCGACCACGATCGTTTCGTTCTTCGGCCAGACCGGCGGGACCCCGGTCTGGTTCCGGCTGTGGGTCGACCCGGATGGCCTGGTGCGCCTGGCGCAGATGCGCGCGCCGGGCCACTTCATGGACCACCGGTACTACGACTTCGACGCCGCCATCCGCATCGAGCCGCCCACGAGGTGACGGCCCTTGCTGCTCTAATCGTGAACAGGCTTCGTGGCTGCCACTCGTTCCACGATGCCCCACTTCGACCGCTCGACAGTCTGGACTTCCAACCCTTCCCGGCTCAGGTGATCGAGGGGCTCGCGCAGGAGCGTATCGTCCTGCAACCGCATGAGTGGTTCCAGCATTCGCTGGACGATCCTCACCGGCGTGACGGGACTCCGCACGTGCTCCAGGAGCAGCAGCCTCCCTTCCGGCCTCAGGACCCGCCTCGCCTCGGCCACCGCCCTGCGGTCGTCTTGGACCGAACAGAGCGACAGCGTGCAGACGACGGTGTCGAAGGTCTCATCGGGAAACTCGAGGGCCTGAACGTCCCCGAGTCGCAGGTCGACCTCCAGACCGAGCTCGCGGGCTCGGCTGGCGGCGATGTCCAGCATGTTCGGGCTGAACTCCACGGCGGTCAGGCGCACATCGGAGGAATAGAACGGGAAGTTCCGGCCCGTGCCGGCCGCGATCTCCAGCACATCGCCCCGCGCTCGGGAGCAGACCCACTCCCGCCCTCCCGAGAAGAGCAGCTTCTCGAAGAAGGCGATCCCGCGATCGTAGGCGCCGGCTCGCTTGTCCCACTTCTGCTGGGCCCGCCGGGTTCGCTCGTCCATCTCATCGCCTCGATTCACTCGGCGCCGCCCGAGTGGTTGATGCGTCGTTCAGGGCCGGAGCCGATGGAAGCGGGGGAAGACCCATCGGAAAACGTTAAGGCCGGGTCGTTTGCACCAGCAGTCGGGTTCGCACGCGCACCCGTACACTCCGGCGCGCTCGAGCCCGAGCGCCACAAGGCCGGCCAGGACGTAGCCCAAGACAATCAACTTGAGGGCTCGCTTCATGTGGGTGCCCCTCCTTTTCCCCTGAAAAACCGTCGCTCGGACGGCCGAGTAGACACTACCGGGTATGAGAGCCTCAGACGCTCTCGTCCGGCTCCCATCGCCCCGAGCGCCTCAAGGACCTGAAACAAACCTCGGGGAGGGACCTGATGGCGAACCACGGTCGGAATTCGAACGGACAAAGAACCACCGGAGCCAGCCGTGTACCGATCTACGTCTCGAGCGTTCAGACCCGAGCCGGCTTGGCGCCCTGAGCTCGTTGTGCGCCCACTTGCAATATTCGGGCGTAGCAACGAACCGCATGACCTCCGCCCTTCAGGGGCGCGAGAAGCCGACGAGCGCCGTGCGACCAGGGCGTTTACCGCTTGAATCGACGGTGTCCGTGGTTCTCGTGTGGCACGCCTGTGGCACGCCGCGGCGCCCCGCCAGCTATCGAACGGGCGAAAAGGCCCGTTGACCAGCGGGTTTTGGGTGGGCGCTCCAGGTTTCGAACCTGGGTCCTCCGCCTTGTAAGGGCGGCGCTCTACCGCTGAGCTAAGCGCCCGAAGTTCAGTCAAGCAGCGGCTCCTCAGGCTTCACCGCGCCCACCTGACCGCACTGCCGGCAGATGACTTCGCCGAGCATGATCGACATCCGGGTGCTGCCACAGGACCCGCACCGGTCCAGGACGTCGGTCCAATCCGGCCGCTCGATCTGACAGATGGGGCAGATCAGCACTTGCCGTCCCCCCGACACCCCCCGGCTCCAGGGCCGCTCCTTCTTGTCCGGGTCATAGGTCGGCCGGCCGCACAGAACGCATCCGGTCCGGGCTGAGAGGCTCCCCGACCCGCTCACGGGACGATGGTATAGCGTCCCCGATCTCGCGAACCATCGGTTGCGCATTCGAAAGGGCAATCGAGGCGGGTGGGAGCGGCACATGATGGTCACTCAGAACCGCGATCCCTCCCAATCGCCCAATTCTGTGATCTGCTGGCACGTGCTGGATGGCCAGGCAATCCAAGCGCGTAGGATGCGGGAGTCCGGGCTGAGGGGGAGTGTGTGGACTTCCGAGTCGAACCCGAGGCGGACTCGCCACGAACGTTCCACCTCTTCGGCGAGCTCGACCTGGCCAGTTCGCCCATTCTGGTGGACGCCGTCCTTCCGGCGGCCCGGGAAGAGGGCGACATCCGCCTCGA
>DASYVD010000164.1:0-7101 GCA_036000545.1 Actinomycetota bacterium | reverse complement strand
GGCCTGTACTTCGGTGACGGGGACCAGCACATCGACCACCGGTCGCTCCAGGACCACGTGGGATCCCGGACCTCCAGCGACCTGCTGTACAAGGGGGCCATGAAGGGCCGGTCGAACGCCATCAACACCGGCACCGTGATCATCGAGCACGGCGCCCACCGTTGCGATGCCTACCAGACCAACCGGAACATCCTGCTCTCGGAGACGGCGAGGGCCCACTCGGTGCCGAACCTGGAGATCCTGACCAACGACCCCACCCGGTGCGGCCACGCCGCCAGCGTGGGGCCCGTGGACGAGGACCAGCTGTTCTATCTGATGAGCCGGGGGATATCGCGCGAGGAAGCGGAGCGGCTGGTCGTCTTCGGGTTCTTCCGGGAGGTCCTGGACCGGGTTGACCTGGAAGAGATCCGGACGGGCCTGGAGCGGGCCATCGAATCGGAGCTTGCCAAGGAGGAATGAGTGGGTTGGGTGCGCGTGTGCAGCACCTCGGACGTGCCGGCCGGCGAGGCCCGGCGGTTCGAGGTGGACCACCGCCCGTTCGCCGTGGTGAACCTGGGCGAGGAGGGGTTTCGGGTGGTCGACTCGATCTGTTCGCACGCGCACTACTTCCTGGACGAGGGCGAGGTGGACGTGGAGGACGAGACGATCGAGTGTCCAAAGCACGGGTCCACGTTCGACCTCAATACCGGCAAGCCCACGACGCTGCCGGCGACGCAGCCCGTGGAGCGATTCGACGTGAAGGTGGAGGGCGACGATGTGCTGATCGAGGCGACAGATGACTGACACGGTGGTTGCGACGGCGACACTGGAGATCAAGGGCCTGCACGCCTCCGTGGAGGGCAAGGCGATCCTGAAGGGGATCGACCTGGTGGTGAGACAGGGGGAGACCCACGCCTTGATGGGACCCAACGGGTCGGGGAAGTCGACGCTGGCAAACGTGCTGATGGGCCGGCCCGGCTACCAGGTCACCGCCGGCGAGGTCCTGTTCAAGGGGGAGAACATCCTGGGCCTTCGGCCCGACCAGCGGGCCCAGCGGGGCCTGTTCCTGGCCATGCAGTACCCGGTGGAGGTTCCCGGCGTCTCGGTGGTGAACTTCCTTCGGACTGCGTACAAGGCCGTGAAGGGTGAGGAGATCTCGGCCCTGGCGTTCCGCAAGCACATGAAGGAGAAGATGAACCTCCTCGGGGTTGAGGACGCCATGGTGAACCGCTACGTGAACCAGGGTTTCTCCGGTGGCGAGAAGAAGAAGAATGAGATCCTCCAGCTCGCCGTGCTCGAGCCCGACATCGCGGTGCTGGACGAGACCGACTCGGGCCTGGACATCGACTCGCTGAAGGCCGTGGCCACTGGGGTCGAGGAACTGATCGGGCCGGACCTCGGGGTGCTCCTGATCACCCATTACCAGCGGATCCTGAACTACGTGTCGCCCGATTACGTCCACGTCATGATCGGCGGGCGTATCGTGAAGTCGGGGGGGAAGGAGCTGGCCCACGAGCTCGAGGAGAAGGGCTACGAGGGTATCCGCCAAGAGCTGGGGATCGAGCAGGAGAACGGCGAACGGGAATCGTAGAGGGGGCGAGGACGCGATGTCGGTGACGAGGGAGCGGTCGGAAGGAGCGCTGGACGTGGCCCGGATCCGGGCCGACTTCCCCATCCTCTCCCGCACGGTTGGGAACAAGCCGTTGGTGTTCCTCGACAGCGCCGCCACCTCTCAGAAGCCCCGTCAGGTCATCGAGGCAGAGCGCGAGTTCTACGAGCGCCACAACGCGAACGTCCACCGGGGCATCTACATGCTCTCGGAGGAGGCCACGGATCTGTACGAGGGGGCGCGCGAGAAGATCGCCCGGTTCGTGGGGGCGAGCGACCCCTCCACCGTCGTGTACACGCGAGGCACGACCGAATCGATCAACCTCGTGGCCCATGCCTGGGGGCGGAAGTTCCTGAAGGAAGGGGACGAGATCCTCCTCTCGGACCTGGAGCACCATTCCAATATCGTGCCGTGGCAGCTGTGCGCCCGAGACACCGGTGCTGTCCTCCGGTACATCCCGCTGACCGACGACGGCCTCCTGGATCTGTCCGACCTGGGATCGCTGCTGAACGAGCGCACGAAGATCCTGTCCGTGTCGGGCATGTCGAACTCGCTCGGGACCCTACCGCCGGTTCGCCAGCTGGCCGACGCGGCCCATGCCATGGGTGCGGTCATCTGCGTCGACGGGGCGCAGCTCGTCCCGCACGTCCCGGTGAACGTGACCGCGCTGGACTGCGATTTCCTGTCGATCTCCGGCCACAAGATGCTCGGCCCCACGGCCTCGGGCGGGCTGTACGCCCGACGTGAGCTGCTGGAGGCCATGGACCCGTTCATGGGCGGGGGGCACATGATCGAGGAAGTCCATCACGACCATTCCACCTGGAACGAGGTGCCGTACAAGTTCGAGGCCGGCACCATGAACATCGCCCAGGAGGTCGGGCTGGGCGCGGCCGTCGACTACCTCCAGGCCCTGAGCATGGACGCGGTCCGGGCCCATGAGGAGGAGATCACCAGCTACGCGATCGACCGCCTGCTCGACGCGGGGGCGACGATCTTCGGGCCCAAGGACGTGAGCGTCCGGGGTGGGGCCGTGTCGTTCTGGTACAAGGACGTCCACCCCCATGACCTGGCCACGATCCTGAACACGGAGGGGGTGGCCGTCAGGGCAGGTCATCACTGCACCCAGCTGGTGATGCGGAGATTCGGGGTTCCGGCCACGACCCGAGCGTCCTTCTACGTCTACAACACGAACGACGAGGTGGATGCCCTCGTGGCCGCCCTGGCCAAGGCTGAAGAGGTGTTCGGGTTCTAGCGTTGGAACGAAAGAGCCGGGTCTGTTGGCCCGCCGGAGGGACAGAGCGTGGCGCTCGACGAGATCTACAAGGAAACCATCCTCGATCACTACAAGAACCCCCGGAACAAGCGTGAGCTCCCGGGGGCGGAGCTCTCGTGCTCCCGGAACAACCCGCTGTGCGGCGACGAGATCACGGTCTTCGTCCACGAGGAGGACGGGAACGTGTCGGGGGTCACATTTCTGGGACAGGGGTGCTCCATCTCCCAGAGCTCGGCTTCGATGATGACCGAGGCGGTGAACGGAAGGTCGGTCCAGGACGCGGAGCGGCTGATTGGCGACTTCCGGGGGATGATGGCCGGCGACGCGGAGCCCGACGAGGACGAATTCGGCGAGCTCGTCGCCCTGAAGGGTGTGGTGAAGTACCCGATCAGGGTGAAGTGCGCCGTACTGGCCTGGGACGTGCTTCAAGAAGCCCTCGCGGGCGGGGACGGAAAGGCCGCGGGCACGGCCCCGCACTAGCGGTTTTGGGTCGGTCCGGGTCCAAACCGGGGATACGCTTTGCCTCGATGAGGTTGGCCAAACCCGTTCTGGTCCTGGCTGTCGCCGGGTCGGCAGCCGTGTCGATGGGGCAGGCACGTGCCCAATCGGCCGAGGCGATCCTTCGCTACGACGTCGCGATCGAGATCCAAGGCGACGACTCCATCGTCGTGAAGGAGGTGATCGACTACGACTTTGGGTCCGCGCAACGCCACGGCATCTTTCGGGACATCCCGACGACCCTTGGGTACGACGATGCCCACGACCGGATCTACCCCCTGGACGTGGTGTCGGTAGCGGGATCGCCGGGCACGCCGGTCCAGTACGAGACGGAGGATGCCGGAGGTGGGAGGACGAGGATCCGGATCGGCGACCCCGACCGGACCATCAGCGGCCGGCACACCTACGTCATCACGTACCGGATCGGTGAGGCCCTGAACGGGTTCCCCGATCACGACGAACTGTTCTGGAACGCCATCGGGGCGGACTGGTCCGTCCCCATCCGGCAAGCGAAGGTGATGGTCTCGGCCCCCGGTCCGATCGATCGGACCGCGTGCTACGCCGGACCGGCGGGCTCGAACCTTCCGTGCACGAGGAGCGCGATGAAGGGTGGGGTCGCGTCCTTCGCTCAGTTCTCGCTCGATCCCGGGGGCGCGCTCACCGTGGTGGTGGGCCTCCCCAAGGGCATCGTCGCCGAACCGGCCCCCATCATCGCGGAGCGGTGGACCCTTGGCCGGGCCTTCACCACCACGCCGCTCACGGTGGGCGGCACGCTCCTGCTGGCTGCCCTGGTGGTCGGAGGGTTCGGCGGCATGGTCTGGCGCTCGGGGCGAGACCGGCGCTATGGGGGCTCCCAGGTCGATGTGCTGATGGGCCCCCCACCGGGGACCCCAGAGCAAGCCGTCCCATTGTTCGAGGGCGACGCATCGGGTCCCGTCGAGTTCGCCCCGCCGCTCGGGCTTCGGCCGGGCCAGATCGGGACGCTGGTCGACGAGGTGGCCAACACGCTCGACGTGACCGCGACCGTCATCGACCTCGCCGTCCGCAAGTACCTCGTGATCGAGGAGATCCCCAAGAAGGGATGGTTCGGCAAGCCGGACTGGAAGCTCACGAAGCTGAGGGACCCCGACCGTGAGCTCCTGGAGTTCGAGCGAGAGTTGCTCGATGGGCTGTTCGAGGACGGCCAGGAGGTCGAGCTGTCGAGCCTGCGGACGCAGTTCGTGTCGCGCCTCCAACGAGTGCAGGACGCGCTGTATCGCAATGCAGTGGGACAGGGGTGGTTCGCGGGGCGTCCCGACCGCATTCGGTCGCGGTGGGTCGCCGCGGGGATCGGGGTCCTCGTCGCGGGGGCGGCCCTCGAGTTCGCCGCGGTCAGGTGGACGCGCCTGGCGCTGCTCCCGATCGCCGTGATCCTCGCTGGCCTGCTGCTGGTGGTCGGCGCGAGGTGGATGCCGCGACGGACAGCCAAGGGTACCGGGCTCGTCCGGCGGGTCCGAGGGTTCCGGACGGTCATCGCCACGGCGGAGACCAACATGGCCAGGTTCGCTGAGAAGGAGGGCCTGTTCACGCGGTACCTTCCCTACGCGATCGTGTTCGGCCTGACCGAGAAGTGGGCGCGGGCCTTCGAGGTCCTCGGCGAACCCCCGCCGGACACGTCGTGGTACGTCTCGTCGAACGCCTTCGCCTACGGCGCGTTCTCCGACGCCATGGACGGCTTCACCGTGACCACCGCGGGCACGATCGCCTCGACGCCCTCGGGCTCGGGCGGGAGCGGTTTCGGTGGCGGCTCAGCCGGCGGCGGCGGCGGAGGCGGGGGCGGCGGATCCTGGTGAAAGACCGGGCGGATTCGCGAATCACTCGGAGGCGGCCCCGTTCCGCGGGGCCGCTAGAGTTGACCCCGTGTTCCTGCGGGAGAACGAGGAGGGGAACCGCATCGCTCCGTATCTTCGATCGGGGCAGACCATGCTCGACCTCGGTGCGGGGACGGGGTTCATGGCCCGGTGGCTCCGCGACAGGACCGGTGTGCGTCCCACGCTCTGCGACCTCGTCGACTACGGCAATCGCGATGCGACGATGCCGTTCGTCCTCCAGTCCGATCCCGTCCGGGTGCCCTTCGAGGATGCGTCATTCGACGTGGTCCTGCTGATGTTCGTGTTCCACCACATGGAGCGGTGGGGTGAGCAAGAGCACCTGCTCGACGAGGCGCTGCGGATCGCCAGGGAGCGCGTGATCATCGCCGAGGACACGCCGAATTCCAGGCTGGATCGCGTGCTCAACACGGCATGGGATTGGCTTCTGAACATCCGCCACGATGTTCCCACGCCGTTCACGTTCCGAGACGTCGAGCGGTGGACGACGCTGTTCAAGGAGCGGGACGTCTCGATCGCCCACGTCGAGACGTACCGGCCGATGTGGCCGACCCTGGGCACATACCCTCACTCCGTTTTCGTCCTGGACCGCTAGCGGCATGGAGATCGTGTTCTCCGGGGACGGGCGGGACTTCGTCCGCCGAGACTGGTCGAACCTGGTTACGGCGGACCCGGCGGGGACGTTCTTCCATACGCCGCAGTTCCTCAAGCTGTACTGGGAAGAGTTCGCCGAAGGCCAGGAGCAGCTGCTCCTGGCCTTCGGCGAGGAGGACGGGGCTCAGGTGGGTGCCGTGGCGTTCGAGCGCTCGGGCGAGAGGCTCCGGTTCCTCGGAGGGACCGAGGTCACCGACTACATGGGGCCGGTCGCCCTCCCCGAGGCAGGCGGCGGCTTCGCCAAGGAGCTGCTGGCAGCGCTGGAGCGGCGTGACGACTGGTCCGAGGCGGACCTCCGAGGCCTGCCCGAGGATCGCCAGTGGCGCCAGCGGCTCGCAGAAGCCGCTGCGGCGCAAGGATTCCACGTCGAGGTAGCCGACGACACCAATGGGATCGCGCCCTTCCTGCCGCTCCCCGGCTCGTACGACGATTACCTGAACGCGCTTCCCGCGAAGCTCCGTCACGAGATCCGGCGCAAGGCCCGCAAGCTGGAGGCGGAGGCCGGGCCGTACCGGATCTGCCTTGCCCATGCGAACACGGTGGCGGAGTACCTCGATCGGTTCGTGGAGCTGCACAAGCGGAGCGACGGGCCCAAGGGCGTGTTCCTCCAGCCGGGCATGGAGATCTTCTTCCGCAGGCTGGGGGAGGAGTTCCTCCCACGGGGGATCTTCAACCTAACCTTCATCGAGGTGGCATCGGAGAAGGTGGCCGGCACGGTGGGCTTCCGGTTCGAGGGGATCTCCTATCTGTACAACTCGGCGTTCGACCGCTCGTGGCGGCACCTCTCGCCGGGGATGGTGCTGGTGGCCGAGGACATCCGGATCGCCATCGAGGGTGGATGCCGCGGGTTCGACATGCTGAAGGGGGAGTACGACTACAAGTACCGGTTCGGCGCCTACCCGCGGTCCATCAAGCGTCTGGCGATCTCGCGCTAGTCGCCGGACACGGACCCTGTCGCGATGGTCGTTCCGGACTCGTCCCGGACGATCACGGTCACGAACGGCCGGAGGTTCGAGGACGTGACGAGCCAGCTCGAAGCCTCGCCACCTGAGCTGAACTCCATCGCATGCAACGGGATGGTTCGGCCGTCACGGGTGGCGAGCGTGACGGTGGCCTGGCCCTCCATGCCCGGAGCCCGAACCAGGACCAGCACCCAGGACTGCTCCACCTTCGAGTCGTAGACCACCGCGCTTCCCTCGAGCTGCTGGGATCCCTGCGGG
>DASYVD010000163.1:0-8892 GCA_036000545.1 Actinomycetota bacterium | reverse complement strand
CGTAGGCTTCGGGCGCGCTCCATACGGCTATGAAGGCCTCGTGCACCACGTCCTGGGCCAGGGGAGGCTCCCGGAGCACCCGGAGGGCCAGGCCGTAGGCGGGCCCGGCATATCGGCGGTACAGCTCCTCGAAGGCCGACGCGTCGCGCTCGGCCACGCGGCGGGCGAGCTCCAGGTCGGTCTCGGCCACCAGCGAAGTATCCCCCGTCGCTAGGATTTCAGCCATGCAAGTGAGGATGTACTCGCGGCGCAGGTGCGGCCTCTGCGACGAGGCCCGGGAAGTCATCCTGGGCGTCCGGCGGGAATCCCCGTTCGAGTTCGAGGAGGTCCTGATCGACGGGAACGACGCCCTCGAGCGCGACTACGGAATCCGGATCCCCGTGATCGAGGTGGACGGGCATGAGGAGTTCGAGATCCGGGTCGACCCCGCCCGCCTGCGCTTCCTGGTCGGGGCGGCGAGGGAATAGGCACGCTTGAGAATTTGAGAAACGATCCGCCTCGAAGGTACAATCGCACTATCGTGCAAACCCCTCCCAGGGCCCTGCCGTGAGAGCACGCCCCATCCCAGAAGCCACCGTGGGACGCCTTCCGGTCTACCTTCGGGCACTGGTCGAGATGGCCGAGAGGGGACGGAGCACGATCTCCTCCGAGAGCCTGGCCCAGGCCGCCGGGGTGAACTCCGCGAAGGTCCGCAAGGATCTCTCCTACCTCGGCTCCTACGGCACCCGCGGCGTGGGGTACGACGTGGCCTACCTCATCCACCAGATCCGCCGGGAGCTGGGCCTGACCCAGGACTGGCCGGTGCTGATCGCCGGGATCGGGAACCTCGGTCACGCCCTGGCCCGGTACCGGGGGTTCAGAGAGCGCGGCTTCCGCATCGTGGCGCTGGTCGACGTCGACCCCGAGAAGCAGGGGGAGGCCGTGGAGGGGGTGCGGGTAGCCTCGGTGGATGAGATGTCCGACCTGGTGAAGGAGCACGAGGTGGCCATCGGGATGATCTGCACCCCGGCCGGAGCGGCCCAGGAGGTGGCGGACAGGATGGTCGAGGCGGGGATCCGCTCGATCCTCAACTTCGCTCCCGCCCACATCAACGTGGCGCCCCACGTGTCGGTACGGAAGGTCGACCTCTCGCTGGAGCTCCAGATCCTCGCCTTCTACGAGCAGCGGAAGGCCGCGCTGGCCGACGTCCGCCGAGGGAAGGCGCTGTCCAGGTCGACGGGTCGCGTGGCGAAACCGGGGCGGAGGGGAAAGACGGAAGAGCGCCTGGAACCGGTACGCTGAACGGGTGAATCCGGAGGGTGCATGCCGGTCCTGGCCCTAGGGGTGTCCTACCGCCGGGCCTCGGTGGAGCTTCTAGAGCGACTGTCGTTCTCGCGTTCGGACCTCCCCAAGGCCTATCACCACTTGACGGCCCTCGAGGCCGTCGAGGAGTCCGTGATCCTCTCCACGTGCAACCGGGTGGAGATCTACGCCATGGTTCCCCGCTATCACCAGGGCTTCCTGGACCTCAAGCGGTTCCTCTCGGAGTCAAGAGAAGTCCCGACCGAGGAGTTCGCCGAGCCGCTGTACGCGCACTACGAAGACGACGCCGCCGAGCACCTCTTCTCCGTGGCCGCGGGCATCGACTCCATGGTCCTAGGAGAGCCGCAGATCCTTTCGCAGGTGGGCCAGGCCGTCCGCGCGGCCAAGGATGAGGGAGCGGCCGGGCCGGTCCTCACCACCCTGTTCCGAGAAGCGGGGCGGGTCGGCCGGCGAGCTCGGCGGGAAACCGCCATCGAGTCCAGCCCGGCAGCCTTCGTGGAAGCGGGCGCCACCCTGGCGTCGGCCCATCTCGGGGGCCTCGACGGTCGTTCGGTCCTGGTGATCGGAGCGGGGGAGATGAGCGCCCTGGCGATCCGGGCCCTCCGGGAACGCGGCGCGGGGCCGGTGACGATCGTGAACCGCACTCCCGAGCGGGCCGCTCGGCTGGCACAGCGCACAGGAGGAGCGGCCCATGGGTCCCTCGAACACCTGGAGCTGGCGCTGTCCTCCGCCGACCTGGTGGTCTCCTCGACCGGGGCGACCGAGGTCGTTCTCTCCAGAGAGCTGGTCCAACGGGCCACTTCTGGCCGGGACGGCCCCCTCTTCCTCCTGGACCTGGCGGTTCCACGAGACGTCGAGCCGGCCGCGGGAGAGTTCCCCGGCGTTCGGGTGGCCGATATCGATGATCTTCGGGAGGTCCTGGCGGAGCGCTGGGACGAGCTCTCGGCCGAGGTGGAGCGAGTCCGAGCCATCGTGGCCGACGAGACGCAGAGGTTCGGACGCCAGCAGCGCGAAGCGAGGCTGGCCCCGCTGATCAAGGCCCTTCACCGTCGGGGCGAGGAGGTGCGGATCCGAGAGATCCGCCGTCTGGCTTCCCGCCTGCGGGGCCTCTCGGATCGTGAGCGGCAGGCCGTTGAGGCCCTGGCGGCGGGCGTGGTGGCCAAGCTCCTCCACGAGCCGGTGGTCCGGCTGAAGGAGGGCGCGGGAACCGCGGAGGGGGAGGCCCACGCCCGAGCCCTCGCCGAGCTCTTCGACCTCGACCTCGGGGACTAGGTCCCATGCGGCTGCGTATCGGCACCCGGGGGTCCCGGCTCGCCCTGGCCCAGGCGCAGGAGGTGGCCGGGTTGCTGGCCGAAGCAGGGGGCGACCCCGAACTCGTAACCATGGCCACGGCGGGCGACCGCGGGGCCTCCCCCAAAGGGTCCCCTGCAGGCGTCAAGGGTCTCTTCGTGGCGGAGATCTCCGCGGCGCTCTCACGGGGCGAGGTCGACCTGGCGGTCCATTCAGCGAAGGACCTCCCCTCCGAGGACGATGGAGGCATCGTCGTGGCTGCCGTGCCGGAGCGAAACGTCCCCTACGACCTGCTGGTGAGCCGGGAGCCCGAGGTGGGAGAGGGCGGGGTGGTGGGGACGTCCAGCCTTCGCCGGCAGGCCCTGCTTCGACGGTTCCGGCCTGCGCTGGAGGCCAGGGACGTCCGGGGGAACGTGGACACGCGCCTCCGAAAGCTGGAGGAAGGCGGGTTCGACGCCCTGGTGCTGGCCGGGGCGGGGCTGGCCCGTCTGGGGATCGAGCCTGACCACGTGTCGGTGCTGCCGGTGGACGAGATGGTCCCTGCACCCGGACAGGGCGCTCTGGCCGTGCAGGCGCGGGAGGGGACCGAGGGCGCAGACCTGGCCTCGCGACTGGACCACGAGCCCTCCCGCGCCGCGTTCGAGACCGAGCGACGCCTAGTGGCGCTCCTGGGCGGCGGCTGCCGGCTACCACTGGGCGCGTACGCGGAGTGGCGAGACGAGCGAGTTCGCCTCCTCGCCGTGGTGGTCAGGCCTGATGGCTCCGATCTCTTGTGGGCTCAGGTGGAGGCCTCGACGCCAGGGGAGGCGGCCGGCGAAGCCGCCGACGCACTGCTCCAGGCGGGCGCTCGGAAGATCCTGGAGGAGGCCGGCTCGTGAGCGGCGTTCTGTCTGGGCGCACCATCCTCGTCACGCGGCCCCGGGAACGGACCCGAGCGTTCGTCGACCTGCTGCGGGCCCAAGGAGCGACCGCTCTCGAGGCCCCCACCATCAGGCTCGAGGAGGCCCCGCCCGGCGGTGCGCTGGACCGGGCCATCCGTGCCGCGGCGAGCGGCCGGTACTCGTGGGTCGTGTTCACCAGCCCGAAGACGGTGGAGGTCTGGTTCGCTCGCGACCGGGCGCTCCGTGCCGGTGGGATCGCCGCCGAGGTGGCCGCGATCGGAGACGGCACGGCCGAGGCGCTCCGTGGCAACGGGCGGCAACCCGATCTGGTACCGGGCGCGTTCACCACGGCCGCGCTGGGCCGGGCCTTCCCCCGAGGTGAGGGACGAGTGCTGCTGCCCCGCGCCGACATCGCCCCGCCGGATCTGGAGGAAGCGCTCCGCGCGAAGGGGTGGACCCCCGTGCGGGTGACGGCGTACCGAACCATGGTCCCTCGCTCGCTCCCTGCGGACGCGAGGGGGGCGCTCCAAAAGAGCCTGGTGGACGCCATCGTGTTCACGTCGGCCTCGACGGTTGAAGGCTTCGTGCGGCTGGCCGGTGTGGTGAACGGGCCGAAGGTGGTGTGTATCGGACCCGTCACCGCCCGGGCCGCTCGGGTTGCAGGGTTCCGCGTCCACGCCATCGCGCGCCCGCACACGGTTGAAGGTCTGGTCTCTGCCCTCGAGCGCGTAGTGCGCGGTCGCGTTTAGGGAAGCGTCCTAAGTGGAATCTCTTCTTACCACGTGGAAAGAATACCTTCCATGTGGTAAGAACATATACCATGAACCTCTACCAGGCACTAGATGAGGTCTTCGCTACCCGTAGCCAGCTCCGCGTGTTGAGGGCTTTGGTCGGCTTGCCTCAAGGGTTTCCGGCAAGTACCCGAGAGCTGGCGAGACGTGCCGGAATCTCGCATCCGACAGCCTCGGCAGTCCTTAACTCGCTGGCCGATCAGGGAATAGCGTCCAAGAGAGTCCGGAGTCGCTTGACGCTGTTTCAACTCAACCAGGGGCACGTGCTGGTCCCCAGGCTCAGGAGCCTCTTTGAATGGGAACGGGATCTCCCCACGAGCTTTGTCGAATTTCTCCGGAAGCAGCTCGGAAAGCACCAGCGATATGTCCTGGCCGCAGTTCTATTCGGGAGCGCCGCCAGAAACGATATGGAAGCTACGAGCGATGTGGATCTCGCCGTCTTGGTTCGCGAAGGGCAGGAGGTCCACGCTCTCGTCGTCCTCGAGGAGCTGGAAGCGACGCTTCGGACCCGATTCGGGAATCGGCTGGCGCCTTTGGTCAGCTCGGCCCGTTCGCCGGAGGAATGGCCGGATCGGCCCAAGATCTGGCGACGGGTTGCGGAGGAGGGCATTCCGGTCATTGGCGGACCTCCAGCGGTGAGCCATGGGAAGACGCGCCAAGAGCGTTGACGTCGCTCGCTCTGAAGCCACGCTCTATCTGGAGAAGGCGAAGCAGTTTGCGACTGAGGGCCGCTGTGCGTTCGAGGCTGGGAGACAGGATGCGGCCCTCCTAGCGGCAGTACATGCCGCGATCAGTGCGGGCGACGCGATAACTGCGGCGCTTGCTGGGCAAAGGTCGGCCGAATCAGATCATCAGCGAGCGGTGGACTTCCTGGAAGCAGTAGTGGGATCTGAAGAGGAAGCAGGACGGCACATAAGGCAGATTCGGATGCTGTTAGCGAAAAAGAATGTGGTCGAGTACGAGTCTCGCCGTACGACTCAGACAGAGGCCGTCGAAGGAGTTGCTCGAGCCGAGCGCGTGGTCGCCTGGGCGGAGAGATTGGTACGGGATTCCGCAGTCTGACCTCCGTTCAACCACCAGGCACCGAGCCGGCTTTGGCGCGAGCCAGTAACATTCGGATTGATGGTCTTTCCTCAACACCGACCGCGGCGGCTTCGGCGGAGAGATGCCCTGCGTGACCTCCTGCGGGAGACCGATCTCGCCCCGCGGCACCTCGTGGCGCCGCTGTTCGTCAAGGAGGACATCGGCGAGCCGGTGCCGATTGCCTCGATGCCCGGGCACTTCCAGCACACGCTGGAGTCCCTCCGAAAGGAGGCCCGGGAGATCGCCGAGAAGGGCATCTTGGGATTCGTCGTCTTCGGGATCCCTGCGCGCAAGGACGCGGCCGGGAGCGAGGCGTGGAACGACGAGGGGATCGCTCAACAGGCGCTGCGCGCCCTGAGGGAAGAGCTGGGGGAAGGCACCGTCCTGATCTCCGACCTCTGCCTGTGCGAGTACACCGACCACGGGCACTGCGGTGTGTTCGCCGAAGGCGCTTCAGACTCCCCGGACAACGACCGGACCCTCGAGATCTACCGAAAGATCGCCATGTCGCAAGCGGCGGCGGGAGCGGATCTCGTCGCTCCCTCGGGGATGATGGACGGGCAAGTGGCGGCGATCCGTCAGGCTCTCGATGACGCCGGCTTCGCGGACATCGGCATCCTCGCCTACGCGGCCAAGTTCGCATCGGCTTTCTATGGGCCGTTCCGGGAAGCGGCGGAGGGCGCACCCCGGTTCGGCGACCGACGCTCGCACCAGATGGACCCCGCCAACGCCGACGAAGCCATCCGGGAGATCCGGCAGGACATCGAGGAGGGCGCCGATATCGTCATGGTGAAGCCGGCGCTGCCGTATCTCGACGTGATCCGGCGAGCCAAGGAAGAGACAGGATTCCCCACCGCGGCCTACAACGTCTCGGGGGAGTACGCGATGGTGAAGGCCGCGGCGGAGCGGGGATGGATCGACGGGCAGCGGGCGACACTGGAGGTGTTGACGGCGATCCGCCGTGCCGGCGCCGACCTCATCCTCACCTACCACGCCAAGGAAGCGGCGGACTGGCTCGACTGAGCGCCGCCGGGCTGCGCTGCTCGTGCGATGCTCCCTTCGCCAGAACCGCGGGAGGAGGCACGCCATGTTCGAGCTCGGTACGCCGCTGTGGGAGATCGCCGTCCGGAGCGCCGCCGTCTACGTCGCCCTGTTCGTGGCCCTTCGCTTGATGGGGAAGCGGGAGCTCGGACAGATGACCATCTTCGACCTGGTGGTCATCCTCCTGGTGGGGAACGCCGTTCAGAACGCCATGGTGGGCAAGGACTTCTCGCTCCCGGGTGGGATCCTCGCCGCGGTGGTGCTGCTGGCGGCGAACCGCGGCGTCGCTCTGCTCCGGGTCCAGGGGGGCGTGTGGGGCCGGCTGATCGAGGGCACACCCGCGGTGCTCGTCGAGGACGGGGACTTCATCGAGCCCCAGCTGCGGAAGGAGGGACTCGACCGCCGGGAGATCGAGATGGTCGTGCGGGAGCATGGACTGGAATCGGTCGCCGCGGTGAAGCTCGCCGTCCTGGAGACGGACGGCTCGATCAGCATCGTTCCGATGAGCTCGCCGACGATGCGGACCCCCAAGCACGTTCGTCAGGTGATGCGGTCCCGCCGGAAGTTCCGGCAGATGAGGAGGCGCTAGCGTTTGCCCGGTCGCCCGCCAAGCATCTCCTCGAGGCGGGCCAGCCCCTCCTCCAGACGCTCGAGACGATCGAGAGCCTCACGGTTCACAGCGTAGTCATGCTCTGCCTCGTCCCGGTCCTTCGCCGCCTGCCGGTTCTGGCTCATCATGACCACCGGCCCCGTGTACGCCGCCTGGAACGAGAGCACCAGGTTCAGGAGAATGAAGGGGTAAGGGTCGAAGGGCCTCCCTCCCACCCAGTCGCGGATGAGGAAGCCGTTGGCCACGATCCATGCGACCAGGAGCAGCGACTGAACCATGATGAACGGCCACGACCCAACCCGGCCAGCGACGGTGTCGGCGAGCCGCTCGCCGAGCGTGCGCCGATCGCCGAAGTGGCGGACATTCGCGGGGTGGCGGTCCTCCTCCCGCCCGCTCGGGAACCTGAGCCGCATGCCGACCTCCTCCACTCGATTGGCCGGAGGATAGCCGGGTGACGCGGTCCGAGGAGCTGTTCGAGCGGGCCCGCGCCGTCATCCCCGGAGGCGTCAACTCTCCGGTGCGAGCGTTCGGGGCTGTCGGGGGGGTACCCGTATTCATGGCGGCCGGTGAAGGCGCCTCGATCGAGGACGCAGACGGCCGCCGGTTCGTGGATTACGTGCAGTCGTGGGGGGCGCTGCTGTTCGGACATGCGCACCCCGACATCGTTCGCGCCGCCGCCGACATGGCTGCGCAGGGCACGTCCTTCGGCGCTCCGACGGAAGCGGAAGTCCGCCTGGCCGAGGAGATCGTCGCCGCGGTTCCGTCCCTCGACATGGTCCGCCTGACCAGCTCGGGCACCGAGGCGGCGATGAGCGCGGTTCGGCTGGCCCGCGCGTTCACCGGCCGGCCGCGCGTGGTCAAGTTCGCCGGGTGCTACCACGGCCATGCCGACAGCCTGCTGGCAGAAGCGGGATCCGGTCTGGCCACGTTCGGCATCCCGGCCTCGCCGGGAATCACCGACGGTGCCGCCCGCGACACCCTGGTCCTGCCGTACAACGAACCCGGCGCCGTTGCAGAGGCTTTCGAGGCCGCAGGAGACCAGATCGCCGCCGTGATCGTGGAGCCGGTGGCCGCCAACATGGGGGTGATCCCGCCTGAGGCCGGGTTCCTGGAGACCCTCCGGGGGATCACCTCCGAGCACGGCGCGCTGCTCCTGTTCGACGAGGTCATCACGGGTTTTCGCCTGGCCCGGGGTGGGGCCCAGGCTCTCTACGGGGTGACTCCCGACCTTACGCTCCTGGGCAAAGTAATGGGTGGAGGGTTCCCGTGCGCCGCGTATGGCGGGAGCGCCGAGATCATGGGGAGAGTGGCGCCGGCCGGGGATGTGTACCAGGCGGGAACGCTCTCGGGGAACCCGGTGGCCGTGGCGGCGGGCCTGACGGCGCTCGGGCTGATCCGCGGTCGCGACCCGTACCCCGCGCTGGAGAAGACGGCCACCGCGCTGGTGGAGGGGATCACGGATGCCCTGACCAGCGCCGGCGTTCCACACACGATCAACCGTGTGGAGTCGCTGTTCTCGGTGTTCTTCACGGACACCACGATCCGTGGGTTCGAGGATGTGCGTGGAGCCGACCACGAACGGTACGCTCGCTTCTTCCATGCCCTCTTGAAGCGAGGGATCTACCTCCCCCCGTCGGGCTACGAGGCCTGGTTCCTATCGACCGCACACGGCGACGCAGAGATCGAACGAACGGTTGAAGCGGTGAGGGAAGCCGCGACGGCGATCGGCTAACGGGCTGTGAGCCGTCTACCTGGCAACCGTCAGCCAGAGAATCAGGAACACCACGACCACCATTCCCACGAAGAGGATGAACGAGAGCCCCCCCTCCTCGATGGCCGCGATCACCGGATGAAGGTCCATTGGGTGCTCCTCTCAGGCCGGGCCCAACCAGGG
>DASYVD010000162.1:0-7721 GCA_036000545.1 Actinomycetota bacterium | reverse complement strand
CGCGGCAGGCTGCGACCGGACGGTCGGCCCTGGAGATGCCAACGCCTCCCCGGCGAGCGCTTCCTCCATGACGACGACCCCCACGCCTGTGGTGGCGGACGGGCCGGTGCGCTTCGGCGACCGGAGGCTCCCAAGCGCGATTACCTGCCCGACTGGAGAGCTGCGGCCCCTCGCCGATGAAGACCCGAGGGTCCGGGAGGCGGCTCAGACCTTTCTCGAAGCGGCCCTTTTGCCCGGACCGGATCCGCGGACGATGTGGGCGCAGATGGACCCGTCCCTCCAGGCGCTGTTCGACTCCTACGAGGACTTCGCCCGGCAGGTAAAGGAAGCGCCGTTCGACGCCGACCACGCGGAGTGGGAGGTGGCCGGCTACTACTACTCCGACCCCACGGATGAGACGGAGGGAGATCCAGGCCTTCCCTTCTTCTCCCCGTGGCTCTTGTCAGAGTGCGACCAGACCACGCTCGAGGCCCTGCGGGCACCACGTGCCTGGGCCGAGGTCGATCTCTGGTGGCCTCGTTTGTCCGATGAGGGGCTCTCCATCGGGGCCACTCAGCTCTTCTTCCTGGGCCGGCCGGACGGCCCGAAGCTCTGGGTCGTCTACCACTGATCCTCGCCGGCCCTGCCTCCCGGGGGGCGCGTACGGCGCGAACCGCTACTCCGTCGAGTCCTCCTGGAATTTGGTTGGCAAGAAGGTGGGCCTGGATCTCGCGCAACTCGCGCGGCCAGCGAGAGTGTCACTTTCGCTGGAAAGCGATATCTCCGATTGCCAAGGTTCGTCAGTTATGGCTGACCCTCTCTTCCCAGAAGTCGCCGACGCGCTCGACATGCACGAGGTACGGGTACTCATAAGGGGGCTCGTTCGTCGCGAGTTCGACCTCCGCCTCGTTCTGTGGCAGCGGCATAAGGCACGTGGGCGTGGGTCGATCAAACCGAACCCGCACGACGCGAGCGTAGCGGGGGTCGAACCCTGCTAGCGCGGCCTCTTCAGGTGTCGAGAAGCTCGCTGTCGCCATCATCGGGGATGGTACGGGTCGTTCGGGCCGCAGAAATTCCGCTTCCCTCACGAAACGACATGTCTTGCTCGCTGCTAGTCCGCCTGGTCAGTTCTACGATGTCGTCCCTTGCGATCCTCGTCGAAATCCCGCGCTGAACAGCCTTGAGAGTCCTAGGCAAGATACCGCGCTTGAGACCGACCACGGACGCCTGAAGGCTCGACTTCGACCGATACGCCGGCTGAAGCGAGACCGTACCGCCAGGGTCATCGTCGCCGCGCACGCCTTCGTTCAGAACCTCCGCAGGGGCTTCTACGATCTCGGGACCGATGTCCGTCCGCCCCTTCGTCTGACCGACGCGTTCGCCGAACTGGCTCTCGTCATCTGACACCTGCCCAAGGGTGTCGGTCCACCTCGCCTAGGCTTCGGCAAACGCAACAGTGCCCCGACGACGGTTTGGATCGCTCCGGCAACCGACCACGCTCGGACGAGTGCTTCGGAGGGGGCAGCTTAGATACGCCACGCTTCCCGCAGCAGCCGCGGTTCTGGCCACACGTGATCCGGGCCGGCGCTTAAATCTGTCGGCGGAAATGCCGATACTCGTCGATGGACTCGAACGAGACGCGTCCGGTCACTCCCACTAGCGCGAGGCCTGCGCGACGCCTGATCTCGCTCCTAGTCAGGATCGTGGCTGGGGTCATCGGACTCGGCATCATCGTCTTCGGTATCTTTCTCGTCCTCTTCATAACGCACTACGGGGATAAGGCACCGCCTCGCGGGGTAGTCGTGGTCAATCGAACGCCGATCGACCTGAACATCTACGTCTTTTTGCCCGGGCAGGAACCCGTCCTTTCAGCGGACGTGCCTGCCCATTCCCGGGTCGCGACCGGTATCACGTGTGGCGCTCGAAAGATGACCGCGAAGGACGCGGCCGGCCACGTCATCGCCCGGCGCGGTCCCTTCCCGTCGTGCGATGAGAGCGATTGGGTGATCTCGGCGACGCCATCGCCGGGTCCCTCGTCCTCAGGGGGTGGATGATGTCACGGTCCGGCGTCGGGTCGCGGTGGGGCTGGACTGCGCTCGTCTGCGCGGAAGGCTGACGCTCCCGCCGTTATCTCCGGACAATGTTCACGAAACAGGTGTCTCGCCAGGTGGACAGCTCCCGATCATGGTCGCGGAGGAGCAGGTCGAGCGAACTCGAAGAAAGACCTGGTCACGGGGCTGATCCGAGGTTCTTGTGCCCTACAGGCGTGTGGATCGGGCCACTCGGGAAGGGAGCCGTTCGCCATCCCTGGTCCATTCGATCGTCGCTGACGCGACTGCGGAGAGCCGACCTGCGTGAAGAGGCCGGGGGCGCAGACGCGCGTTTTGTGAGGAAGCGTCGAGCGGAGCGGGTCAGCTGAGACGATGATGACCGACGAGATGTAACGGATCAGGCGGAGCCACTCCGTCACGCATCAGCCGGACCAGCACAGGGGCACCGACCCGGAGCGTCGTCTCCTCCCGGGGGCCGTGGCCGCATCCGGAGCCACCTCTGGCGTAGGAGTTGCCCGAGCTGATTTCCTTGTTCCAGGGCCCGCTCCGATAGTTCCGTTGCCCGGCAACTGCCGCAAGGGCCGGGGACCTCGGTTCCTTCCACCTGTGCCAGACCTGAGGACATCCCTCGATATCGCCACGGGAGATGCGCCATCCATCGGCTGATCCGAGTGGTTGTGGTCGCCGAACTACTGCCCCGTCGTTGTGGGCGGTGCCCCTGTGACGTCACGGGGCATGGGTTGTCCCCGCCTCCGCCGGAATAACGGCCCCGGCTCCCACGGAGTGCCGAGCTTCGGCAGCACGAACCGGTCCAGTCCTATCCAGCCGGCGTTCCGCCACGCCAGCACGAGAAGCACCTCGATGATCAGGAAGACTGGGTTGACCCCGGCGATCCCGGCCAGGCCGAACGCCGTGGTGAGGAGGGCACCGAAGAACGCCGCGATGCCCGTGAACAGCCCGAGCAGCAAAGCGACTCCGATCGCTACCTCGCCAATCGAGATGACGGGAGCGAGCCATCCGCCGCTGTGCTCCAGCCACCTCAGGAACGAGGCGTACCACCCGTAGTTCACCGGCGCGTTGGGCCCCTTGGTGTTGGTGAGGGCGAACGCGGCGAACCCCTTCAGCCCGGCGCTCGAGCGGATCCAGGAGTCCTTCGTGTAGCCCCAGTGCCAGGTCCACGTACCGCCGGTGGTCCCGGTGACCTTCTCCCACCCGGCGTGCAGCCACAGGTACCCGAGATAGACACGAGCCAGGAGCCAGATCGGGGAGGCGTAAGGCGAGCCGAACAGGAAGCGCGCCACCCCCGGCTCTCCGATCCGGGAGGTCTGTCGCATGGTGGTGCCACCAGACAATGCGGGTCGTCTCCTTCTGTCCAACGTTACCCCAACTGCCTCGCCCGTGAAGCCCCTGATCGGATCGGTCCGATTCAGGCGCTGCGCGTTGCCATGTGTCCCGTTGAATGGCTGCGGTGGCCCTGCGCGTACTCGTCGTAGCGACGCAGCATGACTACCAACATGAACGGAAGCATCAACGCGTGCATCACGCCGAGCAGCGCCCCGGCCGAGATGACCCCCGCCCAGTACGGGCCGATGAGAAGGACGATCGGGAGGACCATCGCTCCGTCCATCTCCAGCGTGGGTGCCCAACCGTGGCCACGGAAGCGCATCCAGATCGTCATCCCGATGGTCATGTTGGCCGTCATGACGAACGCGCGCAGGCCCGCATAGTGGAGGAGGTTGGAGTGGCCGAGGAGGCCGAAGACCAACGACACCACTCCGCCAAAGACTGCCATCGCCACCAGCATCACCGCGATCATCTCGAGGTAGTGGTGGAAGAACCTGCGCTTCGAGGTTTCAGCATGAGCTTGACTTGGTACGGCGATATCGACACTCATCGTTCCCACCTCCCGCCTCCCCCGTTGCGCGAACTGTCTCCGCGCCAGCGGGTAGGTCGCGGTTCGGTCCGTCGCATTCCTCCCCGACGAGCTGCCTATCCTCTGGTCAGCGCGTGGGCAGCGCTCTCACGGCGTTCCCGTGCCCGACGGACTGCTCGGTTGATGCCGTACCCGCACAGACCGCAGCACAGCACCACTCCGACGATCGCCAAGACGACCACCATCTCGTCCACCTCCCTCCACTAGCGCCCGGGGCTCCCGGTATCCCGTTCGCAACATGGTCTTTTGCCAGTGTCGTTGGGGGTGCCGGGCCCGCGTAGGGCCACAGGGCCCCTGTCCAACGGGACCTCCGGAGACGGAGCTCCCAGCCCAGCGATTCACGAAGAGGGCTGAATTGGGAAGCGCATTTCGCGCCTCTCGTCTCAATCGGTTTCTGGCCCGGCACGCCGGAAGAAGAAGGGCCCAGGTCTCGGAAGGCGCCGGAATGAGAAGGGATCACTCATCACGAGCTGTTGGGCCAGCGTGCCAGCCTCGAAGATGATCCGGTGGGGAATGGGAGTGCAGTCGCGTCGGCGGCCGATAGTCCGTTCACCCACGCGCTGAGTGGATGACGGACACATGATGCGCGCCAATCGCGATAGGCCACGGGTTGTCTTCTCCGTGAGCGCCCGGGCCTGATCCCATCTCGCGTCGTGCGACCACGAGACCGGCATCCCAACCGGGCGCTCGACCGCCGGATGGCGGCTTGAGTAGTTCGGTGTCCACCCCGGCACGCGCGAGCAGCCACGAGGTCAGGGAGTTGGAGTTCCACATGTCGCCGGTGTGTAGCGCGTCTCGACCCCACACGGGGGTTGGGACGGACGGCACCAGGTCAAGGACCCCTCGCGCGTGAGCGAGGTCGTCCGCCACGCGGACGGGACTCGAGACCGCTTCACTCGCGTCCGGGATGGTGCCTCCGCGCCACCGGCGGATCTCGTAGCGAAACAGCCGGAACCGACCGGCCCATCTCGTCCCCACCGGACCCGCGGCGACGACGCCGCGTTCCTGTGGGCGCAGGTTCGGGATCGGCGCGGACTCGATCACGAACCGGCCTTCGGGAACGGTTATCTCGAGAGCGGAGTGGTAGAGGGCGTATCTCCGGCGGTGCTCGATGAAGGCCGTGAGTGCCTCGTAGACCTTCCCACTCAACCTGACCACGTGCGCACCCGCGCCCAACGGGATCCAGTACAGGTCGATGGATGCAGAAGCGGAGCTCGAGGTCATACCGGCATCGCCTCCTCGGTCAACTCCTCCGTCCAGGCGAACGCCGCGATCTCCTCCCGGATGCGGGTCTCACTCCCCAGCAGGAGATGGCCTCCCCGATCGGCCACAAGCAGCTTCGATCTCGGGATCCGGCTGGAGGCGTGAAGGGCGTTCTCGAATGCCGACAGGCCGTCGTCCTTCGCGTTGATGATGAGGGTGGGGACGGAGATTTCCTCCAACGGGTAGGTCTGCACGTCTGGATTCGACACGTACAGGTCGAACAGCACTCCCCGCTTGCGCGGGTTGATCGGGAAGAAGCTCTCCCCAATCTGTTCGATCCGCCGGCACTCCTCGGGCGTCGGACGAAAGCCCTTGGGCATCCCGAGGATCCGCGCGAAGAGGGAGGGCGCATAGAACTTCAGGATCCAGAACAGCCGGTCCGAGCCGAAGAACGCCTGCGCCACGGCCTTCGGGGGTGCCCCGGCCTTCCCCGGAAGGGCCGAGGCCATGAGGATCAGCGCCGTGGTGCGCTCGGCGTGGCGGAGGGCGAACTGGATGGCCGAGGGACCTCCGGCCGAGTACCCGAACACGGCGACGCGATCGATGCCGAGCGAGTCAAGAAGCAGCGCGTAGGCGTCCGCCTGGTCCGCCGGCGTGGCCGCGTGGGGCAGAGAACCCAGGTACCCGAAGCGAGAGGGGGCGATGAACCGGTGGTCGCCGCCGATATAGGTCTCGGCGAGGCCAGTACCCGCGTCGAAGCCACCGAAGAGCGGGTGGCTCAGGACCATCGGGGGGCCATCGCCCCACTCCGTGTACTCGATGTCTCCGAAACGAGGATCGCGGACGAAGCGACGCTCACGGCCCGCCAATCGCCCCCGGGCCGCCTCGATGTCCCTACGGTAGCCGCCCATCTTCGGCCTCCTCCTCGAGCGCACCCTTCTAGGCCTGCTGCAAAGCTTGGACCCCCGCGTACAGGACGCCACCGCTGATCGCGATGCCGGCCAGGAGCCATGGGTTGAAGTAGAGCCCCATCAGCACGAGCGCGAGCGCTCCCGCCCCGACCCCGAACACGCCCCACCAGCTTTGGTGAGCAAGGAAGCCGACCCCTGCGAGCACGAACCCGAGTGCCGCCACCAGCGCCAAGGCCACCGCCAGGGACCGGACATCGCCGAGCACCCAGGAGTGCGTGGCCCGGAAGGGCTCCCCGCCCTTCGCTGGACTCATCCAAATCGCCCCGGTAACGAGCCCGTGGGCGACAACGAACCCTCCTACCAGAACCCGAACCATCTCCAAGCACCCCCTTCCGTCTCAATCCCCAGCCTGGCCCCTAGGAGGGGCCGGTGGATGGGGCAAAGGACCTCGGGACGCTGGGACTATTGGGCACGATCTGATCCCAGATCTCTATCGATCGGCAAGCGGCGCTTGGCGTCGATCAGGCTCGAGCCGTCGAGGAGCGGCGACAGCACCGAGTCCTGGGGCCACCCGAGTCCTCCGGCTGAGATCTGCCGCGCTCAGGCGATCGATCGCCCGAGGGTTCCCCCACCGGGGTGACGCTCGACACCCCTTTAGATCGCTCCGGTGAGCGCGGGGGCCTCGCATGTCTTCGGGACCTTGCCAGTCATGGTGAACACCAAACGCATCACCTTGTGCGCTCCATCCGCCGTCGGCTCGAACATCAGCGGGCACCCGCCGTCGATCACGGCGATGCCGTGTTTCCGCCCGTAGTCCGTGGCCGCATCTGACACGCTGCCCTTGCCGGCCCGTCGTGGGGCTGCCCCGCGGGCGCAGCCCTCGGAGTACGGGCGAGGACTCAATCGACGGGACCTGGCTACGAAGTCCAGCGCACCGAACCCGGCGGGTTCGAGGTCAGGAGGTACGGGTTTCTCGTCCCGAGGGGTTTGCCTTCTTGGACAACATGGATAGAAGTTTGTCCTGTCTGATTTCACGGACCAGCCTTGTCAAGAAGGTCGTCCAGACGTTGCAGGAATCGACCGAGACGAGGGAACCGGGGGCTATCACTCCACACGATTTCCTCGGCCACCAGAACGATTACCGGCGCTACGCCGACCCCCATCAGGAACCCGACGATCGCTCCTGGGATCGCGGCGCCGAACTCGACGAGGCCCCGGGCCGTAGGTGGACGCTTCCCACCCAGTTATCTGACGGGCATGGTGGATTCTCGCTCTCGGCGTTGCACGTGGGGTGGTGACGCTGGGTAAGTCGCCTCGAGGCTACGGATCTTCCTCAGCGCCAGACGCGGGCTCTTTGTCATCAGGGATAGCAAGAACCGGGAGGTTCGTCGCGACCGCCGCGGGGCAGACGCGGGGCAGATCGCCGATCCAGCGCCCGAGTCCAAGCCGGACATGGGCCCTGATCTGCGCTTTTCCTGGTGGGGCGGGGAGGACTCGAACCTCCGACCGACGGATTATGAGTCCGCTGCTCTGACCGACTGAGCTACCGCCCCCCGGGTGGAATGTACCGCGCCTCCACCCGGCTGGTGAGAGAAATCCACAAACAGTCCCGGCCGGGCCCTGCGTACCACTTGACGGTCATGG
>DASYVD010000161.1:0-6722 GCA_036000545.1 Actinomycetota bacterium | reverse complement strand
CACTGAAGGGCCCATAGCGCGGCTCCCAGCGTCCGACTTAGCTCCGGCCTCACCGACCAAAGAGCAACGACGTCAGCGGGCAACCAGCCCTATTTTCAGCCCGGAACGGGCCTCCCGCAGGGAGATCAAGGACTTAGCTTGTGATTTAACCCGGCGGGGCTGTTTGCCCAGCTCAGCTTGCCTGTCGATGCTGGGTTCGGTCAGGCTGCGCGGCCATGTTGATGCCAGCCTCCCCCCTCGCGCGGCTTGGCCTGTTCCGGGCTGAGCTGCACGCCTGCTTCGCCCGCCGCGCCGATGCGCTGTTCGAGCTGGGCGACGCGCTGCTGTGCGCCCAGGCCGTCCCGTCGCTGCCGCACCTGAGCCTGGAGCCAGTCCACCAGCGCCGCTGGGGCAGCAGCTATGCCGCCCTGGCCCGTGGGCGCATCGACAGCGAGCGGCTGCGCGACCTGCTGGTCAGCAGTCTTCCCGACGCTGACCCGCTGGTCTTCGCCGTCGATGTCACCACCTGGCCGCGCTGTGACGCCGAATGCTCCCCTGAGCGCGGCTACTACTACCATCCTTCACGGCATTCGGCCGGCCAGCCGATCATCGCCGGCTGGGCCTTCCAGTGGATCGCGCAGCTGGGCTTCGAGCGCGACTCCTGGACCGCCCCGGTCGACGCTCGCCGGCTGCATCCCTTGGACGACACCGACCAGACCGCCGCCGGCCAGATCCGCGCGTTGGTTGGCCGCCTGGACGCTGGCGGGCGGATGCCGCTGTTCGTCTTCGACGGCGGCTACGACTCCGCCCAGCTCACCTTGGACCTCGCCGACGTTCCCGCCGCGGTGCTGGTGCGGCTCAGGTCCGACCGCTGCTTCTACGCCGACCCGCCGCCACGCCCACCCGGCGCGACGGGCCGGCCGCGCCGCCACGGCGCCAAGTTCAACTGCGCCGACCCGACCACCTGGCCCATCCCGACCGCCACCCTCCACACCGTCGACGACCAGTACGGCACCGTGACCGTGCAGGCCTGGAGCGGGCTGCACCCCAAGCAGCAGCGCCATCCCACCCACGGGACGGGCAAGCCGCGACCGATCGTGCGCGGGACGGTGATCCGCGTCCAGGTCCAGCGCGTCCCCGCCCGGACTCGCCCGCCGAAGGTGCTGTGGCTTTGGTGGGCCGGCCCGACCACGGTGGCGCTTGACCTTGATCTTGCCTGGCACGCATACATCCGCAGGTTCGATCTGGAGCACACCGTAAGGTTCTGCAAGCAGACGCTCGGTTGGACCACGCCGCGTCCTCGGCATCCCGAGCAGGCCGACCGGTGGACCTGGCTGGTGCTGGCCTGCTACATCCAGCTACACCTGGCCCACACGGTCAGCGCGGATGCGCAGCTGCCGTGGGAGCGGCCCCGCCCGGCCGACCGGCTCACCCCTGGCCGGGTCCGCCGCGGGTTTCCGCAACTTCTGGCCGCGCTCGGCTCGCCGGCTGCCGCGCCGAAACCCGCAGGGCGCTCCCCAGGCCGGCCCAAGGGCCGCTCCCCCGGGCCCGCCGCGCGGTACCCGGCGATCAAGAAGCCCGCCAAGAAGCCCCGCAAGAAGCCGACGACGACGGCGAAGGCTGCCTGACCGGCCCAGCCCACCCTCCACCCCCGTTGACCTCGGTCGACGGCAGCCCAACGTGCCCAAAGGGTTAAATCACAAGCTTAGGCACTCAGCACCGTGGCTTCGAACTCGTTGAACTCCGTCTCCCACGGAGGCCCCTCGATGTCCTCCTCCTCCAGGAGTTCCTCCACCTCATCGATCGATAGGCCGGTCAGGTTCGCGGCGCTCGCCACCGAGAGGCGTCCCTGGACAAGGGCCTCACAGAGCAGCCGCAGAAACCGCGGCGGGAAGCGCCGAATTCGCCACCGGTCCACGTCGGGCGCGAACTCTTCTTCGGACACCTCATAGCCGAGGTCCATGGCGAACAGAACAGGACGCACGTGCCGGAACTGATCAAACTGGCGCTGGGTGAGCAGGCGGGCCTGACGCAGGCGGACCAGGGCCGTCGGGTAGGAGACCTGGAAGAAGCGCTGGAGATACACGACCTCCGCGGCATCCCTAATCCGAGGGCCCAAGCCGTACTCCTCCATCACCCGGCGAACCCCCTCGGTGGGCATGAGGAACTCGCCGGCGAATGCATCGGCGAAGCGCTCGGCGGGCGTTCGCTTCGGTCCCGACACCACGAATCGGCCACGGTCACTGTGGAAGAGGGCGTGGGCGAACTCATGAGCGAACGTGAAGCGCTGACGCCCCGGGGTCATCTCAAGGTTCACCAACACCGAGAACCCCACCTCAGAGTGGTTGAAGAACGCGCCCGAGATCGTCTTGGTGAGGTCGGTACCCAGGGCAGCCCGGTAGACGGTGATCCCGAGCAGTTCGCAGACGCGATCGAGATCCCCGATCGGGCCGAGACCAAGCCGCAGGTGCGCGCGGACCTCCTCGGCCTTCCGCCGGGCATCCTCCACGCTCTCGAATCCCTGAACCAGCCCAAAGGGGCTCTGCCGCATCCCGCGGATGGGGAAGGCCATCGCCTGGGAGAGCTCCGCGTAGACGTCCAGGAAGCGGATGAAGTCCTCCAGGCCGGACCGTGCATGCGGCGAGAGCTCCATGTCGGCGCTGCGAAAGAGCATCTGGGCCGTATCGGGCCGGGGCTCCAGCGGTTCCTCCGCGAGGAGATCGGACGGCTCAACCCGGTAGAGCCGGACCAAGGCCACGAGCTGCCGGTCGCTCGGACGACGCTTCCCCGACTCCCAGTAACTCACCATCACCCGGCTCACGCCGAGGGCAGCCGCCACGTCCACCTGTGAGTACCGAGAAAGTGCTCGGGCACGCTCAAGCTGCTCGGGTAGAGCCACAGGAACCCTCCTTCGCTCGGCGGTTACGCGATATACGCTAACAGCCGAAGCTTTGAAACAACGAGGGCTGTTGCGCTATAGTGCCTTCTCCACCGATCAGTGTAACAGATCGGCGGATCCTGTAAGGCATGCCTAAGACCTCAAAGAGGTGCAGAAGGTGGCGGAGTTCGTCGTCCTGAAGGTGATCACCACGGGGGAGGACCTGGAGGATCGGTTCAACACCAAGGAAGCCCTCAAGGTGGTGTTCAACCGGGCGCTCCAGGCCGTGGGAGGGGGCGCCAACCGGGACCAGTTCACCCTCGAATACCAGGACCAGCCCCTGGACCTGGACAGGAAGATCGAGGAGTACACCGAGCAGTTCAGGTGGGAGGACGGCACCGTACTCGAGTTGGTTCCCCGGCCAGAAGTCATCTGAGCCGTGCTCAAGCAGACCTGGGGAGAGAGGGCCCGGGAGGAGATCGGAAGCATCAAGCCATCCTGGGCGGCAAGGTACGGATGGGATCCGCAGGTGCGGGAGGAAGAGGATCGAATCGATCTCCACATCCGCTTCAGGAGGACCCATCCCGGCGGTGACCGGCAGGATCGGCACGTCCTTCGGCTCCGGTACCAGGAGGACTTCGAGACGGCCGGGCGCCGCGAGGCCTTCGTGAACCCAGCTAACCCGGCGGAGGAGGGGCCGCAGTTCTGGCCGGCCGGGGTGACCGGGTTCCGCCCCCAGGACAACCCCCCGGTTATCTGCATCGAGGGGACCTGGGGATTCCACTCGGTCCTGCACCGGGAGCGGGACGGGCGGGCTGCCAACCTGAACAGGCTCCTCCTCGCGATTCAGAGGTGCCTGAACCCGTGAACCGGAGGGCCCAGTCGTACCCGGGCGTCGGCGCCGCCATCTTCATCCCCGCCGAGGCCTGGGAGCGGACGCTCGCCGTGGTGAGGACCTACCAGCGGGAGTCCTCCGAGGCCCTGGTGTTCTGGGGCGGGATGGTCACTGGGGAGGCCGTGCAGGTCACCGGGGTGTACGTCGTAGGGCACGACCCCCAGGGCGGGACCGTGCGACCCACGCCGTCGGAGACGCGGTGGCTTGTCCGGCGCCTCCGGGAGCGGGACGAGAAGCTCGTGGCCCAGGTCCACTCTCACGGCGGGAGCGCCTTCCACTCTTCGGGCGACGATGAGAGAGCCGCGAGCTTTCACCCCGGCTACCTGTCGGTGGTGGTGCCGCGGTTCGGCCGGGGAGTCCGCGACCTGCAGGACTGCGCCGTTCTGGAGTTCGACGGTGGGGGCTTCCGCGGGATGGGCGTCGAGGAGGCGGCCCGGAGGGTGAGGGTCCTTCCGCTGGTCGATGAACGACCGGGTGGCTTCCGAGCCCGCCGGAGGAGAAAGAGAGGATGGATCACTTCGATCGCATCGAGCCTGAGAGCGAGACTCACCGGACCGAGAAGGCACTCAGGACCCTGATTCCCGGGGTGAAGCTCCCCCTCGCCCAGGGGAGCATCGGGATCGTCATCGACGAGGATCACGTGGGTACGCCGGTGGGTCAGCACCTCCTCGTCCTCCTCGTGCACCTGCTGGCCCGGATGAAGGGGGTCGTGCGCTCTGTCGCGGTCCACCTGCCGACCGAGGTGCCGGTCCTCCCAGGCGTGCCCCTTGTGGGGCCCGCCCTCGATCGTGGCCTCGAGGGGCTCGTGGGGGGCCTTACTGGGCCAGAGTCCCGGTTCGGCGTGGACCTGGAGATCGGGCCCAGTGGGCACCCCGACGTGCTGATCGCGGTGGGGGACCGACCCGCCGCCGACATTACCCTCGGCGCGGACGCTTGGCGGGCCCTCTGCGGGGGCTGTGTGGCCTGGGCCCGGTGGGAGGACCGCTGTCCTCTGGGGCCCTACATGGCGGCGACCATCGGCTCCGCCGAGGTCCTCAAGCGGCTCCTCTCCCTGAACTTCGGTATCGCCGAGGCCGGTCCGGTTGGGGACTTGGCCTTTTCTCTCTTCGACTACGGGGTCGACCGAGAAGCGGGGATCGGGCCCGACGTGGCCGAGCTTGAGGTCCGTGATCTGGCGGTCGCCGGGGCCGGCGCGGGCGGCACGGCTGCCCTCTACACCTTGGCCTCCTTTCCACTGGTGCACGGTGAGGTGACCGCCGTGGAGCCCGGTCGACTGAAGGAATCGAGCCTGGGGCGGTACCTCATGTCGGACTACGAGCAGGTGCATGCGGGCGTCCACAAGCTGGAGTCGGCCGGGAGCTTCCTCCGGACCCATGTGCCCGGCCTCCTGCTGTCGGCGGAGCCCAGGCGGTGGCACGAGGTTCGTCGCGAATGGGGGACGGTGCTTTGCACGGTCGACACGCCCGACGCTCGCTGGGACGTGCAGCGCTCCGGCCCCAGGGTGATTCTGGAGGCGGGGGTGGCGGGGACCCTCTACGCGATCCTGCGAGTGGTCGCCGGTGGATGGTGCATGGAGTGCAAGCATCCGCCCGACCCTGGGCTGACGTGGAAGCGTCGAGCCCTGAGGTGGGGACTCAGCGTGGAGGAGGTGAAACGCCGATCGGCCGCCTCGGTCCCCGTCGCCCGAGCCGACCTGGAGCGATTGGCCTGGGTCCAGAACCGGTCGATCGAGGACTTCCTGGACCTCGAAGGGATGCCGTTCGACCAGGTTCCCGCCCTCACCGAGTGCGGGGAGACCCCCCTGGCCTTGGCGGTGCCGAGCCAGGCACCGGTCCTGCCGCTCGCCACGACCGCAGCGGGGATCGGCTTGGCCGCGGAGGTGGTGAAAGACCTGACGGGCGTCGGGCAGCGCCTCCTCAACTACTTCGCACACGACCTTCGGTACCGCCCGCGTGCGGACGCCCAGCGGTTCCGGCCCCGTCGGGCGGGATGCCGTGGCTGCCCGGAGGTCGCATGATCGAGTCGGCTCGACGCGTCGAGGAACACCACCCGGCATCGAAGCAGATCCCCTGGGGCTCGGCGGATGGTGGACGTGATGCTCCGGCCGGAGGGCTGGCCCGCCCTCCCCATTGGTGCCCTGCCTGCTGAGGGTGGGCCGCAAGGCCGAGGACAGGGCGGCGGACGAGCTGGGAGCACGGCTCGGCGCCGACGCTTCCGAGCAAGCGCAGGTGCTCTGACGGAAGCTATGGCCGAGGCTCCGGGCGCGGGAGGGCGGCGGGCGGGTCGTCGAGCGCCTCGCCGCAGATCCGGCCAAATGTGGGACGAGGCCGCCCTCGCCGGCGAGTTGCGGGAGCTTCTGGCGGGCGACGCGTGGCTGGCCGAGGAACTCGATCAGCGGCTGCGTCGCATCATCGAGGCGCGTCCGTCTCCGGCGAGCGGGCGGTAGGCTCGGGCAGCATCGTCACCAGCATGGTCGTCACGGGCGACGACAACGTGGTGGAGGCGGCGCCCTGGGGTGAGCCGGTGCAGATCGCGGAGTCCTTATGAGGACCCAGCCACGGAACGGCACGTGGTGGGCCTTACGGGGCCGGTCAAGGGTCTGTTGACCTTGTGGAGGTGGCCCTTGAGCCCTTGGCATTGCGCTCACGAACCCGAGAGACACGCCGGCTAGTTTGTCCGGTTCTCGCCTCGGAACTCATCAGGATCACTCACCAGCCGGTGCCACTTGCTGCCATTCGCTGCACTTGATCCATGCGCTATGATGACAATTGACCTGCACAAATGGCTGTTCCTGCTGGTCACCGGTGAAAGGAAATAGCCCCCGGTTTTTCCTTATCAGGGATGCGCTCTAACCGCCTGAGCTACAGGCCCGTGGAACGGAACGGGATTGTACATGGCCTTCGTGGCGGCTGGCGATCGCGTTCTGGCCGGTGCACGGCGTCGCGCAGGTGCAGGCGCCAGGCCGGACCG
>DASYVD010000160.1:0-3340 GCA_036000545.1 Actinomycetota bacterium | reverse complement strand
TTGTGGATTCGGAGGCCGGGCGCGAAGGTATTCCGATCTACGCCAGACTGAACCAGCACGTCCGCGACGGGACGGCGGCGAGCGCAGGTGCGGTCGCGTCGGAAGCCAGAGAGAACTGGGAGAAGTCGCTCGCGGAATTTTTCAAAGCATGAGGAGTGAAGGGTGCATTTATTCCGATCGGTGGCCTCACCAGCGGTTTTCCCCATCAAGGCTCGTTGGGGAGAGGGGCCCATGGGGTTCAGTGTGGCCGGAGAATGTTCAGAAAACAGGTGTTGGGCCCCTTGCACGGTGTGGATTCCCCGTCGTGACCGCCGGGGCCGAGCAGGTCGAGCGACGCCGAAGAATGACCTGGTCACAGGCCCGATCCGAGGTTCTTGTGCCCTACAGCCAATCCTCGGATTCCATCACGCTGCGAGCTCGTGCTCGTGGATCAACCCGGGACAAAGAAAGGTGCTCGGCGGAGAGTTCCGAACGAAGTAGCCTTACGACCACTCCGGAACCTCGGAGGGATCGGCTAGGTTCGTTGCCTACGCCCCACCCTCGGTTCCCTCCGCCGAGCATCCCCACGATAGGAGAACTCCTCGCCGCAGGTCAAACCCACCACGCGGAATCTGTCACTCTGTTTGATCGGTGGCGCGAGAGCAAGCGCGTCCGGGTCGCCTGGCGATGCGACGAACTGCCTCCCCGGGCTATCGGACGCTAACCTGCCCGGCTGCCCGACCTCGAGAGCGGGCCGTCGTTTGTGAAGCGAACCGCCGAGTGCTCCTGCGCGAGCATGGTCGGAGTTCGACCCATGCCGGCCACGTTGCCGCGAATGGAAGCAGATGCCCCCCTCACCGGCGACGTGCGCGAGTTCTTCCAGCGATTCCGCTGATACCAAATGCCGCGGCCGGCCCCGGGCCGCGCCCTCGTCGGATCAGGCGAGTGCCTCGGAGGGAGCCGGGGCACCGTCGATGTAGGTGAGCGAGTTCGTCGCAAGCGCCGGCACGCGGGGACCCGGCACGACGATCCCCACGAGGTTCAGGGGGTCCGCCGCCGAGATCCGAATGACCTCGCCCGAGCGCGGCAGCTTCCGCACCGACCGGAGCACATCGACGGCCTCCGGAGCCGCGTACTGCTCGCCGGAGAAGCCATTGACGAACCGGCCGCCCCGGATCGTCCCACGGGCCTCCATCCGCCGCAGCGCCCACAGCACCTCGCGCCACGGCACCGCGAGCGACTCGCGAGCAAGGAGATCGCGGAACACCACCCCCCACCGGGCCAGCAGCTGCTCGGCGATGGCCTCGGCCAGCTCGTCGACGTCCTCGGTGGCAGACACTCCCGGAAACAGCGACCAGCGCCCCGCCGATCTCGCCGCCACTCCCCTGCTCCCCCTTCGGAGCCGGTGCCGGTCCGCAGCCCTGGCGACATTCCGCCGATACAGCAGCGAGCGCACCGCCTCGAAGCCATCGGCCGTGACCAGCCCTCGAGCCACGGCCTCCCACAGGGCCTCCCCGACCTCGCCGGGCAGCCTATGGGTGAGGGTGGCGAGGTCGGACTGGAAGAGCGCGCCGTGACGCCGCAGGGCATCGATCACATCGCCGGTGCGGCCGGGGTTCGGCTCCGGTGGGGTGCGATCCCCTCGCGCCGCTTGCAGCAGCCACGGGAGGTCGTCGCGGATGGCCAGGGTGATCGGAGTCGCCCGGGATGGCGTCATCCCGCTTCGTCGAGGGACCTCGTCCTGCTCGCCATTTCGTACCGACGGTCGCCCCCAGATAACGTCACCGGAGAGACAGAGATCGTCGAGCCACTCCCCCCGATAGCCCTCCACTCGTGAGCGCAAGACCGCGTCCTCCCAGGCACCTGCCGCCACCTCGAATCCTTGGAGCTGTTCGACCACAGCCAGCACCCCAAGGCGCCCTTCGCGCTGTGTAGCCGGCGCCGCGTGCTGCCACCGCAGGAGGAAACGCATGAAGTCCTGGGCCGTCACCGGCTCGATCTCGCGTCGCAGCCGCTGCTGGGTGTAGCCATGGATGCGGGCCAGGAGGCGCCGGGCACAGAACTCCTCGGGACCATCCGGCGAGGCGAAATGGCCCCGGAACGCGAAGCCCTCCCCCTCCAGCCGAGCCACGGCGATCGCCACCTCCGATTCCGGCAGTCCCGTCGCGTCCGCAAGATCGAGCACGGTCGAGGGCCCCCGGTACTCGAGGTGCCCCCGGAGCATCTCGGCGGCCGCGGCATCCCGGTCGATCGGCGGTGCCGCAATCCATGATCGGTGGTCCGGCTCCACCACCGCTTCAGGGAACAGGAGCTCCATGGCGGGGCGGCGCTCCAGGGCGGACCAAAGCTCCGCGCTCACCCCGTACACCGTCACGGCCCGGTGCTCCTCGACCAGCTCGTCGAACCAGGGAATCCAATCCTGGAGCGGGCGAAGCCCGATTACGGTCATCAGAAGGTCGTGCAGCTCGTCGGCGCCGCGGGGGTCGGGCCGGACCTCCTGGCGGACCCGCTCGATGGCGTCGGGATCGAGCCGGCCAAGGTCACGGGCCTCCACGGGCAAGCCCCGGCGGAGCTGGACGGCCCGGCTCCGGCGCTCCTCCAGCGGAGCGTCGTCCAGATAGGTGAACGGCCGCCCGTTCAGGATCTCGTGGGCCAGCACGGATGGCTCCGTGGTGTCCCGCACCACCACCCGCACCTTCCCGGACTCGATCCCCGCCACGAGCTCCCGAAGACCATCGACGTCCATGGCCTCGTGCAGGCAGTCGTCCAGCGTCTGGCGAACAAGGGGATGGTCGGGGATCTCCAGGGGGCCCGGCGCCACGTTCTCCTGGCACGCTGCGAGGGTGGGGAACACCGCCGCCATCAGGTCGTCGGCCTCCATGCGCTGGATCGGCGCCGGGTTCTTGCGGCCGCCCCGCATCCGGAGCACGGCGAGCGCCCGGTTCAGGTTCCACCGCCACCGCGCCGCGAACATCGGGGAGGTGAGTACGGCTTGGCGGACCACGCCCTCCACCGTCTTCGACGCCAGGAACTTGGGGACCCGCTCCAGGGGGAAGCTGTGCTGAGGGCCAAGGGAGAGGAGGATCGCGTCGTCGTTCGCCGCGGCCTGAAGCTCGAAGTCGAACGTGACGCAGAACCGCTTGCGAAGGGCTAGGCCGAGGGCCCGATTGAGCCGCGCTCCGAATGGGGCGTGCCCCACCAGCTGCATCCCCCCGCTCTGGTCGAAGAACCGCTCCAGGACGATCGTGCCCTTCGTGGGAAGGGCCCCCAGCGCGGCCAGCCCGGCCCCGAGGTAGCGAACGATGGTGTCGGAGGCTGCCTGTTCAATCCCGCACTCCTCCTCCAGCCAGCGGCGGGCGCC
>DASYVD010000159.1:0-25971 GCA_036000545.1 Actinomycetota bacterium | reverse complement strand
TTCGGAGCGCTCATCGAGGCGCACGCTCGTGCGGGTTTGGGAGACGTCCAGGTGCTCGGCAGACAGGCCTCCGGGTTCGGCCCCGAGCTGAGGGTTGGACCCCGCATCCCGGGATTCTCGCGCAAGGCCCCGTCCTACGTCAGACTCGACCTCTCGGTCGGCCTCGGAAGCGTGAAGGTCAACGATTGAGCGAGCCTCGCGACGATCGCGGGTTCGACCCCGGCGCTCTGGGGTTCGGGATCTTCTTCATCGTCGCCGGAGTCGTGTTCCTGCTGGATCGCCTCGGGGTGCTGGAGCTCCGGGCCGCGATCTTGTGGCCTCTGCTCCTGATCGTCCTCGGCGTCGCCCTGCTTCTTGCGTCCCGCCGTCGCGCCTAGCCGACGACGCCTCGCAGGCCCGGCCTACCCGAACGGCTCGAAGCCGGCCTTGACCAGCAGCGCGCGGGCTTCCTTCTCCGGGATCCCCCGGGCGGACAGCTCCATCAGCAGGCGCATCGGGGCCAGGGACCGGCCGCACTTCGGGCAGTAACCGAAGTACGACTCCACGGGGGCGTCGCACCACGCGCACGCCTTGAGGTCGGTGGGCGCCATCGAGTCCAGGCCGGTGTCCGACAGCGCGTCGATGTAGCCCTTCCCGTAGTCCCAGATGATGTACTCGTCTTCCTTCGGCTCGAACGCAGGCTCGTGCATCCGCGGCTCGCCGGTGTCGAGCATGTGCTCCAGGCTCTCCTTGAGCAGATCCCAGCCGTAGTAATGATCGGAGCCGCAGTCGGGGCAAGCGATGATCACGCCCTTCATCCCCTGGGCCTCGAACACGGCGCGCATGGAGTCGAGGTCCTCCAGGTCGGCCTGGATGTTCTCCTTCTCTTCTGGATCCAGCGGCTGGGTACTCTCTTCGTCCATCGCTATCTCTTCGGCTCACTCCCCGTCCAGCTCGAACGTCCGAAAGGCCTCCGCGTACCGGACCTCGCGCTCTTTCCCCAGGTCGGCGGCCCATTTGCGGATGCGCTCGTCCAGATCGTTCATTCCCATGTTCTTCATCTGGCTCTTGTGCCGGTGAAGGGCCTCGATCTTGAGCTCGATGGTGTCACTGATATCGACGAAGGTGTCGGCCCCATCAAATGTGGGGAGCCACAGCCGCGGCACCTTGTGCGGCTCCAGGCCCTCGTCGAGCAGCTCGGGGAACTGGGGCCGGGTCGGCGCGTCGCAGGCCACCACGGCTAGGACGGCCTCCCCGATCGCCCGATGGTCTGGATGGTTCACGTAGCGGCGGCCGCTCCACAGGGACGGCTCGAACGTCACCAGGATGTCCGGCCTGAGCCGGCGGACCTCTCTGGTGACGGCCCGCCGAAGCTCGAGGTTCGGCTCGAGGGCTCCGTCCGCGAACCCGAGGAACGTTACCGAGCTCACCCCGAGCACCTCCGCGGCCTCTCGCATCTCACCCTCGCGGATCCGGGCGATCTCCTCTCGGGCGAGGTCCGGACCGTTCCATCCCGCCGAGCCGTCGGTGGCGCACGCGTAGTGGACCTCGGTCCCGCCCTTTGCCCACGTCGCCACGGTCCCCCCGCAGAGGAACTCTGCGTCGTCGGGGTGGGCGAACACCACAAGGGCCCGCTCGAACTCCACGAGGCCAAGGGTAGCCGAAGGTCCCGGAGTTGTGGGCCCTTCCCAACTCCCGGCAGGTCAGCTCCTGGCGAACCGGAAGTTCATCGCTGCCAGGGCGAACGAGACCACACCCCACGCCCCCAGCAGGAGGAGCTGCGGCCCGGTGTCGGTGATCGACAGTCCCTCCAGCGACACCTTCCGCAGGGCCTCGATGAGCGGGGTGAGTGGGAGGTACTTCACGATCGCCTGCATCACCTGCGGCAGGGTGTCCGTGGGGAAGAACACTCCCGACAGGAACATCATCGGGAGGGCTACCGCGCTGGCGATCCCCTGGGCGCTGTCGGGGTTGCGTGCCCGTCCCGCCACGGCGAACCCGATGTTGAGGAAGATCAGGTTGGCCACGGTTGCCAGGATGAAGATCCAAGCCACGTTCCCGTAGATCTTGGCCCCGAACAGGAAGACCCCGACGGCCACGATGAGCGCCGCCTGGACCAGGGCAAGCAGCAGCCGCGCCAGTACCTGGGATGAGAGGAATTTGAACGGTCGTAGCGGCGTGGCCAGGATCCGCTTGAGGATTCGCTGCTCCCGGTACCTTGCCACCGCGATGGCCATCCCGGTGATCGAGAAGTTCATCACGCCCATGGCCACGAGACCCGGCAGCAGGAAGTCGTAGTACTCCACCGACCGGGCGGCCACTCCTTTCGCCTCCACCGAGAGCGCGGGCGAGGTCACCCCGGCCATCCGGAGGTTCATGCGGTCCACGATTCGTTCGACGACCCCCAGGGCGAATTGGTTCGAGTCGAAGTTGCTCTCGTTGTAGTAGACGGTGACCGACGTCGGCGAGACGACGGGAGGATCAGCGCTGCCGGGCACGTGCGAGGCAAGGATCGGCGGAACGCTCAGCACCACGTCCACTTCACCGTCCGTGAGGTCCTGGCGGGCCGCGGCAAGGTCCTCGGTCCGGTTGACCTCGAACGAGTCGACGTCCTGCAGGCCCGACGCGAGCGCCTCCGACACCGGCGACCTCTCGGCGGCGACGATGGCGATACGGACCTCGGGCGCCTGGCTGAAGTCGAACAGCCCGAACACGACCGTGAAGATGATGGGGAACATGAGCGCCCAGAACAGGCTCTGGCGATCCCGGTAGAGCATCTTCACGCTGGCGATGAACAGCTTGCCCATGGGCCCTCTCCCTCTCCTATTCCCGCAGGCTGCGACCCGTCAGCGAGAGGAACACGTCCTCGAGCGTCGCAGGCATGACCCGGACATCGTCGACGCGGACTCCCCTTCGTTCCGCCCACTCGAGGAAGGCCGGCAGCGTCACCTGCGCGCGAGACACTCGAAGCTCGTACCGGAAATCTCCGTTCAGGATGGCATCGACGTCCGCCACCCCCGGAAGGCCACGCAACTCGCCCTCGATCACCGGTTGGCGAGTGGCGAACAGGATCCGGTAGGCGGTGGGCAGCTGGTGGATCAGGCCGAGTGGCGTATCGAGGGCCTGGATCTTCCCCAGGTCGATGATGGCCACCCGGTCGCAGAGGATCTCCGCCTCCTCCATGTAATGGGTTGTGAGCACGACCGTCTTGCCGTCGCGGTTGATGGTGGTGATGAGGTCCCAAAGGTTCCGGCGGGCCTGCGGGTCGAGTCCCGTGGTCGGCTCGTCCAGGAACACCACCTCCGGATCGTTGACCAGTGAGGCCACGATGGAGAACCGCTGGGCCTGCCCGCCGGAGAGCTCGCGGACAAGGGCCTTGCGCTTCTCGAGGAGCCCGACCTTGGCGAGGAGCTCCGCCGGTGAGACCCGCCTCGGATAGAACGAGCCGAACAGGTCCAGGATCTCCTCCAGCGTGAGGAAGTCGAAGTACGCGCCCGCTTGGAGCTGCACGCCGATCCGCTGCTTCACCTGCTCCCGGTGACGATGCGAGTCGAGGCCCAGGACCTCGGTCCGCCCCGACGTCGGCGACTGGAGCCCCTCGATGATCTCGAGCGTCGTGGTCTTCCCGGCACCGTTGGGGCCGAGGAAGCCGAACACTTCCCCGCGCTGGACGGAGAACGACACACCGTCGACGGCGGCGAGCGTCCCGCCACCAGGTGCGGGGAACTCCTTCACCAGATCGGCCACGGTCACGGCGGCATCGGTGGCCACCTCTTTCATCTGCTGCTTCGTCCTCACGACTCCTCCCGCTTCTCGAGCTTCCGGATGACCTCGTCCTCCCAGCGGATCACCGCCCGCGTATGGGACAGACCGCACCGGAGGGTGAGGTTCGGGAAGAACATCTCGTCCTGGTCCTTGATGAGGGTCTCGATCTGCTTGAGCACCTGCAGCTGCTCGGCGTCCCGCCGGCGCATCTCCTTCACCTGATCGAGCAGGGCTTCCGCGGACATGTGCGCGCCGAAGAACACCTTCACCAGGAAGGGGCTCTTGATCTCAGCGCTTTCAACCTCAGCCGTCTCGAGCCAGGCCCGAAGGGCCCGGCGCCCCCGGTCGGTGATCCGGTACAGGCGCTTGTCCGGGCGCCGGTCCTGCTCGACCTGTCGCTCCGTGGCATAACCCAGCGACAGCAGTCGACGAAGCTCCGAGTAGATCTGGCTCTTGGCCGGAGTGAGGAAGAACCCGATGGACTGCTCGGTCAGCTTGGTGAGGTCGTACCCGGACATCTCACCGAACGTGAGGAGCCCCAACACCGCGTATGACGTGGTCGGCAGGTCCTTCGCCTCCACTTCGTGGTTCACGCGGGTGGCCATCATCCGTACCCCCTGCTTCCTACTCAGAATAGTTCTAGTTAAACTAGGTCGGGCTGTACTATAACCCTTCGTAAGGAGCGGCTGTCAAGCCCAAAAATGGGGGAGGCGCGGTCCCGTCTAGAGCTCCTCGGTCTCCTCGTCCCCGAGCAGGGAGATCGACCGGAGGAGGGCTTCCGTCCGCTCGATCTGAGCGGCCAGCCACGCGGCCTCCTGCGGGCCTCGGACGTCCTCCCTGGGGAAAAGGAACGTGTTGAGGCGCTCGTCGGACCCAACCTGGAGCCCCAGGGTGGCCACGTACTCGGCGATGGCGAACTCCCACGTGAAGAGAGCCGAGCCATCCGGCTGCATGTGAAGCCAGTAGGTCAGGTACGGGCTGGGCGACGAACTGAAGAAGCGAACTCCGCGGCGCTCCTGGACCTCGGTGAAGCCCTGCCGGGTCAGGGCCTCCTCGAACATGCCTCCCGATCCTGCGTTCACCCGGCGAGGATACGCAGAAGGGAGTGCTCGGCGCCCGGTCAGCCGACGGCCGAGAGCGAGCCTGCTCCGGCCTCGGGATCATCCGCTGCGGCCGGACTTTCCGGCTCAGCCTTCCCCGCGGCACCCCGGCCTCGGGCCAGCGCGCCGCGGGCCCTGCCCAGGTTGGTGCGCCATTCGTCGGCGGCGTTCAGGAGCATCGTCGTCGCCCGCGCCACCTTGTTCTCCAGGGTGAGCTCCATAGCCTCGACGAGGCCCTCGAGCTCAACCAGACAGGCCTGGGCGTCCGCCGCCCCGCCGTGCCGAGCGGCCAGCGCGTACAAGGACAGGAGGACCGGAAGGGCGGTCGAGTACGGGACCAGGACTACCCCGCGGCCGTACGACTCTGCGTGCGCGCGGCGGCATGCGCCGTAAGCCGCGTCCGGCACGCACGCCACGGCGAACGGCGTGGTGAGGCTTGGCTCCAAGTAGGCGGAAACCTCCCGGGCCCGCCGAATCACCTCGTCCTCGACCTTCTTCGCCACGCCGTCCTGCGCGGCGGGGTCTTCCTCCGCATCCAGCGCTTCGAGCAGGGGCACGGCTGTCCACTTTGAGTCGACCGGAAGACGCCTACCGTCCGGCAGGACCAACGCGAACTCCACCACTCTGCCGTTCACCCGGAAGTCCCGAACCACCATGCCGGCCGGCAGCTGGCCGAGCGCCTCCTCCAAGACGTTCTCTCCGGCCCGGCCTCGCGCCGATCCACCCACCAGCACCGACTCGAGCCGGCGAACCGCCTCCCAGCCCCGCTCCTCGAAGCGGCGGCGCTCCTCTGCCTGGTACCGCATCTCCTCGAGGGCAGCGCGAACCCGCACCACGCCCTCCCGGACGGCCTGGTCGTCGAGGGACTGCCGACCCAGGGCATCGGCGAGCCGCTCGAGCCGGATCCCCTGGGCCTCCATCGAGGCCGCTACGTCCCGCGCGACACCGGGCTCGTCCGCCGGCCGTCGAACGACCAGGACCACCGCAGCCAGAATCGCCGCGACAGCCAGCGCCGCCAGCGCCACCACCACTATGGTCCCCGTCGTCATGACCACCTCTAGCGTCCGAGTTTAGGAGGAGGGTCTGACACGAACGGCCCGGACGTCTACGCCGAGCGCAGGGCCCGGATCAATCGGATCGCGTCGCGGAACGAGGCCGGGGCCCGGCGCGGGTTCACGAGCGGCCCGACCTGGGCGAGCACCGCGTGGCGCAGCCCCACGGCCCGATACGAAAGGATCCGGGCCCCGATCTGGCGCCACGTCCCGTGGTCGAACGCCTGGTGCACGACCTCAAACGGGACCTCGTCCATCCACTTCTCCACTTGCCCCGCGTCCAGCCGCGAGGGAATCCAGTCCTGGATCCCATGGAACTGCTCCCCCATCGGATGGGTCGCCCCGGCCTTTGCCCACACCTCGGCCGGCACGATCAGGGCACCGAGCCGGAGCACCGGCGAGTCGAGCAGGCGGTGAGCGTCCTCATGGGTCTCCGCGAACAGCACCCGCATGTCGTAGGAGGGCGTGAATCGCCGGAGGGTCCTTCCGGCTTCCTCTGCGGCCCGGCGGATGGCACCGAGCGCGTCGGCGTACTCGTCGGGCTCCATCTGGTGGGTGGGGTACCACCCGTCGCCGTACCGACCGGCGATCCGAAGCGTCCTCGGGCGGTGCGCGGCCACCCAGATCGGGGGGAAGGTCCGGCGGAACGGCCCCAGCCCGACGATCGCCCGGTCGAGCTGGAAGAACCGGCCATCGTAGGAAACGTAGCGGTCCCGGGACCGCCACAGCAGCCGGATCACGTACAGCGCCTCCTCGAGCCTGGACGCCTGCCCCTCGTAGGACAGGCCGTACGGCTCGATGCTCTCTCGCTCCCCCGCCCCGATCCCCAGGACGAATCGTCCCCGCGACAGGTGATGGAGGGTGAGCGACGTCTGCGCCAACTGGGCCGGGTGGCGCCGGATGGCGTCGGTCACCCCCACTCCCAGGAGCGCGCGCCTGGTCCTCCGGCTGAACGCGCCCAGCGTGGGGAAGGGATCGAAGAACTCCTCAGGGTTCCGCACCATCCTGGCCGCGGGGAAACGCTGCGGGTCCCAGAGCTCCAGAGGGACGAGTCCCATCCAGTGGTCCACGACCCAGATCGATGCGGCACCCGCAGCATCGAATAGCCGGGCGGCGGCGAGCATGAGCGGGGCTGGCGGGCGCCCCCCCACACCAACGCCGACGGCCAGGCCCATGCGGCCCTCAGGCCCCACCTTCTCCGCCGATCCCGGCGATCTGACGCATCACAGACAGCTCCGGCATGTACCGCGTCTTCCGGCCCTCGAAGAGCTCCCCCACTCGCTCGGCGAGCTCGGCGACCTCCCACCGGGAGTTCTTCTGGAGCTCCCCGACCGCGGTCCATCCCTCGAACAGTTGCACCAGGCCCCCGGTCACGTAAAAGACCTGCCCGCTGATCTCGGATGCCGCGTCTGACAGCAGGTATGCCACCATCGGCGCCACGTTCTCCGGGTCGAGCGGGTCGAACTCGCCGTCCGGGACCTTGAGGTCGCCGAAGGTCTTCTCGGTCATCCGGGTCCGGGCCCCCGGGGCGATGGCATTTACCCGGACGCCATACCGCTGCGTCTCCATCGACACGATCTGGGTGAACGCGGCGATCCCGGCCTTGGCCGCTCCGTAGTTCGACTGCCCGACGTTGCCGAGCAACCCCGAGGTGCTCGAGGTGTTGACGATGGCCCCCCGAACCTCATCGCCCGCTTTGGACCGTTCACGCCAGTGTCCGCATACCGCGCCGGTGCAGAGGAACGTGCCACGGAGATGAACCTTGATCACCGCGTCCCAATCCTCCACGGGCATGGTGAACGACATCCTGTCCCGAAGGATGCCGGCGTTGTTCACCAGCCCGTCGATGCGGCCCCACGTGTCGAGGGCCAGACCGAGCAGGCTCTTCGGTCCATCCGGTTCCGAGATGTCGTCGAAGTGCGCGACGGCCTCTCCTCCCGCGGCGGCGATCTCCTCGACAACCTGTGACGCGGGACGGTCGTCTCGCCCGGTGCCGTCCCACTCCCCGCCGAGATCGTTGACCACGACCTTTGCCCCTTCCGCGGCGATCAGCAGGGCCTCGCCCCGGCCGATCCCCCGGCCCGCACCGGTGACCGCAACGACCTTCCCATCGAGCATGCCCATGGAAGCCTCCGATCTCGCCGGGCGGTCAGAGGATATCCCTCCTGCTTTACTCGGCGGTCCGACCCGATGGAGCCAGCTACTCGAGCGCGGTCGGCCGAATCGAAGGGCGACCCTCTCGTTCGTGGCGGGTCGCCCTCCTACCGTACTGCCTACAGCACCGACGTCGTGACGCTATCGGTGTTGTTCGCGCTGTTCGGATCGCCGGGCGACGTCGCCTTCACCGAGGCCGTGTTCGTAATCGTGCCCTGAGCCGTCGGCTTCACCACGATGGTCACGGTGGCGCTCTGTCCGCTCGTCAAGGTGCCGAGGTTACAAGTCAGCAGCCGCTTGGCCGGCTTCAGTGTGCACGAGCCCTTCGTCGTGGTGAAGGTCCCGTACCCGGCGTTCTTGGGCAGGTTGTCGGTGAGAGTGACGCCGATGGCGGCCTGGGGACCGTTATTGGTCACCACCATCGTGTAGGTCATGTCCTGACCGCGCTGCGCTGTGGCCGGACCGGACTTGTCCACCGCCAGGTCGGCCGCGGCCGTGACCGTGGTGGAAGTGGTGGCCGTATTGTTGGCGGTGTTCGGGTCCGAAGCCTCCGCACTTACCACGGCGGTGTTGGTGATGGTTCCCCCAGCGTTCGGCCTGACCTTGATGCTCACTGTGGCCGAACCGCCGGCCAAGATCGTCCCCAGTGTGCATGTGACCGTCGAGGTCCCGCTGCAGGACCCTTGGCTTGCCGAGGAGGACACGAACGTCACGCCGGCAGGAAGGGTGTCGACGACCTTCGCCGACGTGGCCGGCTGTGACCCTCGGTTGGTGACGGTCACGGTGTAGGTCAGCTCACTGCCGGCCATCACGGGGTCCGGGGAGTCGGTCTTGGTGACCGCCAGGTCCGCGGCCGGCCGCTCCCATTGGAGCGTGTTCTTGAGCACCTGGAAGCCCGTGTACGTGAGGGCGTAGTTGGCCAGGCCGAACGGGTGGTAGTACCGCTCGGTGGGCATCGGGGCCAATGCCCCGATGACCCGGATCTGCCCGGCGCCCTGGGCGAGCTCGCCCAGGGTGACCTGGTCGGGGGTGGTGATCCCGACCGTGCGCCCGCCGGCGTTTTCCCACGCAACCTGGTCGATGCCCCACACGGGGGAGGCGTTGAAGTCGGCCCCCGAGGCGTCCTGGATGGCATAGCCGATGGGAACCGGTTCGTAGGTCTGATGCCGGCACTGCGGTCCCTCCGCGGCGCCGGGGCGCTTCACGTCGGCAGCCAGGGGATCGTCGAACGTGCAGGTCTCTCCGTCACGGGTGAAGCCGACGAACCCCGCGTACACGCTGAAGTTGGAGATCGTGGTCCGGGGAAGGAGCCCCATGTAGGCGAGGTTGCGAACGGCCCCGTCCGTTAGCACCAGGTTGCCGCCCCGGGCCACGAACGAGGTGAGCTTCTGGCCCCACGCGTCTCGCTCGGCGGTGGTCCGGTCAGACGGCGGAACGGGCGGTCCCGCGTACTCGTTAGAGAACGAGATGTCAAGGCGCTGGGCCGAGGTCACATCGGCGGCCGACCAGTTCACCACCAGGGCCCGGTAGTGGCCCGGCGGTGGACTCAAAAGCGTGACCTTCTCATTGCCGGACCCTGTCGCGGAGTGCCCCGCCTCGAACCAGCCGCCGGAGAACCGGCTCTGCCGATCCACGAAAAGGTCCCAGTCGTTGAGCTCGGGGTTGTGCGAGGTCAGCTCCACAACCAGCTGTTGGTTGTTGAAGCTCGAGTCCACGTCGAACTCGAAGGACCGATAGCAGCCGAGCGGCGGGTTGTTGCTGCCCGGCGGCACGTCGGTGGTGCCGCGCTGGTACGCGCACGGCGCCGTGCCGAGCCCAGGGTTGTTGTGGCTCTGGCCCGCCTGCGCGGGTCCGGTCGGGATCGGCTCGGTGAAGCCCGGGAGTGCATCGTCCGCGACGACCAGGCTCCTGAACGTATCGAGGTCCACCGCCCCGGAGAGGACATCGTCCACGTTCACGGGAACGAACTGGCCGGGGGCGACGTACTGGCTCAGGCTCTCGAACAGCTCCATGTTGCTGACGTCGTAGGCGAGCTGTCCCGGGTCCTCCCAGGCCTTCTCGCCCGAGAAGAAGATGTCCAGGTCAACGTGCCCGCCGTTGGCTGCGATCGCGGTGGCCAGCCCGCCGGTGACGCAGACGCGCCACCGACCGGGGGACGGGAAGTTCGAGTGGACGGCCTGACCGGACTGGAGGTAGATGGAGGACTGGTTGTAGTACCGGTTCACCTCCTCCCAATTGTCGTTGTTGGCCCCGCACCCGGTGTTGTCCGTTGGCGCCGGGGGCTCGGCGGGCCGGTACCGCTCAAGGACGAGGCTCGTCAGCGACTCGGCACTCACCCCCTGGGCATTCACCGGCGTCGCCCGGCCCTCGACCCCCCCGTTGTAGACACCGTCCTCGGGGCCCTGGATCAGGAACTCGAAGGTAAAGTTGTTCGTCGGGTTGAGCGAGCGGTTCATGATGTCCTGCTGCGTCGGAAGGTCGGGGGGCGGGGTGGGGGTCCCGCTGCCTGCATTCGTGACGCGGGCGGGATCGAACACGTACCCGATCTTCCCCCGGGCCTCGAACGCGGTGTCTTCGGGGAGGATCGTGAAGTTCACCATCGAGTACACGAGGCTCTTGTTTCCATCGACGTGCAGTTGCTCGAAGTCTGATAGGTAGCAGGTGCCGGTGCCGCAGTTGGACAGGTGCGACATGCTCATCTCGTTGTCGATCCCGTCCGCCCCTAGGCCGAGCGGCGAGTCGATCCAGTCCCCCAGCGAGCCGGTGACCGTGTAGTCGATCGTGTCCCACACGGTCCCCCACTGGACCCCGTAGAGACGCGGATCGTCCTCCGGGGCGTCGTTCGGCTTGATCGTGGGCGACCAGCCCAGCCGCTGCTCTGCGTCAGCCCACGCCCCCTGCACGGTCTGGAGGATGCGCTGGTCCTTGGCGTAGTCGCGCTCGGAGGCCCCGAGCAACGTGAAGGAGAAGGCCCGGTCGATCAGCTGCCCGTGGAGGTCGATGCCCCCGTCCCAGGTCCCCTTGAGGCCCTTCAGGACCTTCCCGAAGGCACGGGTCTCGGGCTCCGACCACGGGGTGTACGGGCGGAACGTGTAGCCGATCGTCGGCCAGTCGCGGTTCATGTCGACCCCGTTGCCGTTGTACCGCTGGTAGAAGGTAGCCAGGTTGTCGGGCTCGCCTCGCCGCCATCCGTCGGGGTTGAGGAATGGGAAGTAGATCACCGACCGACGAAGCGCCTCGCCGGCGGGGAGATTCTCCGGGCCCACGGGCTGGGTCTCGAGGAGGGGGTGGGGGATGGCACCCTCCTGGGCGCAGTTCGTCGTCCCGTTCGAGGCATAGCCCCCCACCACCGCCTCGCAGTACGCCCAGGTGGCCAGGTCCTCGGCCGCCCGGATCCCGGCCTCGGCCCCGGCCCGCTCGATGGCGTGAATCGACAGGGGGAAGACGAAGAATCGCTTGCCGGCATCGGGTACCCGCTCGTCCGTGACCCTGATCATGTACAGCTCGGAGCGCTCCCTCGTGTCGGACACGCCCAATTGGGGGAGCCCGGCCGAGCAATAGTCCTGGGGGTTATTGGACTCGGCGCAGGGGCCGTCGTTTCCGCCGAAGTCCTCCTCGAGCTTGTAGAACTCCACGAAATCGGGGAACAGGCCCTCCAGGTAGGTGCTCCCACTGACCACCTCTCCGTAGGTCAGGAAGTTGGTCGACTTGCAGGCGGCGTTGCCCTTGGCGAAGGGCGACATCCCAGGCGCCTGGGTCGAAGAGGGCCAGTAGGCGTGCGGGTCGGAGAACACCCGGCCGCACACCGCGTACTCGGCATCGGTGTCGGCTGGGCCCACGGCGCTGAACGCGCGTGGGGCCGGCGTGAGCAGCCCAGCGAGCACGCTCACGATCAGGCCGGCTCTCAGCATCTTTGGCATCGAACCCTCCCTCCCAACGCCACGTGCACGCGCGTCTGGCACGTGAGCCACGAGTGCCCTGTGTTGCCCAGGACTAGTCAGTTTTAACTATCCCTGCTCGGCTTGTCTAGCTCGAAATGCGCACTTTGGGTGAAGCAGTTCCCTCTGCAACAGAGCGACGACTGGCTTGATACGTAAACGGTTCGCCCTGGTCCGGGGGTTTTCCTGCTTCGGGAGCGATGAGGCGAGTGGCCCGCGTCAGCGGGGCGAGGTAGGCTACGCGGCCGATGCTCGAACTCGCTCGTGCCGCCGTCGAAGCCGCGAAAAAGGCCGGGGCCGACTACGCCGATGCCCGGTTCATCCGGAAGGAGTCGGAAGGGCTCACCGTCCGCAACCAGGAGATGGAGGGCATCGACCGGTCGAGGTCGGAAGGCCTCGGCGTCCGGGTGCTGGTGAACGGGTACTGGGGCTTCGCCGGCTCAGCCCGTACCGGCGAGCAGGACATCGAGCGCATCGCCGGGCTCGCTACGGAGATCGCCCGGGCGGCGGCCCGGCTCCCCCGGGAACCGGTCAGGTTGGCCCCGGTGGAACCGGTCGCCGACCGGTGGGCCACCCCCGTCCACGAGGACCCCTTCACCGTGCCGCTCGACGAGAAGGTGTCCTTGCTGATGGAGGCCACCCGCCGGATGCAAGGCGTGAAGGGCCTGGCCTTTGCCGAAGGGTCGCTCGATCTCCTCCGGAGCCGGGTGACCTTCGCCTCCTCCGAGGGCGCGGCCATCGAGCAGGAGATCACCCACTCGGGTGGAGGGATCGAGGCCACGGCCATCGGCGACGGGGAGCTCCAGCGGCGGTCGTTCCCCAACTCATTCCGGGGACACCACGCCGCCGCCGGCTACGAGCACATCCGCACCCTCGGCCTGATCGAGGAAGCGGAACGCGTGGCCACCGAGGCCGTGGAGCTCCTGTCGGCGCCGGACTGCCCCAGCGAGGAGACCACCCTGATCCTCGACAGCCAGCAGGTGGTCCTTCAGGTGCACGAATCGATCGGCCACCCGATCGAGCTCGACCGGGTGCTCCGCATGGAGGAGGCGTACGCCGGCACCTCGTTCCTCTCCCTCGACGACCGGGGGAAGCTCCGGTACGGGTCGGACAAGGTAACGGTCACCGCCGACGCCACCCTTCCCGGGGGGCTGGGCACCTTCGGCTACGACGACGAGGGCGTGCCGGCCCAGCGCGTACCGATCATCGAGAGCGGGGTGTTCCAGGACTTCATCTCCAGCCGGGAGACCGCGGCCGTCCTCGGCCAGCCTTCTAACGCCACCATGCGGGCGGATGGGTGGGAGAACCTCCCTCTGATCCGAATGACCAACATCAACCTGGAGCCGGGCGAGGGTACGCTGGCCGAACTCATCGGGGACACCAAGGACGGCATTTTCACGTCCACGAACACGTCGTGGTCGATCGACGACAAGCGGGTGAACTTCCAGTTCGGAACGGAGATCGCCTGGCGGATCAAGGACGGGAAGCTCGGGCAGATGTACAAGAATCCCAACTACACCGGGATCACGTGGGAGTTCTGGGGTTCCTGCGACGCCGTGTGCGGCCCGGAAGAGTGGACCGTGTGGGGCACTCCCAACTGTGGCAAGGGGCAGCCGGGCCAGGTGGCCCGGGTGGGGCACGGCACCTCGCCGGCCCGTTTCCGAAACGTTCGCGTAGGAGTGCGAGGCCGGTGACCGAGCCCATCGGGCGGGACGACGTGTTGGAGATCACCGGCGCGGCCCTCCAAATCGAAGGGGCGGAGGCCGTCGAGGTCCTGTTCGCCCACGAGTGGGGCGGGCTGACCCGGTTCGCCGACTCCTCGATCCACCAGAGCACCTGGCGGGAAGACACCCTGCTCAAGGTGCGGGTGGTGAACGGCGGACGGGTCGGAGTTGCCACCACGAACGACTTCTCCAAGGACGGCGCCGCCCGGGCCGCCCGGGACGCCGTCGAGCTGGCTCAGACGGCGGCGCCGGATCCGTTGTTCCCGGGACTGGCGCCTCAGACGGAGGTTCACCAGAAGCCCGACGGCTATGACGAAGCCACCGCCCGGATGACGCCGGAGGAGCGGGCCGAAGCGGTGGCCACGCTAGTGGCGCGGTGCGGTGACGGATTCCACGCCGCCGGGGCCTACGACACCACGGCCGCCGAGGTGGCGGTGGTCAACACGGAGGGGCAGACCTGCTACGACACGTCGACTCAGGCCACCCTCACCACGGTGGTATCAGGAGGCGAGGGGGGCGCGGGCTTCTCGGAGATCATCGCGGGGAAGGTCGGCGACATCGACCCCGCCGCCATCGGAAGCCGGGCCTTCGCCAAAGCCAGGGACAGCCAGCGCCCCCGAGACCTCGACCCCGGCACGTACGAGGTGGTGCTGGAGCCGAACGCCGTGTCCACCCTGATCGGCTTCCTGGCCTATCTGGGGTTCGGCGGAAGGTACCTGGCCGAGGGAAAGTCCTGCTTCTCCGATCGCATCGGCCAGCGGCTCATGGCCGATGCCATCACCATCTACGACGATGCGCTCTCCCCGCTTACGCTGGGACTGCCCTTCGACTACGAGGGCACGCCCAAGCGCCGGGTGGACCTGATCGAGGAGGGGGTCGTTCTGGGCGGCGTCCACGACCGGCGGAGCGGGCGGCAGATGGGGACGGAGTCCACCGGCCACGCTCTTCCGCCCCCGAACCCGGAGGGCCCATTCCCCCTCAACCTCTTCGTCCAGCCCGGCGAGGCCGGCCTCGAGGACATGGTCGCCGCGACGAGCAAGGGCCTTCTCGTCACCCGGTTCCATTACTCCAACGTGGTGCACCCCAAGGAGGCCATCATCACCGGCATGACCCGCGACGGGACCTGGCTGATCGAGGACGGGGAGATCCGCGAGCCGGTGAAGAACTTCCGGTTCACCCAATCGATCATCGAGGCCCTCCGAGACGTGCAGTTGGTGGGGAGGGAGACCGAGCTCGCCAGCGAGTTCTTCTTCGCTGCCTCGCGGGTCCCCGCCCTCAAGATCTCCGCCTTCCACTTCACTGGCAAGAGCGACCACTAGGTCCGATACCTTTCCGCGCGGTTGTGCGTCTTCGTAGGTGGATGATGGGCGTGGGCGTGCGGACGGTGGCCCAGAGCGAGGAACGGCTCGGAAGACTGGACGAGCTGTACGTCCAGCACTTCCCGGGCGCGATCGGGCTCGCATACCTCCTGACGGGGAACCGTGACCTGGCGGAGGACCTGGCCCAAGAGGCTTTCCTCCGGCTGTGCGGCCGGTTCCGGCACCTCCGTGACCCCCAGGCGTTCGGTGCCTATCTGCGGAAGACGGTGGTCAACCTGCACCTGTCGGGTCTGCGCCGGCTCCGGTTGGAGCGAGCCTACGTGGAGCGCCACCGAGGCGACGTCGTGGAGATGCGGAGCGAGATCTCCGATGTCCCCGGAAGACGCGATCTGTGGGGCTTGATCCAGACCCTTCCCGCTCGGCAGCGAGCCGCGATCGTGCTCCGCTACTACGAGGACCTGTCGGAGCGGGAGACGGGCGCGATCCTCCGGTGCTCGGTGGCCGCCGTCAAATCCCTGGTGGCCAGAAGCCTGGAGACGTTGAGACGCGAGCTGCGAGGTGACGACGAGTGATCGACCTGGAGCGGGAAGTCAGGGAGTTGCTGGAGCGGCGGGCCGAGGAGGCCGCCGGACGGGTCGAGGAGCGCATCCCCGAACGGGTCCGCGGGCGCGTGCGCCGCCGGCAGGCCCGAACGGTGGTCATGTCGGGCCTGGCCGCCGCCCTGGTGGCGGTGGGGGCGCTGGCCGGGGCCCGGGCACTGATGCCCCCGACCGGTCGGGAGCCAGTTACCGAGGTGCCGACGCCTCCGCCCCTTCTGGAAGAGCCGACTCCCATGACCGTCGTTGCCTCTGGGAAGTTCCGGGGTCACACCTGGAAGCTCACGGCGGGGGGGAACAAGACGTCCTGCTTCGGGATCGAGATGGACACCGGGGGAGGCAGCTCGTGCGCCCAGAACGTACTCGCGCGCCACCCCATGTCGGCCAGCACCTTCACCGCCACCGGCTTCCCTGCCGTCGTGGTCGTGGGCGCCGTCTCCGAGGAAGTGGACCGCGTCATGTTCGACCCGGACGTCGGCGGTCGGATCGAGGGTACCGTGTACCCGACCCCGAAAGAGATGAAGGCGCCCTTCGACGTCTTCCTCCTCATCATCCCCGAGGAACGTCCTGCCCGCGGACTGGTGCTGGCAATGAACCCCGACGGACAGATCCTGGCACGACACGGTGTCTACGCGACCCTCGGCCTCTTCGAGCTCGAGGACGCTTACGAGAATGTCGTCGGCTCCATCCCCGCGGACAATCCCCTGTGGCACGAATGGGCGGAGCCGGGAACGCCTGCCACCATGGAGAACATCGAGAGTATCCGGCACGTTGCGACGTTTCCGCTGACGAGCGTCTGGCCGGAGGTTCGCGGATGGTGGAAGGACCGGCCGCGGGCCGAGGCTCCCGACGACGCGTTCCTCGACTGGTGGGCGTCGTATCCGGTGCGTGGGCCGCGACCCGCCCGAGACGCCGATCTCGTCCAGTTGGCGTCGGGCGAGTTTCGCGGCCAGACATGGGACCTCGTCGCCTTCCGGCGGTGGAGCGGGCCCTGCCTGGAAGCAACATTCGCCCTGGACCCGTGGCCGTTGTGCAACGAGGGGATCCCCGAGCGGTTTCTCCTGGACTTCCGAGTGGTCGGAGGTCCGGCAGAGGACCGGAACCTCTTGATCGGTTTCGTCTCCTCACAGGCGGACCGCGTCCTCGTGGACGTTCCCGGAACCGGAGACGCGCAGGCACGCGTGCTCGCAGTGCCGTTCGATCCGGGCTTGAAGGCCTTCGTCGTGGAGATCGACGGGTACGAAGGCGACCTGGTGGCCCTGGATCGCGATCATGACGAGGTGTGGAGGGAGACCTTTCGCCTGATCCCACAAACCGAGGCCTAGGCGTCTGCAAGTCTCGATTTGCGGAAAACAGACCCCCTCGGTAGGTTCGGAAGTGTCCCCGGACCCACCGAAGGAGGGCTGTCTCCATGCGGCGCTCACAAGCCTTGTTCCTCGTTCTTGCCCTGACCGCAAGCATCGTTGCCTCAGCGGTACCAGTTTCAGCGGCAAGTGACGCCGAGGTAACAGTCGGCAGCACCGACACGATCTTCTCTCAGAACAAGCAGAACGAGCCTGCTGTGGCGATCAACCCGATCGACTCAAACATCGTCGCGGCCGGCGCCAACGACAACATCGATATGGAGGCCTGCAACGCCGGCGCCGACAACACCTGCCCGTTCACCCCCGACGTCGGCGGAAGCGGGATCCAGTTCTCAACGAATGGCGGAGCCAGCTGGACACAGCCCACCTATACGGGGACCACGGCCAGAGGATGTCTCGGTGGGGTAGGAAACTCCGATCCGGACTGCGTGCCGGTAACCGGGCCGATCGGGACGCTCCCGAGGTACGACGAGGTCGGGTTGGTCTCCGACGGTGACCCCGCGGTGGCGTGGGGCCCCAGGCCCGGCTCCGGCGGCTTCTCCTGGTCAAACGGCGCCCGCCTCTACTACGCCAACCTCGCCTCCCGGCACAGTGCCGGAACCCGGGAGTCTCTCAAGGGCGCCGAGGGCATCGCCGTGTCTCGGACCGACGACGTTGCGGGAGCCATCGCCGGCAACAACAACGCCTGGTTCCGGCCCGTGGTCGTGTCGAAGCAGGCCTCCGCCACGTTCGCCGACAAGGAGCAGATCTGGGCTGACAACGCCGAGAGCACCAGCCCGTTCTTCGGCAGGGTCTACGTCTGCTGGGCAGACTTCCGAGGCTTCGGGGCTGCCCCCGTGATCGTGGCCCGATCCACCGACGGGGGCGCGACCTGGGCCCAGAAGCAGGTCAGCCCGGCCAGCAACGTTGCGCCCAGCAGATGGGGACGCTCCGGCTGCACGATCCGGACGGACAGCCACGGAGTGGTGTACGTGCTCTGGGAGCTGTTCCAGTCGCCGTTCACGTTCCTGCCGCCGGAGGGGAAGCTCCAGATGGTGAAGTCCTCCGACGGCGGGGTGAGCTGGACCCGGCCCCGGACCATCCAGGAGATCGTGGACCCGTGCTACCACATCGACCCCGTGACCTTCCGGTGTGTCGAGGACGGGGTCGCCGGGGCTCGCAACGACCTGGCGGCGGGACCCAGCGTAGATATCGCCAACGGAGCGCCGACAGGAGCCGGCGCCACCGACGACATCCTGCTCACCTGGGTGGATGGCCGTCGCGGCCTGAATAACGAGGACGTCATGGTCTCGTTCTCGGGCGACAGGGGCCGAACCTGGTCCGCTGCCACCGCCATCCAGACGGCGGGCGACCGCGGCTACTACTCGGCTCCGGCCCTATCGCCGGACGGCACCGACGCGTGGATCGTGTACAACGCGTTTCTCACCCCGTTCCGGGAAACGACGGCCACGACCCGGGACCTCATCGGAGTGGTGAAGCACGCGGACGTGACGCCACACGTCGCGCTGAGCACGTTCACGGAGGTTCATCGCAGCGTCGAGGGAACCGGCGACCCCCGTGGGTCGAGCCAGAACAATCTTGTGGCGGAGTTCCTCGGTGACTACGTCTACGCGGACGCCACGAACGACTACGCCACCTTCGTCTGGAACGACACACGGAACGCGGCGGACTGCCCGGCGATGGACACATACCGCATGTCGCTGCAGAACGACAACCCGGACGACGACCTGGCGGCTCCTGCCGTGCAGCAGGCGTGCCCGGCCACGTTCGGCAACACCGACATCTTCGGAACGTCCGTGGCGGACCCGAGTCCGTAGCGAGTCCCCTGTGCTCCCGGCCGGGGCCGGGGAGCCCAGGAATCAGGTTCGGGTGCGGCTCCCTCTACTCGAGGATGCCTTCTCGGAGGGCGATGGCGACGGCCTCGGTGCGGTCCCGCGCTCCGAGCCGCTGGAAGATGCGCTCCATGTAGTTCTTCACGGTGTGCCTCGAGAGCCGGAGCTCTCGGGCGACCTCCGCGGTGGAGTAACCCTCCGCGACGAGGCTCAACACCTCGCGGAGACGGGGGGTCAAGACCGGCGTTTCTGCCCGCGCTGTCATGGTCGGGAGCCTACTCACCGCCCTTCGGGGCACCAGTCGCTATTTAGACCGACGGGATGGGGCGTTTGTGGGACATCCACGAAGAAAAATGACTGGTCACTGCACTATCGTTTCGCCCCGATGGCCCTGACCCTGGCGCTCCTCGGCGCGGGAGCCCTCCTCCTGTACCTCGGTGCGGAGGCCTCGGTCCGAGGAGCCGCCGGACTCTCCCGGGCGCTGAGGATCCCCGCGTTCGCGCTGGGGGCGCTGCTCTTCGGGGTAGACATCGAGGGGCTCGGCGCGGCGGTGGTGGCCGCCGGACGGGGCCAGACGGAGATCGCCGCGGGCGAGTCCTTCGGGACGATCCTGTTCCTGTTCAGCCTGGCCCTGGGGGCCGCGCTGCTGTTGGCCAGGAGCCCGGTTCCCTCGCCCTCTCCCGGGATGGTGGCTCTCCCGGCCCTGCCCGTGGTCGCCTGCGCCGTGGCCATCTCGGACCGATTCGTGGCCCGGTGGGAGGGAGCGCTCCTGGTGGTGATCTACGCGGCCTACGTGGTCATGGTGGTCCTTCGCGCCAACGGCGAACGGTCAGAGGCCGAGGGGCCCCCGAGGGCCGGGCAGGGGGTAGGGGCTGAGGCCCCCAGAGCCTCGACTTGGCCGACGCGGCTCGTCCTCCTCACCGGGGGGGGTCTTCTCCTCGTGTATCTGGGGGCCACGGTGCTCGTAGCGGGCGGGACTCGACTGGTCGATCTCACCACGCTCTCGGCCGGGTTCGTCGGCGCGGCGGTGGTGGGGGTGCTCGCCAGCCTGGACGAGGTGCTCCTGGAGGTCCTGCCGATCCGCCGCGGCGAGCCGGAACTGGCCACAGGGAACCTCTTCGGGACGCTGGCCGCCTTCACTACCGGTGTGCCGGGCCTGGCCGCCCTGATCAGGCCACTGGTGCTCGACGGCGCATCCGCTGCCGCGTTCCTGGCGGTGGCCCTCCTCTATTTCGTGGTCGGCACGAGCTTTCTGGCCCGCGGAAAGGCGGGACGCCTGGTCGGCGGGACCGTCTTGATCCTGTACGCGGTCTGGCTCGCCCTCACCTCAATGGTGTAGGCCGTTTCGCCTACCCTTGCTCGGTCCCTCGACCTACGGCCGGGCGGGGCCTTCCGGCGGACAGTAAATCTTGAGCGCCCGACAACCGATATCCGAATCGTGAGGCTCCGATGATGAGGGTCCGACGCTCTCCGGTCGCCCTGGCGGCCATCGCATTTGCCCTGGCTGCGACGGTCGTCCTTGCCCAGACAGCCGTGGCGGCTCCGGCGAAGAAGAGCACGAAGTCGGCCACCGCCAAGGCGGAGAAGTCGAAGGGAGCCGGGCACACGAGGCTGCCGCCGGGGAAAGGGGCGAAGTCTCCCGGACACGGCGGCACCCCTCCTGGCCAGGCCAAGAAGGATCTGGCTCCCACTGAGTCATCATCTCCGGTCAAGGGCGGCAACCAGGAGTCAACGACGGCCGGCCGAGGCAATGAAAGCAGCACATCGTCGGTAGGCGGGAGCTACCCGTGGTCCCATACCGCTACATTCCGAGGCCCCGAAGCGGGTGGGTCGGTCCCCGGACCGGCTCTTTCCGGTGGAAGTTCCCTTGGCGGGACCGGCCGGTTCAATTTCCGCGACCGCCGAGAGTTCGCCTCCGACATGGCAGGCAGGGAGTTCAGGGCCCCCGTCCATGCCTTCATCGAGGCCACCAGGGACATGGCCTTCCCCATCGTGCTGGCCCTCCTGGTGGTGCTGTTCCTCCTCCTGCAGGGGTTGATGGACCGGCGGGATCCGAAGCTCGCGGTCGCTCCCCTCAGCCAGAACGAGATCCTGAGCTTCGAATGACCGGCCGGCTCCCCAAGCGGCCGTCGATGGGATCCCCATCTCAGCCCAGCGGCCTCGTCCCCCTTGCCGACCGCACGGGTTACATGCAGATGCTGCGCGGGGCACTGTGCCTGGTCGCTCTGGCAGCCGGGGCGTTCGCCCCCAGGGTGGTCGGAATCTCCATGGGCGAGGTGGCCCGGGCCACCATCCCGTTCCTGTTCGCGTCCCTCGCCCTTGAGAAGATCCGGCGGGCGGGCAAGGGGAGAGGCCTCATGCTGATCGGGGCGTCTCTCCTGATCGACGGCCTCTTCCTGGCGTGGCTCACGTACCTGACCGGAGGGACCGAGAGCCCATTCCGGTTCCTCATCTATCTCCATCTCATGGCAGTGACCCTCCTGGCTTCGTACCGAACTGGACTGAAGGTGGCGCTGTGGCACTCCCTCCTCTTCTTCGTGGTCTTCTACGCGCAGGGCGCCGGTTTCCTGGAGCCGACCGAAGCGACGTCGGCGGCGCTGACCGACGGCGCCTCCCGGATCCGCGAAGCCTCCGTTTTCAACGTGATGGTCTTCTGGCTCGTGGCACTGGGGACCGCCTTTTTCTCCTCACTGAACGAGCGCGAGCTCCGGCGGCGGCGGGCGGACATGGAGGCGCTGGCGGCGATGGCCGCCGAGCTCGACGAGACCACCGACCGGGGCGAGATTGCCCGGATCGTCCTCAAGACCGTGAGGGAGGCCTTCGGGCTGGAGCCGGGCATCGTGCTGGGGGTGCGGGGGGGTTCCCGGTCGCAACTCGTTCGCCTCGATAGGGACGGGCCCATCGATGACGGCGTCGGCATCGACGCCGTGGTCAAGAGAGCATGGGACACGCGGGAGGTCGTGCTGGTCAAAGAGCTGAGTCCCACTTCCGACCCGCAGCTCGCGACGCTCCTCCCGCGATCGAAGAACGTGGTGGTGGTGCCCCTGATCGCCGAGGGACACCCGCTAGGAGTCCTGGCGGTCCAGAACTCCAGTCGCATCCGCTCCACCATCGAGCTCCGGGTGGTGACGGTGCTCGCCCAGCTCGCGTCCCATGCCGCCCTGGCCCTGCGCAACGCGCGCCTCCTCCAAGAGGTCCGGCAGATGGCGGAGACGGATCCCCTGACGAGCCTCGCCAACCGCCGGACATTCGACAAGGCTCTCCAGAAAGAGCTATCGCGGGCCCGGCGCCGTGGGGATCAGGTCAGCCTGGTGATGGTGGACATCGACCACTTCAAGGCGTTCAACGACGCCCACGGGCATCAGGCGGGCGACGAGCTCTTGAAGGACGTGGCCCAGGCTCTCACCCGCGCCGCTCGTGACTTCGACGTCGTCGCCCGATACGGCGGGGAGGAGTTCGCGATTATCCTTCCCTCCTGTTCTTGGGAGGACTCGCTGGCGGCCGCCGAACGTCTACGCAAGGCCGTCTCAAAGGTCAAGTCCCACGCCGCCGTCACCGCGAGCGCAGGCGTGGCTACGTTCCCGGCCCACGCGTCCGACGGCGCCGCGCTCATCCGATCGGCCGACATCGCGCTCTACGAGTCGAAGAAGGCGGGCAGGGACCGGGTGACCCGGTGGGAGCCCCCCGGCGGACCTCGGAAAAAGCCTGTCTCGGAGACCCCGCGCCGCGAGGAGCCGAACGCCGAGCCGGCCCCGCACCCGATCCCGCTCCGGCGGGTCCGGTCGAAGAAGCGAGCCTGAGCTACCGGCTAGCGGCGGCCTGCCAGCAGCCTCAAATACTCCAGCAACTCCTGGCGGTGCGAGGCCAGTGCGCGCGCCTTGCCGGCCAGCCCCGGCGCGTACAGGGCTTCGATGACGGCGGCGAACCCCCGGCGGCGAACCTCGTCGTACGGATACCACCATCCCACCGGCATTCGACCCGAGTCCGCTGCCACCAGCCGCTTGTCGACCATTTCGTAGAGCCCGAACTTCGAGTGAGTTATTCCCGTCCCGGAGTCCTTGATCCCGCCCCACGGCGTCTGGGCAGCAGCCCGCGAGTACGCGTGGTCGTTGATCCACACCATCCCCGCATCGAGCCGCTCGGCGATGCTTCGGCCTCGCCGAGCGTCCCGCGTCCACACGCTGGCCCCGAGTCCGTACCGGGTGTCGTTGGCGAGGCCGACGGCCTCGTCCTCGCTGTCAAAGGGCATCACCGGGAGGACCGGCCCGAAAGTCTCCTCCCGCAGGATCGTCATCGAGTGGTCGACCCCGGTCAGGACAGCGGGGGCGATGAACCGTCCGTCCAGCCCGGGAACGTCCGTCGGTCCACCGCACTGGAGCGTCGCTCCGCGGGCCACCGCGTCATCGACGTGGGCTAGCGCCTTCGCGTACTGGTCCTCGTTGAGGACCGGGCCGATCTGGGTCTCGGGGTCCGTCGGGTCACCGGGGCGAAGCGCCCGGGCCGCCTCCACCACACGACCCACGTACTCGTCGTGGATGGCCCGGTCCACGTAAACTCGCTCGACCGCCGCACACGTGTGGCCGGCCGAAGACATCGCCGCCCATAACGTCCCGGTCACCGCGCGGTCGAGGTCGGCGTCCGCACACACGATGGCCGGGTCGTTCCCGCCCAGCTCGAGCACCACCGGCTTTCCGTGCTGCGCGGCAGCCTCCATCACCTTCCTCCCGGTGGCCACGCTTCCGGTGAAGAAGATCTTCCGAACCGTCGGCGCCTCGCACAGCGCCGCCCCGGTCGGGCCGACTCCGTGGATCACCCGCAGGAGCCCTTCCGGCACACCCGCCTCGAAGAAGACCTCCGCGAGCAGGTCGCCGCACAGGGGGCTGTGCTCTGACGGTTTGAGGAGGACTCCGTTGCCCGCGACCAGGGCCTCGGCCACTTCCCCTCCCGGCAGGAGCAACGGGTAGTTCCAGGGAGCGATGATCCCCACCACGCCGAGCGGCGAGTACAGGACCCAGTGCCGCTTGTGCTTGAGGAACAGCTGGGGATCGCGCACCCGCTCCGGGGATAGGTACCGGTGCCCGAACCTGGCGATCCAGTCCACCGCGATGACGAGCGCTCCGACGTCGGCCGCCGTGGACTCCATGATTGTCTTGCCGTTCTCCCGGGTCACCGCAAGCGCGAGCTCGTCGAAGCGCCGCAGCAACACCTCGACGGCCCGCCCGATGATCCGGCACCGCTCGATCAGCGGGACGAGGGCCCAACCCCGTTGGACCCGGGCAACCTCTTCGGCGATGGTCTCGACCTGTTCGGGCGGGGTCACCGGAACCGTCCCGAGGAGCTGGCCGGTGGCGGGATCGCGGGACTCCAGCACGTCCGGCGAGGTCGCACGCCGTGCTCGTCGGCTCTCGGTGGCGCGTGCCACGCTGTTCCTCCTCTCACTCTCCTCAGTCCGCTGCCTGCGGCAGCGTCCTTCGGCCAGGGGGAACGCAGCAGCCTGAATCCGCTTCGCGGGGCTGCTGTCCCCTGGACCCCCTCCCCTCAGAGTCCCCTGCGGGACTTCAGCCGAGCGAACTCCTCGGGGTCAGTCGTCTCCGATCCCATGCGCACCGGATCGTACCGAGTGCCGTGACAGTCGGAGGAGCCGGTGGCGACGAGCCCGAGCCGGCGGGCCATCTCCCGGTAGCGAACCCTTGCGGTGGCGTCGTGGTCGGGATGGTCGACCTCGAGGCCGTCGAGGCCCGCCTCGGCCATCCGCTCGATGAGCTCATCGGGCACGGGCTGCTCGCCGCGCCACCGAAGGCCTGGGTGTGCCAGCACGGCGATCCGATGGGCCCGCTTCACTAACGCGAGCGCATCGAGCGATGCGAGGGCGTGCTTCTCGACGTACGCGCGTCCGCCGGTCCCGATGAGCTCGTCGCTGAAGGCGTCCTTCAGCTCTGGCACCACCCCCGCTTCGACGAGGGCCTCGGCGATATGTGGGCGGCCGATGTTCTTGCCCCGGGCGATCTCTCTGACGCGCTCGAACGTGATCGGGTACCCGAAGCCTTGGAGCTTCTCCACCATGCGCTGGCCGCGGGTCCACCGGTCCTCCCGGAGCCTGCGCAACTCGCCCTGCAGCTCTTCGTCACCGAGGTCCGGCCAGTAGCACAGGAGATGCACCGGACCACCTTCGTGCACGGTGGAGAGCTCGACGCCGGGGACGATCTCCACCCCGGCTCGAGCGGCCGCCCCCTTGGCCTCGGCAACGCCTTCCGTGCTGTCGTGGTCGCTGATCGACAGCACGGACAGCCCGCGCTCGGCGGCCAGGGCGACGGCTTCCGCGGGGGTGAACGTGCCGTCGGAGTAGATGGTGTGGGCGTGGAGGTCGATCCCAGGCACGGCCCCCCATGGTACGCCGGACCCGCGGTGCGAATGGAGTGAACCGGAAGCCGCTTCCTACCAGCGGGTAGGGCGTCTGACCGACAAGGAGTTCCGGACAACCACGGCGAAACATCCAATAGAGCCACAGGACAGCCGGGGCCTCACCCCGGAGGGACCCACGGCGGTGGAAGAGACGACCAACAGGATCTCCATGACGTTTGCCCGCACCCTCGAGAGCATCGAACAGGCCGACGGCCTGGTCCTTGCGGCCGTGGACGAGGCCGGCCCGTGGCAGGCGGTGCGAGTGCTCCGCACTGCGATGCGCGGCCTCCGCGCGGACGGATGGACGCCCGAGGGGGTTTTCCTGGTGGCCCTGGACCGCGACGGCCGGATGCTTCCCGCCCGCGACCCGGACGTCGCGGTGTTCATCCTGGGCTACCGGCTCTGCGAGACCACCAACCTTACTGTCTGATCAGGATCTCGAGGTCGCCTTCCTTGCGGGGGACGTGCGCGGCCGTCACGCCGTCGGTCTGAGTGAACACTAGGTCGAGTCGGGCTCGCCCCACACGCATCCCCAGGATCTCCACCCGGTCCACCCATTGCGGCAAACGCGGCCGGTTGATGTACAGCCTCGCGTTCGGCGCGTCTGCGGACAGGCCGCCGTAGGACCGGACCATGAGCAGAGGCGTCCCCGACGCCCACGCCTGAGGGCGGCACGCCACCGGGTACTGCACCGGCACCGGAACCTGATCTGCCGAGAACCCGCAGAACAGCTCGGGGAACCGGCC
>DASYVD010000158.1:0-5989 GCA_036000545.1 Actinomycetota bacterium | reverse complement strand
GGGGGAGGGGAGTGGGTGCTTGTCGACGGCCGCCACGTCGAGCGGGTAGGTGCAGGGGACCCGCCGGAGGCCGATCGGCTGGTGGAGCTGCCGGGCACCACGATCCTGCCCGGGTTCATCGATTCCCACGTCCACCTCACCGGGACGGGGCTCAGCCTCCGGGGACTGGACCTGTCGGTCGCGGAGAGCCGCGAGGGGATGATCGCCGCGACCCGCGAATACCTGGCCACCCGGCCCGGGCGCGTCTTGGGCGTGGGGTTCGACGAGTCGCGGTGGCCCGATCCGGCGTTCCCTTCCCTGGCCGATCTGGATGGGCTGTCGCCGGATCCGCTGATCCTGGTGCGGACGGATGGCTACCTGAGCCTGGCGAACATCGCGGGGCTGGAGGCGTCTGCCCTGGCCTCGGTGGAGGGCGTGGAGCGCGACGCCCAAGGAAGGCCCACAGGGGTTCTTCGGGGCCGGGCCAACTCCGATATCCAACGGTGGTACTTCGAGTCGCTCCCGCCCCCGGAGGTCCAGGACTACCAGCTACGCGCGGCCACCCTCGCCGTCTCCAGGGGCGTGACTTCCCTGCACGAGATGTCCATCCCCGACAAGCGGGGAAGACGAGACCTGGAGGTACTGGTCGGCCACCGCACCGACCTCCCCGTGGACCTCGCGATCTACGTCGCCGACCGCGACATCCCCTACGTGATGGATTTCGGTTTGCACTGCATCGGCGGAGACCTCTTCCTCGACGGGTCGATCGGGGCCCGCACGGCAGCGGTGACGGGTCCCTACCACGACGCCGAGGGGAACGGATCCCTGTCCTACGGGGACGACGAGCTGGCCGAGTTCCTCCACAACGCCCACCTGGCAGGCCTCCAGGTGGGGCTCCACGCCATCGGAGACGCCGCCATCGAGCAGGCCGTGGGGGTGTGGGAGCGCGTTTACCGGGCCCTGGACACTCGGGGCCGCCGCCACTTTCGGGCCCGCCGCCACCGCCTGGAGCACTTCGAGATGGCCTCCACGGATCACGTCGAGCGGGCCGCGGCCCTGGGGCTCGCGATCTCGATCCAGCCGGCCTTCGATTCCACATGGGGCGGCGAGGGGGGCATGTACCAGCGCCGCCTCGGTCCCGAGCGGGCTCGCCGGATGAACCCCTTCCGCACCCTGATCGAGCGAGGGATCGAGGTGGGCGGGGGCTCTGATACCCCGGTCACTCCGCTCGACCCCATGGTCGGCGTCTGGGCCCTGGAGAACCACCACAACGCCGCTCAGCGGTTGTCCCGCGAGCAAGCCGTGCGCATCTTCACCATCGGCAGCGCTCGCCTCGGCCACCAGTTGAAGAAGGGACGACTGGAGCCGGGTGCCGCCGCCGACTTCGCTGTCTACGAGGCGGACCCGCTTGACGTTCCCGACCCGCGGGACCTCCGCCCGATACTGACGGTATCTCGCGGGCGCGACGTCTACGCGCGCTGACTAGAGATCGGCGGAACGAAGGTCGATGCGCCAGTGGATGCATCGCAACTGCCCTCCCCAGTCCTCGATGTCGACCTCTTCCATCTTCGAGAATCCGGTCTTCCGGCAGATCGCGTTGGAGGGGGCGTTGGTGACGGCGGGGAAGGCGTGGATCACGTCCCAACGACCCTCCGACCGAGCCCGGCGGAGGATCGACCGCACCGCCTCGGTCGCCAGCCCCCGGCCCTGGAACTCGGGAAGCACCATCCACCCGATCTCGCTGATGCGCTCGCCATTCCACTCGTGGTCCCAGATGCAGACGGTCCCCGCCCCGGCTCCGGCCTGGCCGTCCGGGACGATCACGGAGAACCAGACCGTTCCCGCCTCCATGTCGTCGACGATCCCCCGAAGCTTCTTCGAGAGCCCTTCCTTGGGGAGTGGTCCACCCAGCTCGGCCATCATGTTCGGGTCGGTCAGCGAGCGCTCGTACATGGGCAGGTCGTCCATGGTGATGTCGCGAAGCTCCATCACGACTCCTTCCACTACCTGAGCCGCTCCGCCAGGTACTTCACGGCGATCGGGTACCGGTACTCGATCTGCATGTGGGTGGCGTCGAACAGCTCGAAGAAGACGTCGTTGACACCGACGCCGGCCAGCGCTCGGCGGAACGCCTCCGCGCCCAGGTCGAGGAACCACTCGTCCTTCTTCCCGGCGTCGATGTAGATGGCCCGCATGGACCGCAAGGCGTCGGCGTACTTGGGAACCATCCGGACCGGATCCCACGCCAGCCACCGGTCCCACACCTCCGGGATGAGCTCCCCGGTGGCGGTGTCGTATGGGAGCCGAACCGTCCCGTCCTCGTCGGCCGAGTAGCAGGCCGCCATGCACCAGTCGTTGAGGAGGTGCCCGTCGCTCTCCTTGGCGAACGCCGGACGCGACCGGAAGTCCTCCCAGAACTTGTCGAACGAACCCTCGTACTCGTCGCGGAGGACGCGTACCGACTTTCGGAACTCCGGCTGGTAGCACACCTCGAACAGCGCATCCCCGGCGTGGGTGGCGAGTCCGCCGAACAGGTCGGGCCGGAGCATCGCCGTGACCATGGCGCCGTACCCTCCGCTCGACTTCCCGGTGATGCCACGATGATCGCGGTCGGCCATCGTTCGATACCGCTCTTCCACCCACGGGACGATCTCCTCGCACAGATAGGTGTGGTACTTGCCGGTCCCCGGCGAATCCAGGTACTGGCTGCCCCCCAGGGACGTCCAGCAGTCCACCCACACCAGGATGGCCGGCGGGTTGTCTCCCGACGCGAACAGCTCGTCGGCGAGCTCCGGGAAGTTCTTGCGGAATGGTGAGCGGTTCCTCCACATGTCGAGCTGGCCGGTCAGGCCCATGATCACGTAGATGCTCGGGTAGCGGCGATCGGGCTCGCCGTCGTAGCCCGGCGGCACATACACCCACAGCGGGCGGCTGTGTGGGTCACCGAGGGCGTTTCCCTTCAGGGCCTCGCTCTCGAACGTATGCTCCTCGAACCGGCCCTTGAGATCGACGGACCAGGGCAACATGGACTCCTCCTCAGACGAACGAGAAGCCCATGCTACCCCCGAGGGAATGAGGGCTGATCACTCGGGCGACGAGCAGGTACCGAAATCGAACTCCTTGATGGTGAACTTGTCCGGCGGCCGGAAGGTGATGTGGCTCGTCACCTGTACATCCCCGATCGTGCCCTCGCCCTCCGAGATCACCTGGAAGTGGTCCGTGGTCGTGCCTTGAAACCCCCCGGTCTTCGCGTTCGCCGTAAAGCCGGCCCAGAACGCCCCCACGATCGAGACCGTCTCTCCCGTCGTGCTGCTAACGGCCTCAACTCTCGCCGGAGCGATGGTGATGGTGAAGTTCTGGTTTCCGGAGGTCGACTCTCCTTCGTGGAGGATGAAGCGAACTTCGCCCGAAACGAGGGTGTAGGTCGCGTCCTCGCACACGAACTGCTCCCCGGCAACCGGGACCGTCTCCACAACCGCCGGCTGGTTGGCCGCCGCCGCAGAGGGAAGCACCGCGACCGCAAGACAGACGGCGACAACCGAGAACAACCACACTCGTCTCATGACTACCCCCTTGTGATCCAACGTCCCGACGACCGGCAGCGTATGCCGTCGTCCACACTCCCGTCCAATTGGGGCGCGCGTCCACTCAGCCGAACCGTCCCTCGCTGGTACGCTCGCCCCCGATGGAGGAAAGAGCTCGGGCCACGGCCGGTATGAGAGCCCGGCGCACCCCAGACCTGGGGCTGCTGCTGTTCCTGACCCCGCTGATCTGGGGGCTCACGTTCCCCGCCGGCAAGGTGGCGTTGGAGCGACTGTCCGTCCCGGCGTTCATGGCCTGGAGCCGCACGCTCGGATTCCTCATCCTCGTGGTCTCGCTGCCGATGTTCGCCCGGGCCGGTGCGCGGTGGCCGGACATCCGCCGGGCCATCCCCCCCGGGCTGGTGCTGGGGGCCCTGCTATTCCTCGGGTACGCGCTCCAGACCGCGGGGCTCGCTCGAACGTCGGCCACCAACGCGGGATTCATCACCGGCCTTTACGTCGTGTTCACTCCCGTCTTGGCGCTGGTGGTCCTTCGGCAACCGACCGGACCCGCGGCATGGGCGGCCGTGGCTATCTCCGTGGTCGGTCTGGCCTTCTTGTCGGTGGAGAGCCTGGACGCTCCCCAGCCCCGGTTCGGCGACCTCCTCGTGCTCGCCTCGGCCGTCGCCTGGGCGGGCCACGTGGTCGCCGTCGGTCGGTTCACCGGTCGGTTCTCGAGCACGGGACTCGCTCTCAACCAGATGGCTGTGGCCTCCGGGTTCCACCTCGTGGGCTCCTTCGTGGTGGGAACGGGCCTCCAGCCGCAGCACGCCGCATCTGTGTGGACGATGCTCTTCCTCACGGGGATCCTCGGCTCGGGCGTGGCCTTCACCCTCCAGGTATTCGCTCAGCGCCGGCTCACCCCGGTTCGAGCGGCCATCATCCTCGCGGGGGAGTCCGTGTTCGCGGCGCTCTTCGCGGCGGTCTGGCTGGGGGAGCGGCTCCTCCCGCACCAGTGGCTGGGCGCGGCGTTCACGGTCTCGGCGATGGTCCTGTCGGAAGTGGGTGCGAGACGAAGACCCGCCGAACAGCTGAATCCGGCCACCGCCGCCTGAAGCGCAGGCGTGACGGAGTCTGGTAAGGGTTGGTAGATTCTTCTCCCATGACAGAGGACCACGCTCTCGCCATCGAAGCGGAGCAGCTGCGGAAGGTCTTCCCGGGTGGTGTGGAGGCCGTGGCGGGGATCGACCTGGCGGTGCGCCGGGGAGAGATCTTCGGCTTCCTGGGCCCCAACGGCGCCGGGAAGACCACCACGATCCGCATGCTCACCTGCCTGCTCCGTCCGAGCTCCGGACGGGCCAAGGTGCTCGGCCTGGACGTTGCCCACCAGAGCCAGGAGATCCGGTTCGTGATCGGTGCGGCCCTCCAGGAGGCCGGCCTCGACCAGATGGCCACTGGGAGGGAGCTGCTCGTGCTCCAGGCCCGACTGTACGGGCTGCGAGGGAAGGAGCCCGCCCGGCGGGCGAGCGAGCTCCTCGAGCTCGTGGGCCTGACCGAGGCCGCGAACAGGCGGGTGAAGACCTATTCGGGCGGGATGAAGCGCCGCCTCGATCTGGCGTGCGCCCTGGTCCACGGCCCCCGGCTGTTGTTCCTTGACGAACCCACGGGGGGCCTCGACCCGGCCAGCCGGCGGGCCATCTGGGACGAGGTGCGCCGGCTGAGCCGTCACGCAGGAATGACCGTCTTCCTCACCACGCAATATCTGGAGGAGGCAGACCAACTGGCCGGCCGCCTGGCCATCATCGACCACGGCCGCATCGTGGCTGAAGGAAAGCCGGAGGACCTGAAGGCTTCGATCGCCGCGGACGTGGTGACCGTCGATGTCCCCGCGGAGCGCGTCGGCGAGGCACACCGGGCACTCAAGACCCTTGAAGGGCTGCGGGAGATCGGCGTGGAAGGGTCCGAGCTCACCCTGTTCGCCTCGGATGGATCGGGGACGGTGGCCCGGGTGGTGCGGATCCTGGACGCGGCGGGGATCCACGCCGGATCGGTGACGCTCTCGTCGCCGAGCCTCGACGAGGTATTCCTCCGGGCCACGGGCTCGCGGCTGGAGGGGGCGCACATCCCCGAGGGATCGTCGGAGGGCGACGGCGGAGGGAAACAGTGACCACCGTGACAGTGACCGCCCCCGCCGCTCGAGTGGGGCACCCGTTCCGGGAAGCGTTGCGGTCAACCCTGCTCCTGGGGTTACGGGAGATCCGGACGGTCATCAGGACCCCGGCCATGTTCATCCCCAACCTGTTCGTCCCCATCTTCTTCTTCTTCGTGATGGTGGGCTCGCTGAAGGAGTTCGCGAATGCCTTCGGGCAACCGAACTGGGAAGCCTTTCAGCTCCCCGTGGCGATCATGTTCGCCGTCACCAGCGGCAGCGCCGGGCTGAACATGGTGGTCGACATCGAGACCGGCTACTTCGACAAGCTCCTGCTGAC
>DASYVD010000157.1:0-2278 GCA_036000545.1 Actinomycetota bacterium | reverse complement strand
AAGTCGAGGGCGGCCACGTGCGTGTCCAGGATCAATAGTTGCTCGGTCACACTTGCTACGCGCTCCAGCGCAAGCAGCGGGTGGCGCATGTGGTAGAGCACTCCCACGAAGAGCACTACGTCGAACGTACCGATTACTTCCGGCGATAGTTCGAGCACATCGATGTCCAGGTCCTCGACTTTCGAATGGAGCACCTTCCGGGCGAACTCGAACCCATCCTTCGTCCCCCACCCTTCACCGCTCCAACAGAATGAGTCCGTCGCCAGAACCCTGGCCGCGCCACGACGTTCGCACTCGAAGGAGAGAGCACCGTCCCACGCGCCGATGTCGAGAACGGTCTTCCCGCTGAGGTTGCTCGGGAGCTCCAACTGCGCCACCCGTCTGGGCGTGTCGTCGATCCCCGGGGTCACGAGCCCGTGCCCTAGATCGATCGTGTGGTACCAGGTGATTGCGCCTATCCCAGACTTGACGTCATCGACGTTCATCCGCTCCCCCGAGCCCTCCTAGCATACCGGCGGTCTACGCGCGGCTCTGCGCTCCTGGGGTACCCACGAACGGGGTCTGCGCGCGGCACGCGGTGATCCGCATCAGGCGCGCCCCCGGCCGTTGTCCTCCTCCGCCCCCGGTACTTCCCGCTGAGCACGCAGCCGGGCTACCTCAGCCTCCAGGACCGCCACCCGGCCGGCCAGGATCGCGACCAATTCGCCGACGTCGCCGAGCAGCCGGTCGTACCGGCGCCGCATCGGTCGCAGGAAGTAGAAGATGGCGGCCTTCAACCGCCGCCGCCATCGGGATGGCGAGCCGATCTGCGGCTCGTTCCGAGGGATGGGGGATCGCTCGTCGGCCCGCATCTCGGCAACGAGGTCCTGGAGGACGACCCGGAGCTCCTGCGCGTCCATCGTGGCACGGGAGGTGGTTTCCTCAGCCCAGTAGAGCTCGCGCTCCAAGGCCACGCGGGACGATTCGGCGTGCGGCGGATCCGGTCGCTCGGCCATGATGCGGGAGCGTACCAGTGCCTCGACCGCTCCAGTCACGACGCCTCGGCCCAGATCGGGCCTCGGCAGTCCGTGCGGAGGGGAAGCGGGTCGGGAGCCCTCGGTTCACGGTCGAAATCGAAGTCGTAGGTGAGGTTGCGAGCCCGGCGATCCCGATGGGTCAGCCGCGACAGGCCCCAGTTGTCCTCGATGAATCGAAGCACGCTCGAGAACTCGCCGAGCCGGTGATCGATGTGACCCCTCTTCGCGTAGGGCGAGACGACCAGGAGCGGAACCCGGAACCCGAACCCGAACCGATCCACCTGCGGCGGAGGGACATGATCGTAGAACCCGCCGTAGTCATCCCACGTCAGGAAGATCGCCGTGTCCTCCCATATGTCCGAACGCATGATCGCGTTGATCACCTTCGTGCTCCAGTTCTCCCCATGGCAGAAGTTGTACTCGGGGTGCTCCGAGAGCTCGAAGCGAGGCGTGATCCACGTGACCGGTGGCAGCTCGTCCTGCTTGATGTCCCGGATCACCTGGTCCACCGAGAAGACGTGCCGCTCCCATCGCCGGGGGTGCTCCCGGTACCGTCGGATCGCCGAGTAGGCAGACCAGATGTACCCACGCTGCAACTCGGTGGCCGCGTAGTACGCCCACGGGATGTGGGCGGCGTCGAGGAGGTCCCCCTCGGTCTTGAAGTCGAAGCACGGGCGGATGAATCGAACGTGGCCCTCTGAGTCATATACCTCGACCTTCTGCTGTGAAGGCGCGTCGCACCCGAAGGTATTGGAGAAGAACCCCGTTCGCCTGGGGTTGTCGACGGCGCCGCCGGACTGCGCGGCGATCGAGTACAGATGATTCGGGAACGAGGGACCTTGAGCCGAGGCGAAGAAATTGTCGGCCAGGACGAACTGCTTCGCCCAATGCCAGTAGTTCGGGAGCTGGGCCCGGACCAGTCGCGTGAACGCCCATCTCGTGGTCAGGCCGCCCTGGTCGAACCCATCCATCCGGCCAGAGTTCCACGCTTGCAGCGCGCACACGTAACAGTGCGGAAGGTCACCCGGTAGCCGTCCGTCGGTCCCGCGGGTGAGCGGTCGGATCGTGCCACCATCGTCGGCGCTTGCGGCCCCATTGGTGCCGGGGAACGTCCCGAAGAGGTTGTCGAACGTGCGGTTCTCCTTGATCAGGAACACGACGTGCTTGATGGGCCACCGCGTGGTGAACGAGGCCGCCGGCGGCCAGGCGGGATGAAGCGTCGGAGCGACGGGAGCTGGGCGATCGGATGACGTCGGGGGGGC
>DASYVD010000156.1:0-2212 GCA_036000545.1 Actinomycetota bacterium | reverse complement strand
CGGCCAGATCACCGTTCACGAGGTCGACGGCCGTCCCGTATTCGCAATGGATGAAGGCATCTTTCGGTTCGATGCTGCGACCGAGCGGTTCGTGCCCGATCCGACCTTTGCCAGCGTCGTCGCGGCCGGGCGTCGGGGCATTTCCTGCGTGGCGCAGGATGAGCGACGAAACATCTGGGTGACCTCGGAGAAGCCTGGTCATGTCGATTTCCTCTCGCGGCAGCCGGATGGGAGCTACGTCCACGACCCGAGCCGAACCGCCCGCTTTCCGGCCGTCCCCTACTGGTCGGTCTACCCTGAGCCCGGCACCGGTGCCATCTGGTTCGCAACACCTCACTATGTCTTGTGCCTCGACGCGTCCGCGCCGCCCCGGCCTCCCGTCGCCTTTCCCTCCCTGATCCGCAGCGTCGTGGCGAGCGGTGGTTCTCTGCTGTATGGCGGGGCGCCGCTGGCCCCGGAAGCGCCCGGGCCCGAGCTTCGCTACTCGAGCAACTCCGTTCGGTTCGAATACGCCGCGGCCAGCTTCGACGACGAGACGAGGAACGAATTCCAGACCTATCTCGAAGGATTCGAGAAGGGCTGGTCCGCGTGGAGCACGGAGACCCGGAAGGACTACACCAACCTAGCCGAGGGCCGCTACCGCTTTCACCTGCAGGCCAGGAACGTCCATGGCCATCCGAGCAGCCCGGTGGCGTATGCGTTCCGGGTGTTGCCCCCGTGGTACCGCGCCTCTTGGGCCTACGCGTCCTACCTGTTGCTCTTCCTGGGCCTGCTCGTCGCCGTCCGCCGGTACGAGCTCCGGAGGATGGAGGTCAAGCATCAGCGGCAGTTGGAGCGAGTGGAGCTCGGCAAGCTCCGGGAGCTGGACGAGCTGAAGTCACGGTTCTTCGCCAACATCTCGCACGAGTTCCGCACTCCTCTGAGCCTCATCCTCGGACCGGTCGGCCAGATGATCGCGGAGGCCCCGGAAGAGAAGACCAAGGAGCGCCTCGATCTGGTGCGGAGGAACGCCCGGCGGCTGCTCCAGCTCATCGACCAGCTCCTCGACCTTTCGCGCCTGGAGAGCGGAAAGATGCAGCTCCACGCGACGCCCGGCGACATCGTGGGCTTTGTGCGAAGCATCACGACATTCTTCACCGGCGTCGCCGAGCAGAAGGGAATCACTCTTGGGCTCGAGGCCGCGGTGGACAGGCTCGATATCGACTTCGACAAGGATAAGGTGGAAAAGGTGGTCACGAACCTGCTCGCCAACGCCGTCAAGTTCACACCCGAGGGCGGGCGTGTCGCCGTGGCGCTGGGGGTGGTTACGGGCTGGGCGGAGATCCGCGTGTCCGACACCGGCATCGGTATCCCGGCCGACCGGCTCCCCTTCGTCTTCGATCGCTTCTACCAGGTGGACGGGTCACCGACTCGCGAGCACGAGGGGGTCGGCATCGGCCTCGCTCTCGTCAAGGAGCTGGTCGCGCTGCACCACGGGCGGGTGGACGTGAGCAGCCAGGAAGGGCGGGGAACGACCTTCGCCATCCGATTTCCCACCGATCGGGATGCCTACGACTCCGAAGAGATCGTCGCGGTATCGGACACCAGCGAGGCCGGGCTCGACGCGTCTGGTGTCCTGGTCGAGGAGGTCGCCCCGAAGGAGTCACCCGCGGCGTCGCCGAGCGGCACCGCGCCGAGCGACGAGGAGCCAATTGTCCTCCTCGTCGAAGACAACGAGGAGCTGCGCGCGTACGTCCGCCGATTCCTCGAGCCCGCGTACCGGGTGCTCGAGGCCCGGGACGGAGCCGAGGCGCTGGATCTCTCCCGTGAGGTGATCCCCGACCTCGTGATCAGCGACGTGATGATGCCCCGCCTCAGTGGTTACGAGCTCTGCCGAGCCCTCAAGACCGACGAGCGGACGAGCCACGTTCCGGTGATCCTGTTGACGGCCAAGGCCGGTCCGGAGCACAAGCTGGAAGGGCTGGAGATCGGGGCGGATGACTATGTCACCAAGCCCTTCGACGCCCAGGAGCTCGCGGCCCGGGTCAAGAATCTGATCGAGACCCGCCGGAAGCTGCGCCAGCGCTTCCGCGGGGCGGTGGTGCTCCGGCCCAGCGAGATGGCGGTCAGCTCCGTGGACAAGGTATTCCTGAAGAAGCTCCTGAGTGCCGTTGAACAGCACATCGGCGAAGAGGATTTCAGCGTCGAAGCGCTCGGGCGCGAGGTGGGCATG
>DASYVD010000155.1:0-4677 GCA_036000545.1 Actinomycetota bacterium | reverse complement strand
GCAGGCTTTCCAGGTATTCGTCCTCGGCTGGGAGCGTCCGGCTTCTCGAGGCGTGCTGGGGCTGGCGTTCCCGTGGTTGGTGTCCTCGGAGGCTCTCCACTACTTCTACGCCATCGTCATGCTGGTGGCCCTGGTGCTTCTCCGACCGGGCTTCACCGGGACGGCCCGGACCTGGTGGAACGTCGCCCTCGGCATTCAGTTCTGGCACCACATCGAGCACGCATTGCTCCTCGGTCAGGTGATCCTCGGCGCCAACCTGCTGGGGAAGGAAGTGCCGACGAGCGTGGTCCAGCTCTTCGTCATGCGGGTCGAGCTGCACTTGTTCTACAACGCGGCCGTGTTCATCCCCATGGTAGTGGCCATGGTCTATCACGTGTTCCCGTCAAAGAAGGAGCGACACGAGGTCGGCTGCACCTGCGCCCGGGAGACCCGGAAAGACTTGGCCACGGCAGGCGTTGGCGTCTAGCAGAAACAGCGGTCGCCAGACGGTCGGACCGATACGGAGGAACGAGAGATGGGGAACATACCACCCGCGGAGCTCGTGTTCCTGGTCATGAGCGTAGCTGCGGCACCCGTCGGAGCGGCATGGCTGATCAAAGAGGCGAAGTCGCCTCGGAGACGGAGGCTACCGGCCACCGGTCCGTCGCCTTCCCCCGCAGACACACGAGCCCGAGAAGTCGGTGACCACATCGCCTGAACCCCGCCCGTGAGAAAGGAGGGGATCGACATGCAGACAGTCGTCAAGCTTCCTCCCGCTCCGTTGGAGACGTCCGTTCCCCGATCTCGAGGAAGAACACTGGCCATGGCCCTGGGCCTGGGAGTCCTTGTCACCTACGCCTGGTCGTTCACACTCGTCGACTCGGTGATCGGTGACAACATCGCGAACAGCCTGTTGGGGTTCGACGCCAAGGAGACAGCGATCACCGGCGGATTGATGGGGGCCATGTTCGCTTTCGTCTCCGGCCTGGCGGGAACGTTCACCGCTTGCAACATCGCGGCCTTCAGCGCGATCGCCCCACTCATGGAGCAAGAGCGTTCCTTCGCCAGCAAGGCCGCGGCCGTGGCGCGACCGATCGGTTGGCTCGCTCTCGGCATGGTCGCGGTGGCGGGGACCTATGGAGCGATCGGTGCGGCCGTTGGCCCCGGTATCCCACAGCTCTCGGAGGGAGCCGTGGGTACGTACCCCATCCGGCTGCTCCAGTCCACGGTGGTGTTCGGAGCGATCGGCCTGATTCTCCTGTACATGGGCCTGGCCGCGCTGAGGATCGTGCCCGATCCGCTGGCCCGGCTTTACGCGCGCCATCCTCGCGCTCAGTTGGTGATCATGGGAGCCCTCATCGGCGGCTTCCTGATCGGCCGCCCATTCCCGCTGTTCTTCAAGATGTTCTCCTACGCCGCCTCGACGGGGAATGCGGCCTACGGTGGGCTCGTCTTCATCCTTCAGGCCGCTGGAAACATCCTGGTCATGCTGGCGCTGTTCCTGTTGTTGGCCTACGGAACTCGGGGTGGGTTCCAGCGCTGGCTGGAAGCGGTTCCGGGGCGAGTGCAGCGGTTTACCGCCGCGGCGTTGATCGTCGCCGGCAGCTTCACGTTCCTGTACTGGGTGGTTCGGGTGCCGGCTATCTTTGGTTATGGCTGGTGGCCCGTGGCCCCCTGGAATGCCTAGCGAATCCCTCTGAGAGCGAATCGCCGCCCGGCGGGAACCCCGCCGGGCGGCCTCTTTACGCCACCCCGACGGGTCGGCGGGTCCGCCACCAGAGCAGCCCGATCGCTCCGGCACCAAGGAGCGCTCCGCCGACGGAGGCCGCCGCGACGTGGGCACGGCGGTCGTGGGCCAGTCGCCGCACACCCGCCCTCACGCGGAGGTCGCGGCGGGCCAGCCGGACGGCCAGCCGGTCGGAGAATCCCACCGGCGGCTCCAGGACCTCGTCGCGAAGGGAGGACATGGCGGACATCAGCTCCCGATACCGGGCAAGATCGGCCGCGCACGCGGGGCAGGTGGCCAGATGGACCTCGAGGTCTTCCTGTTCCTTCACCGTCACTCTCCCACGTACTCGGGAAGGCGCTCCCGGATCTCTTCGTGACCGGGGTGCGCTCCGTACAGCATCTCCTTCAGCCGCTTGCGCGCCCGATGCAGGCGGAGCTTCACCGCACCTTCTGTCAGGCCGGCTTCCTCGGCGATCTCCTGGACCGACAGGCCGTACACGTCCTTGAGCACCACGATGGCTCGCGTCTCCGGCGGCAGCTCCGCCAGGGCCCGCCTCAGCTCGTCGCGCTCAATCACTTCGTCCACCGGCCGAATCTCCGGTTCGGGAGCCCGCTGTTCACGCTCTTCGGTCATGAGCACTCCGAACCGTCCCTTCCGCCGCAGGTGCGTCATGGCCGCGTTGGTGACGATGCGGTACAGCCACGTCTCGAACCTGGCATCCTCACGGAAGCCGCCCATCGACCGAAATGCTCGGAGGTAGGCCTCCTGAGCCACGTCCTCGGCCTCATGACGGTCTCCCGTCAGCCGGTACGCCAGCGTGTACACCTGCCGCTGGGTCCGCTCCACCAGTTCCTCGAACGCGCCCGGCTCGCCTCGCCGGCACCGATCGAGGAGTTCGCGATGCACCATCGCGGTCCTCCATTAGACCCGCTGAGCTGTGGTCAGGTTACGACGCGGCGAGGGCGTCGGCCGCCGATTTGACCCGGCAGCCTCTGGGCCGCGCTAGTCCAGGCGGACGACGGCCTCGCCGTTCTTGATTGGGTGGACAACCTGGCCCTCGCGCTCGACCTCAGCCCACAGCTCCAGCCGCACCGTGCGGGCTTCCTCGTCCCTGTCGGCGACCCGGCCCCGGGCCACGACCTTCTCCCCCGGCCGGACCTCCTTGCGGAACTGGACAGAGATCCGCTGCACCGCGCCGGGATCGCCGGCCCACTCCCCGACCATCCGGGCCACCACGGCCATCGTGAACATCCCGTGGGAGATGACCTCGGGGAGGCCGACCCGCCGGGCGAACTCCTCGTCCCAGTGGATCGGATTGAAGTCGCCGGAGGCGCCCGCGTACTGGACCAACTGGGCTCGGTCGAGCACGTTCGACCGCTCGGGGAGCTCCTCCCCCACCTTCACGTCGTCGAAGCTGACTCGGGTGGCCATCGAGGCTAGCGCGCCGCCGTGCCCCGGCTGATGAGGGTGGCCCGGGCCACGCACACCAGGTCGCCGTCGGCGTCGGTCATGGGGGTCTCGATCAACAGGAACTCGTGCGGACCCCTCGCCGTGATCTCAGCGATGCGCGGCCGGGCCGTCAGCACGTCCCCCGCCACGATCGGCCGGCGATACTCGAATTCCTGCGATCCGTGGACCACCAGCGAGTAGTCCAGGCCGAGTTCGGGGTCCATGATTACCTGAGGTCCCGAGCGGATGTAGATCACCGTGGGGAAGGTCAGGGGCGCTACCTGTTCGGGGAAGCCTCGCTTCCTCGCGGCCTCCGGGTCATGGTAGATGGGGTCGGTCTCCCCCACCGCCCGGGCGAACTCCCGGATCTTTTCCCGGCCGACTTCGTAGGGAACGGGTTCGTATTCTTTTCCCAACAGGTCGCGATTGAGGGGCACGGCAGAGAGGGTACCCCGGGAAGGAGATCATCCACCAAGCGACGCGCCGGTCGGGAGCAGGAGGCGTGCTCCCGGCATGGTGGAACCGGCCCTCAGCGGTGCGTAGGATTCACAGGCCATGTCCCGTAAGCGCGCCATCCGAGTCCTCATCGCCGACGACCACCGGACGTTCGCCGAGGCCCTCCGAACGGCCATCGACCTCGAGGAGGGGCTGAAGGTGTCGGGGATCGCCACCGACGGAAACGCCGCTGTGGACATGGCGACCGGTGGAGCCGTGGATGTTGTGCTGATGGACGTGGAGATGCCGGGCAAGGACGGCATCGCGGCCACCCGCGAGATCGTGGCTGCCCGGCCCGAGGTGAGGGTGATCATGCTCACCGCGCACGAGAGCGACGCGCTGGTGGGACGGGCCCTGGACGCTGGCGCGGCAGGATACCTCTCGAAAGACCGCCCCATGAGGGAGGTGGCCCGAGCCGTGAGGACCGCCCACGAGGGCCACCCCCTCATCGACCCCGAGGAGATGAGTCGCCTTCTCCAGAGGTTCCGCCAGCGAAGGGAGGCGGGCGACGCAGCCCGGAGTCGCGTCGAGCGGCTGACTCCCCGCGAGACCGAGATCTTGCAGCGGATGGCCGACGGGCTGTCTCAGGACGAGATCGCGGCGATCCTCGGGATCAGCCGGCACACGCTGAGGACCCACGTCCAGAACGTCCTTACCAAGCTCAAGGTCCGCTCGCGACTCGAGGCCATGGCGCAGGCGGTGCGCTACGGGAAGGTCACGCTGGAGACGGAGGACCAGCGCCCAGTAGGGCCCGCCCGCTGAGGCGAGCGTCGCCCGTCACCGCGTCTCACGGTGCAGGGTGTGCTGCCGACACCATCGGCAGTACTTGCGGAGCTCGATCCGGTCCCGGTCGTTGAGCCGGTTCTTCACGGTCGTGTAGTTCCGCCGCTTGCACTCGGTGCAGGCCATGGTGATCTTCGGTCGGTTATCCGACTTGGGCAACGCGGTTCCTTTCCACGGGGCCCGGCGGGCATCAGCGCCCGCCCCGTGACTCGCTACTCAAGGACCTTCGTGACCTGGCCGGC
>DASYVD010000154.1:0-2483 GCA_036000545.1 Actinomycetota bacterium | reverse complement strand
GACGCGGCCGAACTGGAGACGTTTGTCGACGAGGTCATCGCGGAGAACCCCGGCCCCGCGGAGCAGTTCCGGGGCGGCAAGGAGGGGGTCATCGGCTTCCTGGTTGGCCAGGTGATGAAGAAGACCAAGGGGGCCGCCAATCCCCAGGAGGTCCAGCGGCTCCTCCGCGAGCGTCTGACCTAGGCATTTGCGCTCCCGAAGATCGTAGGTGTAGGTCTTAGCTGAACCTGGAATAACCGGACGGAACGGTCCGGGTCTCTCGCCCGCACAAAAAAATCCGGAGGTGACGGGCATGCACTTCGACGCGATCGCCGGGCTCGTGGCCGGTTTCGTGGCGACCGTCGCGATGACGGTGGTCATGGGGTTCGCCAAGGCCCAGGGCTACACCCGGATGCCGTCCTTCGAGCTCATGACGGGCTCGCTGGTGAGCTCTGACCCCGAGCGGGCCCGGAGGGTCGGCCTGCTCATCCACTACGGGCTGATGGGGACGCTGGTGTTCGGCACCGGCTACGGGGCCGTCTTCGCCATGCTCGACTCCTCCACCTGGATCGACGGTCTGATCGTGGGCCTGATCCACGGCTTTGTCGTGGGGATGCTGATCATGCCGGCCCTGCCCGTCCTGCATCCCCGTGTGGAACCAGCCCTGGCGGCGGCGGGCGGACCGGTGGTTCGCGCCCGGGACGGCGTGTGGCTGAAGCCGCCCGGAGTCCTCGGAAAGGACTGGGGCGACGGCACGCCCGCCGGGGTTGTGGCCGGCCACGTCGTGTACGGGATCGTCGCGGCCCTGGTCTACGGGGTGCTGGCCTAGGAAGGTCCCAGCCCCGGCGCGGTCCGACTGCGAGCGACCGCAGCGACGCTCATGGCAATGGCGCTCGGCGCGTAGAACCAGCCGATCGACGCCAGCCCCGCGATCACGAACAGCCATTGGAAGGCGGCGGCCAGGATGCGCAGCCCCCGCGATCCCGGCCGGAACCGTTCACCCACCACCGGGATCGCCGCCAGGAGGACCGGGAAGGCCGCCAGGACCACGACCCCTGGTCCCTCCTCCTCCAGGAGGTTGTTGGAGCGGACCTCCTCCTGACGACTGGGGTCCCGTGGCATCACGGGTCCGACCGCGGCGGATCGACCGAGCGGAAGGAACAGCACCGCGACGGCGGCGAGCACCGCCAGGACCAGGGAGATCCGAGCGGCGAGGCCGCCAGGATCGGGCATCTGCCTTCTCACCACCTCCGGTTCCTCTCACCGCCATTCTCCCAGGTCGTGGGGGCGCCGGAAGCCATTCTGACTCGGCCCGTGGCCATGAGTGGATGTCCCCTAAAGGAAGGACGCCGGGGGGTCGAAAGAGGCCCAGAGAGGGTTAGTCAAGCGTGCCGAGAGGAAGATCGACATGCGTGATATAGACGCTTTGCTGCGCATCGTGGCCGACTGGAACGGGTCGGACCTCCACTTGAAGGCGGGGTCTCCGCCGCTCATCCGAGTGGACGGCGTCCTTCACCGGGTCGAGCAGGAGCCCCCGCTCGACGGCCGCGACACCGAGGAGATCGCCCTCGGCATCATGCCGCCGGACCGCCGGGACGACTTCCAGAATCGCAACGAGGCCGACTTCGCCTACGGGGTGGCCGGGGTGGGCCGCTTCCGGGTCAACGTGTTCCGGCAGCGGGGTTCGATCAGCCTGGTCCTCCGGATGGTGCGGGTGGGAAGTCCCACGTTCGAGGATCTGGGGCTGCCGGCGGTGGTCCAGACCCTGGCCGAGGAGCCTCGAGGTTTGGTCCTGGTGACCGGTCCTACGGGAACCGGCAAGACCACAACGATCGGCTCGATGGTCGACCACATCAACTCCACGCGGGCTTGCCACATCGTGACCATCGAAGACCCCATCGAAGTTGTTCATCCGGACCGGAAGGCGTCGATCAATCAGCGCGAGGTGGGAGTGGACACCGACAGCTTCGTCGGCGCCATGCGGGCGGTCATGCGGCAGGACCCCGACGTGATCTTCATCGGCGAGATGCGGGACGCCGAGACGGTCCAGGCTGCCCTGGCGGCCGCCGAGACCGGGCACCTGGTCCTCTCGACCCTGCACACGATCAACGCGGCCGAGACCGTGAACCGGATCGTGGATTTCTTCCCTCCCTACCAGCAGCAGCAGGTTCGAGTGACGCTGGCGGGAGCCCTTCGGGGCATCATCTGCCAGCGGCTGGTTTCTCGCATCGGGGGCGGCCGCGTTCCTGCCCTCGAGGTCATGGTGAACAACGGCCGCACCGCCGAGCGAATCCTTGATCCCCTGCGAACCTCCGAGATCGAGGAGGTCGTGCGGGAGAGCGGCTTCTACGGGATGCAGACCTTCGATCAATCGCTGCACACGCTGGTGACGCGGGGGCTGGTCTCGGTCGAGGACGCCATGGAGACGGCCTCGAACCGCCACGACTTCGAGCTCATGCTCCAGCAGTCGGGCGTGGCGGTCTCGGTCTCAACCCAGTAGCTGC
>DASYVD010000153.1:0-13740 GCA_036000545.1 Actinomycetota bacterium | reverse complement strand
CCGCGCCGATCGATTTCGCCCCGGACCGCCTCGACCTTCCGCAGGCTGGAGTCCTGAAAGGGCTGCCCGGCGAAGCCCGTCTGCGCCAGGGTCATCACGATCACGTTGTCGAGGTCCTCGAGGAATGGGTACACCGCTTCGACCTCGGTCTGAGGATTCACCGCGACGCCCGCGCGCATCCCTCGATCACGCGAAGACGCAATCACCGCCGCGGGATCGTCCGCGGCCTCGACGTGGAAAGTGACGATGTCCGTTCCGGCCTTGGCGAAATCGTCGAACAGGGCCTCGGGCCGCTCGATCATCAGGTGGGCGTGGAGCGGCAGGTCGGTCACTGGACGCAGCGAGGCCACCACCACGGGGCCGATCGTGAGCGGCGGCACGAAGTGGGCGTCCATAACGTCGACGTGAACGATGTCTGCATGCTTCTCGACAAGCCTGACCTGGTCCGCGAGGTGGGCGAAGTCCGCCGATAGAATGGATGCGGCCAGCTTGACCGGGGCCATGTCGCGCGATTCTATCTCCGGGCAGGGTCCGGGCCTAGCGTTCAGGTCCAGCCCAGCCGCTCACCCGGCTCCGGCCGGTACCCGCGGGCGAAGTCGGCCCCGCCCATCGGCTTCCTTCCCTCCGGGATCACCCGCTCGAGGGCCACGGCCCCCGATCCAGCGGCCACCACGGGCTGGCCGCCGACCAGATCGAGCAGGGTGCCCGGCTCGCCGGAACCGGCGACGTCGCTCACCCGGAGCACCTTGAGGATCCTCCCCCGGAATCGGGTGCGGGCCCCGGGGTTGGGGGCAAGCGCCCGAACCCTGCGCCGCACGGCGGCGGAGTCCTCCGACCAGTCGATCCACTCCTCCTCGGGCTTCAGCTTCGGTGCCAGGGTGGCCAGCTCGTGATCCTGGGGTCGGGCCACCAGATCGCCCCCGGGCAGCCGATCCAGGGTTTCCACGAGCACCCTCGCGCCGAGCGCCGCCAGCCGGTCCCCAAGAGTCCCGGCGTCATCTTCGTCCCGGATGGGCTCCTCTGCCTGGAGGAGGATCCGCCCCGTGTCCAGCCCATCGTCCATATGGATGGTCGTCACCCCGGTGGCATCCAGTCCCTGCAGGATGGCCCGACGGACCGGGTCCGCGCCGCGGAGCGTCGGGAGCAGCGAGAAGTGGACGTTCACCGGAGCCACGCGCGGCAGGTCCAGCACGTGCGGCGGGAGGATCTCACCGTAGGCCACCACTACGAGGACGTCGGGGGCGGCCCCCCCAAGCGCCTCGAAACCGGGACCCTCTTTCACCGTCTCGATCTCACTCAGAGGGAGGGCGAGCCGCCGGGCGGCCTCGGCCACGGGGGTCGGGCGAGGCGTGCCCCCCCGGCCCGCCGGGCGGGGGACCCGCGTGGCCACCAGGACCACCTGGTGCGCCGAGGCGGCCAGGGCCTCGAGCGACGGCACCGACCAGCGGTCGTTGCCCAGGAAGGCCACGAGCATCGGGCTCAGAAGGTCCGGGACGGATCGTGGACTGTCGGCGCCAGGCCCAGGGCCTGGTCCCGGAGCTTGGCCATGGCCTCGGAGCGGTGCTCGCCGTCGAGCCGGTCGATGAACAGGATCCCGTTGAGGTGGTCGACCTCGTGTTGCAGCACCCGGGCGAGGAGATCCTCTCCCTCGATGGTCACCTCGTGGCCGTCGAGGTCGACTCCTTCAGCCCACACCTTCTTCGCCCGTCTCACCGGGTAATAGAGCCCCGGCACCGACAGGCACCCCTCGTCCGCAAGCTGCTCGCCCCACTCGTTCTTGAGTACCGGGTTGGCCAGGGCACGAGCGCCCCCCTCGTCCCCGATGTCGAACACGATGAGGCGCAACGACCTCCCCACCTGCGGAGCCGCCAATCCCACCCCCGGCGCCTCGCGCATCGTCTGGATCATGTCCTCGGCCAGGCGCCGAAGACCCCCGTCGAAGAACTCGACCGGGTTTGCCGGCTCCCGGAGCACCGGGTCGCCGAAAACGCGGATGGGGAGCGTCGACATCGCTGCCTTCCCTGCGGCCTCTAGAGCTGCGGCTCGGCCTCCACCCGCCGGATGGTGCCTTCGTCGATGAGTTCGATGACCCGGCGCCGGAACGGGGGCACCTGCTCGGGCCGCAGTGCCACCAAGCATACCGTCTCGTCCTCCGGGCGAGACACCAGCAGGGACACCGGATCGAACGCCTCGAGGGCGCCGGGGAGACCCTCCCCACCGAGCACTCGGAACACCGGGTGACCCGGTGAGAACCCGGCTTCCTCCCTCCGCTGACGCTCTGCGCGGTGAAAGTGCCACGGATCCCATCGCACCAGGGCCTGGATGGCGGGGTCTCCGGAGTCACGGGTCTGGACCACCACTCTGCCGCCACCGGCCCTGGGCCCCGCCCACACCGCCGCCTCCATCCAGGTAGCCAGGGCTTGCTCGGCTGCGTGGAGACCGGCACGGTGGCGAGCACGGTCGGGGTCGAGCACTCCGACCAGGTCAACCCGGCGGGGCCCGAAGTCCTTGACCCCTGCGGCCGTGCCCACCAGGACCTGCCCCTCGCCCGGCGCCACTGCCTCGTCCCCTTCGTCGACCCGGACCACCGGGAGGGTGGTGGAACGGGCGGCCCATTCCTGGAGGCGCTCGGTCCCGCCCCGCTCCAGGCCGAAGACACGGCCGCCGCAGTTCTGACACGCGGCCTCGGCCCCGCACACGGCGCACTGGGGCTCCCCTCGGCGCATGACCACGGGCCCCCGGCAGGCAACGCACCGGGCGGGCTCCCCACAGGCCCGGCACAGCCGGGCAACGCCGTACCCACGTCGAGAGACCAGGAGGAACGCTCCCCGCGCCACCTTCACCGCTTGGGCCAGCCGCGGAGAGCGGTCCTCCTCGGCCGGCTGGACCACCTCGACCAGTGGCGCTGCTTCCCGCTCACGCTCGCGGGGGGCTCGGACTACCGTGGCCCGCCCTGCCTCCGCCTCCGCGACCGCCTCGGCGCTGGGGCTGTGAGCAGCGAGGACACAGGCCGCGCCCTCGAGCCGGGCCCGGGCCAGGGCAACCTCCCTGACGTGATGGTAGGGGGATCGCTCTTCCCGGTGGCCCGGGTGCGCCTCGCGGTTCACCCACAGGAGCCCCAGGCGACGCACCGGGGCGAACACGGTAGGTCGGGTACCGATGACCACCCGGTACCGCCCCGCGAGCACGTCTAGCCAAGCCCGGTACCGCTCCCGGGGTTCGCCGCCCACGAACAAGAGAGCGGAGTCCGAGAAGGCCTCGGCCAGGGCCCGGGCGGTGTGCGGGAGCGGCTCGGCCTCCGGGACGACCGCGATGGCGTCCCGCCCGCCCGCCAGGCAGGTGGCCACGGCCTCGACGCAGGCCGCGGCCTCGTCGTCGGGTAGCGGGCGGAGAACGAACGCCCCCCCTCCGTGGCGGCACGCCGCGAGGAGCCCGTCCGCGCCGTCGTAGCCCCGAAGGACCCCTCCCCAGTTCCCCTCGTCCACCGGGGCCGGCTCGGCCGGACTCCATCCTTCCTCCTCCCCCGCCACTCGAGGCGGGTGGGCCCGGCCGATCACAGCGGCCAGGGGCGCCACATACCGCTCCGCCATCCACCGGTACAGGTCGAGCAGCCGCTCGTCGAAGAGGGCCACCTCGGATAGCACCCGCCGAACGGGAAGGACTCTGCTCGGAACCTCGTCGGTGTCGCCCAGGACCCAACCCTTCACGGTGCGGCCATGAAAGGGAACCGACACCAGCTGGCCGATGCCCACCTCATCGGGAGCGCGATAGGTGAACGGCCTGTCGAGCTCGAGGCGAGGAAGGTCGACCGTCACCGCCACCGGTCGGCTCACGCTTATGGAGCCGAGGCGCGCCGCCGCTTAGCGGCGCGCAGGTGGGGGATGATGCGGCGGAACTCGTCTGGTATGGCATGGACCACGATGTCACGCAATGGAAAGTCCTCCGGGCCGACAAACACGCGCAGCAGCGGGCGAACCGGTCCCGGGTTCGCCCACTCCTGACCCCATTCGTGGCGAAAGCCGGCCCGTGGCAGCGCGTAGACGGCGCCTCGTGTCCACGAGCTCGACGTGGCGGGATCGGCGCCGATCGCGAACATGTAGAAGCGGCGGAAGCGCGGCGGCCGGCCAAGATGCGTGCAGCCCGTGAAGATGCCATCCACGCGGTCGCGCGCGACCACCGCGTAGAAGATCGGCCAGATCCCATCCTCGCAGGCAACCACAGCGAGCAGCTCGGTATCGTAGTCACGGGCCGGCCGCGGTTCGAGCACTTCGAGGGAAGTGTCATTCGAGCCGTGAAGGAGCATGTCGTGCTCCACTACGAGGTGCGTCAACAGCTCGTGCACCGGATAGGGACAGGTCTCCGCATCCAGGAGGCCATCCCCGGCGCGAGCAGCGGCGATCAGTTTCTCGAACGTCTCGCCCCGCGCTCTATCGGTCGTGAAACTCGGGCCCTCGGTAGCTCCGGCGACGTCGATACCGAGCCGCTCTCCAAGCCGCCACGCCACAACCCCGAGCCGCAACGCGCGCAGCGCGAGGCGATCGCGTAGAGGCCCGGTGCGCTTCATGGCGCTGCTACTCGAACGCGCGGCGGAGGTCGTCGGCCCTGTCGGTCTCCTCCCAGGAGAACCCCTTCCGGCCGAAGTGGCCGTAGCAGGCCGTCTCGCGGTAGATGGGCCGCCGCAGGTCCAGGTATCCGATGATCGCCGCGGGGCGGAAGTCGAACGCCTCTCGGACGGTCGCCTCGAGACGCTGGGGGTCCACCTCTCCCGTGCCGAAGTCATCCAGCACGAACGACACCGGCTGGGCGGTTCCGATGGCGTAGGCGACCTGGATCTGCACCCGCGCGGCGAGTCCAGCGGCCACGACGTTCTTGGCGACGTATCGGGCCATGTAGGCGGCGGAGCGATCGACCTTGGTGGGATCCTTGCCGGAGAAGCATCCCCCGCCGTGGGGGGCCATCCCCCCGTAGGAATCCACCATGATCTTCCTTCCGGTGAGGCCGGTGTCGGCCTTGGGGCCACCGATCTCGAACCGTCCCGTCGGGTTCACCATGACTCGTTCGGGCTCGTTGAACCCCATCTCGGACATGACGGGAAGGACGACGTGCTCCTTTACCTCGGGCCCCAGCGCTCCATCGACATCGACGTCGGCGGCGTGCTGCGCGGAGATCAGCACGGTGTGGACCCGGACCGGCCGGCCGTCGTGGTACTCGATCGTGACCTGGCTCTTCCCATCGGGGCGGAGGAACGAGAGGATGCCCGCCTTGCGGACGTCCGCGAGGCGCTTGGCCAACCGGTGGGCCATGGCGATGGGCAGCGGCATGAGCTCCTCGGACTCCCTGGTGGCATAGCCAAACATCATGCCCTGGTCCCCGGCCCCGATGAGATCGAGCTCGTCCGCCGATCCGTGCTTGGACTCGAACGCCTTGCTCACGCCGAGATCGATATCGGCTGACTGAGGCTGGATCGCGGTGACCACGCCGCAGGTGTCCCCGTCGATACCGAACTTCGCGTCCGTGTATCCGATGGAGGTGACGGTCTCCCGAACGACCCGGGGGATCTCCACGTAGGTCGAGGTGGTGATCTCTCCCGCCACGAACACCACCCCCGTCGTGACGAGGGTCTCGCAGGCCACCCGACCCAGGGGGTCGTCGGCCATGATGGCGTCGAGGACCGCATCCGAGATCTGGTCCGCGAGCTTGTCCGGATGCCCTTCGGTGACCGATTCGGAGGTGAACAGGTGGCGGCGGGTCATACTTGCCGGATTATAGGGGCCACCGCCGACCCGGCCAACGGGCTGACGGCGGCTCAGGCAGCCGGAAGGATTCGGTCGCGTCCCTGGGATTTGGCCCGACCCATGGCTTGATCGGCGGCGCGGAGCAGCCCCTGCAGGTCGAGGGCGTCCTTCGGGTACTCGGCCACGCCGGCGCTGAACGTGATTCCGAACGGCTCGCCTTTCGGGGAGCGGAACTCCTCACCGGCGAAGCGTCTGGCCAATTGCTCCAGCCGGGTCACGGCGACCTCTTTCGTGATGCCGTACATCCCCACCAGGAACTCTTCCCCACCCCAGCGTGCCACCACGTCCTCTCCCCGGAAGTGACGGAGGAGCATATGACTCAGCCTCCGGAGCACCGCATCACCGGCCGCGTTGCCGTATTGGTCGTTGACCTCCTTGAATCGGTCCAGGTCGATCGCGGCCAGGCACAGGGGATGTCCGAACCGACCGGACAGCCTCATCAGTCGGGCCAGCAGCTCGACTGACCCTCGTTTGCTGACTGCCCCCGTCAGCGCGTCGGTATCGGCGAGGGCATGGTGGAGCCACGCCCGCTTCAGCCGGTTCTCGATCTTGGTTACCAGATCCAGGCCGACCACCGGCTTGACGACGTAGTCGTCCGCCCCAGCGGCGAACACATCCCGGACCGTCTTGCGATCCCCGTGTCGTGTCAGGAACAGGACCGGAAGCGCGGCCCACCGAGGGTCGTTTCGAATCATCCGGCACAGGTCGATCCCGGAAACCTCGGGCATGTCGATGTCCAGAACAGCCAGGTCGGGAGTGTTCTCCTCCAGGACCGCCCAGAACCTCCACGGGTCGGTCAGGGTGAGCGTCCTGATCCCGTGCGGCTCGAGGATCCTGTCCAGGAGCATGAGCATCTCCGGATCGTCGTCCACCGCCAGGACCACCGCTCCCGTTCGCCCCGGTCCTGCCCAGAGCTGCATCACCGCGTCGAGCATCTGGGATACGGGAAGCGACTTGTAAAGGTAGCCCCGAGCCCCCACGCGGGCGGCGTGGAGCCGCTCCCCGAACTGGTCGCTCGCGGTCAAGACGAGGACGGGAACCCTGCGCGACCCCCCGGTGAGCTCGGCGAGCAGCTCGCTGGCGTCGCCCGGAGCCTCCAGGTCGAGCAGAACGACGTCGGCGATCGCTCGCGACAGCAGCCCTCGGGCCTCCAGTGCGCTCGCGGCCCAGGTCGGCCGCATCCCCCAGATCCGAGCCTCCACAGAGAGACGCTCCGCCAGATCCGGATCGTCACTCACGATGAGGAGGGAGAAGGCCGCTTCGGTCTCCTCTCCGCCGTCCTCAGCCTGGGCCCCGACCCTCTGGTCCATCGCCGGCAGCGGCCTCTCCAGCTCGTGCCGAAGCTTGGCAACCAGCTCGCTCAGCTTGGGAACCGACATGGCGGTCGGCCCCCCCAGAAAGACGTGCTCGACCTCGGAGGCGAGCTCCGAGCCCCTGGCGAACCCGAACGTGCCCACCAGGCCTGCCAGCTTGTGGGCCTCCCGCTCCGCCGATCTGCGCAGAGCTATCTCGAGCGAACCGCCCTGCAGGGACTCGACGGCCTGATCCAGCACGTCTACCCGAGCCAGCACCGCGTCCCTCACCTCCAGCCACAGGATCTGGATGGCGCTGGAGACGTCCGCTGAGAGGTCCTTTGGGCTCATTCGGCCACTCCGGGGTAGGGCGTCAGGGCCGGGCCTCCGAGAGCAACCTCGGATGACCATGGGTATATCGGCGGTTTCGCGTGGTTCCCTGAGCAGGGACGGACCTACCCCAGGAGCTTCGCGACCCGGTCGAGGACGGCGGCGGCCAGGTCGTCCTTGGTCCAGGTGCGGAGGGGCTCGTCCTGGCCATCCCTGGCCAGGATCATGGCCTCGTCGGTGTCCGATCCGAAGCCCGTCCCGGGCGCCCCGACCCGGTTCACCACCACCAGATCGAGGTTCTTGGCTTCGAGCTTCTTCCGACCCGCGGCTTCGAGGTCGTCCGACTCCGCGGCGAACCCCACCAGTACCCGGTCCTCCTTGCGCCCTCCGAGCTCGCGGAGGATGTCGGGAGTGGGCTCCAGGCGAACCTCCGGGGCGCCCAGCTCCTTCTTGATCTTGCCTTCGACGGGCTGGACCGGCCGGAAGTCGGCCACGGCCGCAGCCATGACCACGACGTCGGCGTCCTCCGCCCGGGCCAGCACCGCGGCGCGCATCTGCTCGGCGGTCTCCACGCGGTCCATGCGAACCCCCGACAGGTCACCGAGGTGTGTGGGCCCGGTCACCAGGGCCACCCGGGCTCCCCGCCGGGCGGCCTCCGCGGCGATGGCGAATCCCATCTTCCCGCTGGAACGATTCCCGACGTACCTGACCGCATCGATCGGCTCCTGGGTGGGGCCCGCGGTGACCAGCACGGTCCGCCCGGCCAGGTCGCCCCCGTCGGCGAGCTCCGCTGAAGCTCCTCCCAGCGCGTCCTCCAGGGCCCGGACCACGTCCTCCGGCTCGGCCATCCGGCCCATCCCCTCGTCGCCGGCCGCGAGGGGGCCCTCTGTCGGCCCGACCACCACGACGAGCCGTTCCCGCAGCCGCCGGAGGTTCGCTTGCGTCGCCGGATGAGCGTGCATCCCGGAGTGCATGGCCGGGGCCACCACGAGGGGGCCCCGGAACTCGAGCAGCGTGGAGGTCAGGAGGTCGTCGGCGAGCCCCAACGCCAGCTTGGCCAGGACGTTCGCCGTTGCGGGAGCGACTACGGCGGCGTCGGCCTCTCTGGCCAGCCGCACGTGCAGCACAGCCTCGGGGTGCTCGAACACGTCGGTGTGCACCTCGCGACCGGTGAGCGCGGCGAAGGTGTCGGGCCCGACGAACCGAGTGGCCGCCTGGGTCATCACCACCTGCACCTCGGCCCCCCGGTCTCGGAGGATCCGGGCCAGATAGGCGGACTTGAACGCGGCGATGCCGCCGGTGACCCCCAGCAGGACGCGACGGCCCGTAAGGGGTCCGGGCACGTTACTTGACCTGTGGTCCGGCCTCGGGGCGTTCGTAGGTGACCTTGTCCTCGCTGACCTCCTTGAGCGCGATGGACAGGGGCTTCTCCCTCAGGCCCCCCGTCTCCGTGAGCGGCGGGATGAACTCCGCTCGCCCCTCTCCGAGCTGGCTGTAGTAGGAGTTGATCTCCCTGGCCCGCTTGGCCGCCAGGATCACCAGCGAGTACTTGGAGTCGACCTTCTCCAGGAGGTCGTCGATGCTCGGGTCGATCACGTCTGCTCCTTCTGATCTGGGCTTCTACCTGCGTCGATTATAGCGAGGACCCGGGCCACGGCCTCGTCGAGCCGGTCGTTCATCACGATGTGATCGAACCACGTGGCCTGCGCCATCTCCCTGCGTGCCTCCGCCAGACGGTGTTCGAGGGCCTGGCCGGCCTCCGTTCCCCGCTCCCTGAGGCGCCGGCCCAGCTCCTCCTCGGAAGGTGGGGCGAGAAAGATGAGCACAGCCTCCGGCATGCCCTCCCGGATCTGCGCCGCCCCCTGGACGTCCATCTCCTTGAGCACGTTCCGCCCGGCGTCCAGCGCTTCGGTCACCTCCACTCGGGACGTTCCGGAGCGATGCCCGAAGATGCTGACCCACTCGAGTAGCTCGCCCGCCTCGATCATTCGGTCGAACTCATCGTCCGTCACGAACCGGTAGTGCACCCCGTCGATCTCGCCAGGGCGGGGGGAGCGCGTCGTGTACGAAACGGAGAACACCAGGTCCGGGCGAAGCTCCCGGATCCTCCGAACGACCGTCCCCTTGCCGACACCAGAGGGCCCGGAGATGACGAATAGTCTCCCCGCGCGGGCGGTCGGGTCCGGCAGCTTGCTCGTTACTTGGAGAACTCGGTCAGGAGCGCTTCCTTCTGCTTGGCCCCCAGACCGCGCACCCGCCGGCTGGAGGAGATGTCGAGGCGCTCCATGATCTTGCGGGCCCGGACCTTGCCGACACCAGGAAGAGACTCCAGGGCGTTCGACACCTTCATCTTGCCGACGATGTCGTCGCCCGAGCCCCTGCTGAGCAGGTCCCTGAGCGATAGCTGCCCCTTCTTCAGCTGCTCCTTGACCTCGGCCCGTTTCTTCCTGGCCTCCGCGGCCTTCGCCAGGGCCTGACGTCGCTGCTCTTCCGTGAGAATCGGCAGGGGCATGGGTCCCTCCTTCGTGCTGGGGTCCAGAACGCGGGGATGATAACGCCTCTTCCCCAGGTGGGCAATCGGAGAAATCAATGCTCGGCAAGGGAGGCGCGAAAGGGAACCAAGCACGGCGGCGTCCTGCGTCAGTCGACCGGAGCGACCTCCACGAAGACCTTGATGGCCCCCCGCGTTTCCATGAGCTCGAAGGCCTTGGCCCACTCCTCGAGGCCCGGGACCCGGTGAGTGAGCAGCCGCTCGAGCCACCCCGGATACATGGACTCCGCCAGCGCCAGATCGCGCACCCCCGCTTCGAAGTGCTCGCGGTTGGCGTTCACGGTCCCCACCATGACCTTGTTCCCCAGGACGAAGTCGAGGTTGATCGCGTCGGAGGGAACGTCGACCCGCCGACTTCCTCCGGTCACGCTGGAAAGGACGATGATCCCGTTCTTCCCAAGGAGCACGCACATGGCCTCGAACACCAGCGGTGAGAAGCCGGTGGCCTCGAAGACGAGGTCGATCGGGCCGTGGAGGTCGGCAATCTCATCCATGGCGCGCCGCTTGGTGCTCACGTAGGTCGCCCCGATGGACTCGACGAGCTCCGAGTTGAGGTGCGGGTGCTCCTCGCCCGCTGCGGTAACCACCTCCAATCCTCGGATCCGGAGCCCCATGGTCGCCAGGAGCCCGATCGTTCCCGCGCCCAGGACCGCCGCGCGGCGAGGCTCCCACACCTTCAGCCGGCGCTGGATCTCGAAGGCCTGGTGGATCCCCTTCTCCACCACGCTGGTCGGCTCGAGCAGGATGCCCACGTCCCGGAGGGCCGCCGGCACGGGGATGAGGTACTCGGGATCCTCGACGTAGCGCTCCGTGAGAAACCCGTGCACCCGGCTGATCCCGTGCTCCCAGTACTCGTCGTCGGTGGTCAGGTCCGGCATCCCCAGGCGGTCGTACAGGCTGTGGCCCGCTCTCCGAACACGGGCCACGACGAAATCGCCAGGGGAAAGCTCGGTCACGGCGGGGCCCACCTGCTCGACCACCCCGAAGCTCTCATGTCCGAGCACCAGGTAGTCCTCGCCCGGCGGGGCGGCCCCGTACTCGCCGGCATCGATCTCCCGGTCGGTGCCATCGAGGCCGACCCGCAATACGCGAACGAGAACCCCCCGCCCGCCGGGGACCTGATCGAGGGACGGTTCGGGTATCTCCCTGACCTCCGCGCTCGCCCGCACCCCCGGTGTGACCGTCACCGCCTTCACGCGGGCTACCCTAGCAACCACCTTCGTGTAACGTCCTCGGGAGGTCGAAGCGGGTCACGCGGCGGGAGCCGGCGAGATGGATCAGACCATCAAGATCCTTGACGGGAGCACGTTCGTCATCAGCGACCGCCGGGGCGACATCGACGCCGCCCCCGATCAGCCTCACGGACTCTTCTATCGAGACACGCGGTTCCTCTCCCGGTGGATGCTCAACATCGATGACCGGCCTCTGGAGGTCCTGTCCACCGACGACCTGGACTACTTCGCCGCGCAGTTCTTCCTCTATCCCCCGACGGGGACGATCTACAAGAACCCGGAGCTGTCGGTGATCCGCAAGCGAGCCGTTGGCGACGGGTTCCACGAAGACGTGCTCCTGCTCAACCATTCCTCCAAGCGGATCGAGCTGGCGTTCACCGTGGAGGCCGACGCCGACTTTGCCGACCTGTTTGAGGTGAAGGACGCGTTGGAGAAGAAAGGGGAGCACTACAGGGAGGTCAGGGAGGGAGCCCTGGTGCTCGGGTATCGACGGGAGGACTTCGTTCGGGAAACGGTGGTCACGTCGAGCATGGACTCGGTGGTGACCGAGGAAGGCCTGCTATTCGAGGTAGAGATCCCTGCCCACGGCGACTGGGAGACCTGCATCGACGTCATCCCGCAGGCCGACACCGTCGCCCGGCCGAAGCATGGACATGGATCGGTGGGGAGCCCGGCGCCCAACATGGAGATGAGCCTGAAGGAATGGATCGAGCAGGCCCCCGTCCTCGAGTCCAGCTGGGACAAGCTCGGCCACATCTACTGGCGCAGCCTGGTCGACCTCGCCGCGCTGCGCTTCTACCCGCTGATCATCCCGGGGACATCCCTTCCGGCGGCCGGCCTTCCCTGGTTCATGACCCTCTTCGGCAGGGACAGCATCCTGACCAGCTATCAGGTCCTGCCCTACTTTCCCGAACTCGCGGAGACAACCCTGCGGGTCCTGGCGGCCCGGCAGGGGCAGGAGATCGACGACTTCCAGGACCAGGAGCCGGGGAAGATCCTGCACGAGATCCGGTTCGGCGAGCTCACGCACTTCGGGGAACGACCTCACTCGCCGTACTACGGGACCGCCGACGCCACCCCGCTCTGGCTCATCTTGCTCGACGAAGCCGAGCGGTGGACGGGGAACGGGAATCTGGTCCGGGAGCTCGAGCCAAACGCCCGTGCCGCACTCGCGTGGATCGACGAGTACGGCGACCGAGATGGTGATGGCTACGTGGAATACGAACGACGGAATACGGAGACCGGTCTGGAGAATCAATGCTGGAAGGACTCGTGGAACTCGATCCTGTTCGCCGACGGCACGAACTCCAAGCTGCCCAGGGCGACGTGTGAGATCCAGGGGTACGTCTACGATGCCAAGGTTCGCTCCGCTCGGCTGGCTCGGGAATTCTGGGATGATCCCGACCTCGGCGCCCGGTTGGAGAAGGAGGCTGCGGAGCTCAAGGCCCGGTTCAACGTCGACTTCTGGATCCCCGAGCGGGAATCGTTCGCCCTGGCCCTCGACGGTGACAAGCGGATGGTCGACAGCCTGACCTCGAACATCGGGCACCTCCTGTGGAGCGGCGTCGTCGACGAGGAGAAGGGCCAGGCGGTAGCCCGTCATCTCATGAGCGAGCGGATGTTTTCGGGCTGGGGGATCCGGACAGTGGCCGAGGGCGAAGGGGGGTACAACCCGATCGAGTACCACAACGGAACCGTGTGGCCTCACGACAACTCATTCATCGCCGCCGGGCTCCGCCGCTACGGCCACGCTCAGGAAGCCGCTCGCATCGGGTATGCGCTCCTCGAGGCGGCCACCTACTTCGACTGGCGCCTACCGGAGGTGTTCGCCGGATACCCTCGATCACTCACCCGCTTTCCGGTGGAATACCCCACCGCCTCCAGCCCACAGGCCTGGGCCACGGGAGCCCCGCTGCTCCTGCTCCGGGTGATGCTGGGCGTCGAGCCGGACGGCGACCATCTCCGGAGCGACCCCGTGCTGCCGCCCGAGATCCGAGAGCTGGCTTTACGAGGGATCGCGGGGCGATGGAAGGATGCCGAGGTCAAGGCTCGTTCGTGATCGCACCAACCGAGCTTTAGGCAAGGTGTCTCGAGCCGGGGGCCTCGACCGCTCGCCCCTCCCTGCACATCGGACAATCCTCCGGGTCGAACGCGTCCGCCTCCACCCGGGCGAGCGCACGGAGGGAGAACGGGAGGTCGGTTCGCGACCGGTCCACCAGGGCGGCCACCCCCAGCGGCTCCGCCCCCGACGACCGGACTAGCTCGAAGACCTCCCCAGCGGAGCCACCCGTCGTCACCACGTCCTCGACGACGAGGACGCGCTCCCCGGGCCCGAGGCGAAAGCCCCGTCGAAGCATCATCCGACCCTCCTCGCGCTCCGCATACACGAACCGCGCGCCCGCCGCCAGGGCCACGGCGAACCCGAGAGGGATGGCCCCCACCGCGGGCGAGACGACCGTGTGCACGTCCGGGTACCACGACGCGATCTCCTCCCCGAACCGCCGAACGAGGAGGGGGTCCTCGAAGATGCGGGCCTTCTC
>DASYVD010000152.1:0-14475 GCA_036000545.1 Actinomycetota bacterium | reverse complement strand
GACCCGGGGGCTGAGGCGGCTCCGGGTCCGGCTAAGGACTCACTTGGCCTGCCTCGCCGCGAGCTGAACGTTCGGCGGCCGCCGGGCGAGGACGGCTGGCCATGAGGAATCCCCAGTACATCACGGTGATCCCGACGGCGTGTCCGACGGAGAACACAGCGTAGAGTCCGAAGCCGGCCCCGACGCCGGATCCGACGAACACGACCGTGGCCCCCAACGCGATCAAGAGGACGCCCATGAACCGGTCGCGGAGCTCCGCTCGGCCCCGCATCTGAACCGCCGACCACACGGCACCCCCCACGAGGATGAAGTAGCCGGGGTAGGCGTAGTACTGGCTCAGCCGGTGGGCCGCCGTGCCGTCCCCGAATACATCGCGACCCAATGGGAAGTCCTGGGCAAGGGCCTCCGATATGGGAGCGGTGCGGACCGTGGCCGCCGCCCACGCGGTGGCCCCGAGCAGGACGATCAGGATCAGATGAGCGACCCACCGTTTTCTGATCAGGAGGTAAAGCTCTCCCATCGCCAGATAGGGGGCCGTCAGCACTGCGCCGAAGAGCCAGTACGTGCGGAATTCAGCCGACGACCATCCGTCCAGGACGCCCAGGACGAGCGCTCCCGTGGCCACGCCGAACATCAGCATGGCCAGACCCCACACGGCCTCGTACCAGCTTCCGCGGCGTCCCGACCGAGCGAACAGCTGGACGGAGAACACTAGGGCGATCAGGGCGGCGGCGATCGGAAGGAGGATCACGACTCCTCCTTTCTGTCCGGTGCCGGGGGGTGCGCTCGCTCGCTCGACCCACCGCTTCCTCGCTCGGGGCGAGCTACCCCCCCGGACCCCCCTCTCAGGTCGCGGCGCATGATCTTCCCGGTGACGTGCTTGGGCAGCCGATCCACGAAGAACACCTCCCGAGGGCACTTGAAGCGGGCCAGGGTTGCTCGGCTGTGGTCGACGATCTCCTCCGCGGTGACCTCGGCCCCCGGGCGGAGAACGACCAGCGCTCGGACGGCCTCACCGGTACGTTCGTCGGGCACGCCCACGACCGCGCACTCGGCCACCGCCGGGTGGGCCGCGACGACGTCCTCGACCTCCCTAGGGTAGACGTTGAAACCTGACACGATGACGAGGTCCTTCTTCCGATCGACCAGATGGAAGAAGCCGTCGTCGTCCTCGTACGCCACGTCGCCGGTGCGGAACCAGCCGTCCTCGAGGAACGCTTCCTCCGTCTCCCCCACCCGGCGCCAGTAGCCCCTGAAGACATTGGGACCGCGGACCACGATCTCGCCGGGGTCCCCCTCCACCGGCTGCTCGCCGTGCTCGCCGACCAGTCGCACCTCCACGCCCGGGAGGGGAAGCCCGATGGAGCCGGGGCGTGGCTCGGGCGCCAGCGCATTGGTCGTGAGCGCCGGCCCGGTCTCCGTCAGGCCGTACCCCTCCCAGATGGTGAGCCCGAACCGCTCCCGGAACGCCTCGAGCACGTCGGGAGGAAGGGCGGCGGCGCCGGAGACGGCGAGACGAACCGACGACAGGTCGAAGTCTCGCGACTCCGCTGCCCTCAGCCACGCCTTGAACATCGGGGGAACCCCACACAGCACGGTGACCCTGTACCGCTCCACGAGCTCCAGCGTCTCCACCGGGTGGAACCGCTCCACCAGGACCCCGGTCGCCCCCACGCGAAGCATGAAGTTGAGGACGGCGTTGAGCCCATACAGGTGGAACAGAGGCAGGGCGAGCAGAATCACGTCTGACGCGGCCTGCGCCAGGGTCGGAACTGCGGCGAGCTGGTTCAGATTCGCCAGGAGGTTTCCGTGGCTGAGCATCGCTCCGCGTGGCTCGGCCGTCGTCCCGGACGTGTACGCGAGCACCGCGAGATCGCCCTCCTCCACCTCGATCTGCGGGAGGTCGCCGCCACGGGTGATCATCTCCTCGAGCGAGCGAGTGCGCCGGGGCACCGGTGGCGGACCGACCACCACGATGTTCTCGATGGAAGCTAACCGGTCCCGCACCGCCAGGACGGTGGGGAGGAAGTCCGTCTCGGCCACCACCACCTTGGCTTCGGCGTCGGCGAGGACGTACCCCACCTCCTCGGGAGTCAGCATAGTGTTGAGGGGCGCGGCCGCCGCTCCGAGCGTTACCGAGCCGTACAGCGCGTACAGGAACTCCGGCACGTTGCCCACGAGCATGGCGACGCGATCCTCCCGGCCGACGCCCAACCCATGCAGCGCCGCGGCCGTCCGCCGCACGCGTTCGGCCAGATCCTCGTAAGGAATCTTGCGGCCGTGGAAATGGAGGGCCGGCTCCTCCCGGCGCCGCTCCGCCGCCGACAGCACGAGTTCGTGGAGAGTCCCCACCAGGCGAAGGATACCGACCGCCGGCCCGGGCGACCTGCGATGACCTTGGAATCGGCTTCGCGGCGTCCCGTACAATGCCCTCACGCAGGAGGCACGTTTGAGGGCAACGCCCAAGCTCCTTCTCTCCACGGCTCCGTTCTTCCGCCTTCCCCTGCGAGAGGCATTCCGGCTCGCCCGGGAGACCGGGTTCGACGCGGTGGAAGTCATGGTCACCGCGGACCCGGCAACCCAGGACGGCCGGACGCTCCCGCGGCTGGCGGACGAGTTCGGCCTGTCCATCGAGGCCCTCCACGCCCCGTTCCTCCTCCTGACCCGGCGCGTGTGGGGGACGGAGCCGGTCGGGAAGATCTACCGGGCCACGCAGGTCGCCCGGCGGGCGGGCATCGGCCTGGTAGTGGTTCACCCACCGTACCGCTGGCAGCTCGGGTACCGTCGGTGGGTGACCACCAGCCTGGCCGAGTACTCGGTCCATTCAGGGGTCACCATCGCCGTGGAGAACATGTTCCCGCTGCGGATCCGAGGGGACGTAGGGCTGCGCTTCCACGTCGCCCAGGACTTCGAAGACCTGGATCGGTTCCCCAACCTGGTCATCGACACGAGTCACCTCGCCGTGTCCGGGATCGACCTGATGGAGGCCTACGCGCGGTATCGGACGAAGGTGGTCCACTTCCACGTGTCGAATAACGCAGGCAAGGGGTGGGACTCCCACCTCCCCGTCGAGCAGGGGGTTCTGCCGATCGCCGAGCTGTTGGAAACGCTTGCCGGGGACGGATTCCCCGGTACGGTCTCCCTCGAGTTGGACCTGCGTCCCTACCTCGAAGACGAGGCGGCGCTGAAGGACGTGTTGGTGCGGAACAGAGAGTTCTGCCAGGAGCGGCTGGAGGCGGCGGCGTGACCGTGCGCCTCCTGGTCGTCGACGACACCGACCATGTCCGGCGGATGCTGGTCGAGATCCTGAGCATGCACGGGTTCGACGTGGCGGCCCAGGCCGCCGACGGAGCGGAGGCGGTCGAGGAGGCTCGCCGAGCCGAGCCCGACATCGTGGTGATGGACTACAAGATGCCGGGGACCGACGGCCTGGAGGCGACGCGACTCATCCGAGCCGAGCGGCCCGACCAGACGGTGATCCTGTACTCCGCCTACCTCGACGAGAAGCTGCGCGCGCGAGCCCGGGAAGCGGGCGTGTCTGCGTGCGTCGCCAAACGATCCGGTGTCGAGGCCCTGGCCACGGAGATCAGCGCCCTGGCCATGGACATTCGGGGCGAGGGCGAACCGTCGAGCACCGGGCAGTCCTAGCTTGGTCCCCCTCCGTCCCCGGTAGGATGCAGGAGTGCGACGGGGAACGCTGATCACGATCATCGTTCTGTTCGCCGTACTCGCCGCGGCGGCGGTGTGGCAACTGGTGCTATTCCTCCGGGCCGAGCCGACGTCCCCGCCCTCGCCGTTCCCCACCGTGTCGCCCTAGCCGATCTGTCCCGGCGAGTGCCCTGATACCCTTCGCCCATGGCCCGACCGCGGCTGGAACGGTTCCGCTGGCCGATCCTGCTGCTTCCGACGATCCTGGCGTACGGCGTGGCCGGGTACATGCTCCTGGAGGGCTGGTCGTTCCTGGACGCCCTCTACATGACCATCCTTACCCTGACCACTGTCGGGTACCGGGAGGTCCGGCCCCTCGACTCCAGCGGCAAGGTCTTCACCATCACGCTCTTGGTCCTCGGTGTGGCCGTGGTGCTGGCCACCATCTCCCTCATCGCTGCATGATCGCGGAGCGGGCCGTTCGACAGGACTGGAGGAGACGGCGCATGCAACGGCGGATCAGCTCGATGTCGGATCACTTCGTCATCTGTGCGTACGGACGCGTTGGCCGGACCGCGGCCCGCGAGCTCGAGGCGGAGGGGATCCCGTTCGTGGTGATCGACTCGAAGGAGGGTCTCGAGGAGCAGATGATCGAGGACGGCGTCAGATACCTGATCGGGGATCCTTCCACAGAGGACATCCTCCAGGAGGCCGGCGTGGAACGCGCCCGAGGCCTCATCTGCGCGGTCGATTCCGACGCCACGAACGTGTACATCACGTTGACGGCGCGCTCTCTGAACCCCCGCATCTTCATCGTCGCCCGGGCTGCGGATCCCGACTCGGAGGACCAGCTCAAGCTGGCCGGGGCGGACCGGGTGATCTCCCCGTACACGGCCAGTGGCCGCCACATGGCCCATCTCGCGCTTCATCCGAGGGTCGTCGACTACCTAGACGTCTCCGCGCCCGTCGGCGCGCATCCCTACCGCGTGGAAGACCTCCAGGTCGAGGACGGCTCCGAGCTTGCCGGAAGGCCCGTGGGCGAGGTATGCGGTCGGGCGGTTCCACTCCTGGTGTGGCATCCGGACGGCGCGCTGACCCCCAATCCGCCCGCCGGCCATCGGCTCAGAGCCGGCGACCACTTGCTACTCCTGGGCGAAAAGGAAACGCTGCGCCCCGTGGAGGGCGGCCGGGAAGCGGGCTGAGCTCCAACCTCCCGACCTAGCGGAACACCGACTTCCGGGCGACCAGGTTCCGACGCAGCATCGCCTGGATCTCCTCGCGCACCCGCTCGGTGAGGTCGAGGACGGTCAGTCCGTCCTGCCACGCGTCGTCGGGGAACTCTTCGGTAGGGAGGGGCTCACCGAACTCCACGATCCATTTGGATGGCAGGGGGATCATCCCCAATGGCCCGAGCCACGGGAAGAACGGCGTGACCGGGAAGTACGGCAGGCCCAGCACGCGCGCGAGCGGGCGGGCCCGCGAGACGAGCGGGTAGATCTCCTCCGATCCCACGATGGCCACGGGCACGATGGGAGCTTTCGCCCGGAGGGCCAGCTCGATGAACCCGCCCCGCCCGAAGCGCTGGAGCCGGTAGCGCTCACGCCACGGCTTCCCCACGCCCTTGTAGCCCTCGGGGAATACGCCGAGGATCTGATTCCGCCCCAGTAACCGCAACGCGTCCTCGTCGCAGGCCAGCGTGTTGCCCGACTTCCTGGCCAGAGCGCCAACGAAGGGCATACGGAAGACGAGGTCCGCAGCCAGCAGCCGGACGTGTCGGCGGGCCGGATGCCTGTCGAGAATGCCGAACTTGAGCACGATCGCGTCCCACGGAAGCGTCCCCGCGTGGTTCGCCACGAGCAGGGCGGGTCCGTCGACGGGAACGTTCTCCATGGCCACCCAGTCGACCCGCCACCACCGCTCGTGGAGGAGCCGGGCCAGCGGCGCCAGAACGGTCCCGGTGAGATCGGGATCGAAGCCGAACTCATCGACCTCGTAGTCACCGGTGAGCCGGCGGCGGAGGAAGGCCAGGGCCTCTCCGACCAGGTCGCCCTGCCCAGGGGCCTCCCGGGCGCGACGCCGCGGCGCCGGACGCCTCCGGAGGGGAACGATCTCAGCCATCCGATGCCGCCCTCGCACCCGAGGTGGTCCGGCGGCCGAGCACCTGACGGATCCGTCGCTCCCACTCTCCCACCCTCTCCGGGGTCAACGGTCCACGGGTCCTCCCGGTGCCCACGAACTCGAGCAGGGCGTCGCGGCTCGAATGCCTGGGCCGCCAGGCGAACTCCTCGGCGAGCCGGGAGGTGTCGACGCCCCTCCCGTACACGAGCAGCGCGAGCTGGTCCGCGGGGAAGTCGACCGCTCCCAGACGCCGGAGCAGATCGGAGAGGGGCGACGCCAGGGGAAGCACCACCGGCGCGGGAGGCTTCCCCATCAGTCGCACGGCCTGCGACAGGGTGATGACCCCCTCGCCGGCCACGTTGAACGTCCCGGGGTGATCTTGCCGAACCGCCCGTACCAGTACCTCCACGGCGTCGTCCTCGTGCACGAGCTGGAGGCGCGGGTCGTAGCCGAGCGCCGTGGGGATCACCCGCAGAGAGAGATACCGAGTCATCGCGCTATCGATCCGGGGCCCAATGAAGTTGGCGAACCGGAGCACGGTGAGCCGAATGTGTGGGCTCCGCCGAGTCATGGTGCGGGCGTAGCCCTCCACCTCCAGCGCGTCCTTACCGAAGCCATGCAGCTCGGCTCGTGCGGTCATCCCTTCCGTGAACATGGCCGGGTCGTGCGGCGAGGCACCGTACACGGCGGTGGAGGACCGGACCACGACCTTCCGCAGAAGCTCGGCCCGCTGGCACGCCGCGAACAGCTGCATGGCCCCGATGACGTTGATCTCTTTCATCCGCCCTCGGCCGCCAGCGCGGCCCGGCGTGGCCAGGAGGTTGAGGTGGACCAGGGTGTCCACCTCCGTCGTCTGGAGGACCTTGACCACCAGAGGGTTACGGATGTCGGCACGGATGAACTCGGTGCGCTCGAGCCGGGCATCCGGTTCCTCCAGATCGATGCCGACGATCTGCTCGACGTCAGGATCGGCTTCCAGGCGGCGGGCCAACTCGCCGGCCAGGTGGCTCCGGATGCCCGTAAGGAGGATCCGCTGCCCCACGAGGCGGGAGTCTACCCGGGGCGGAGCGGGCCCGGCAGGGGGATCACCCGGCCCGGGCCCCCCACGCCGGGAAGAGCGATCTCCACCTCGTCCCCCGGCCCGAGGTCCAGCGATTCCGCCGCGCTCTCCAGGTTGCGAACGAGCGCCAGGCGGCCTGAGGAGTCCACCACGATGCCCACAGCCCACTCGGCGACATCGGCGAACGTCCTGGCCTCCCGAGCGGGGCTGCGGTGGCCCTTGGCCCGAACCTCCAGCCTGGGAACCCCGGCGATCCCCGCCTCCTCCAGGACGTCCGGTTCCGCGGCGAGCCGGACGTTGCCGAACCGGTCCACCGCCACCACTCGGCACACCACCCGCCCCGGTTCTACCTCGGGCATGGGGACGGTAACGCGAATCAGCGACGACGGATCCACTGCCGGACCCACGGCCGCCGGGTCTAGCCCGGCGGCCAGTCGCGCGGCTGCCGGCGCGAACACGTCCCGCCCGTGGAAGGTGGCCGACGCCACGGCAAGGAGCACATCGTCGGACTCGATGGCGAACGCCCGCTTCGCACCACCCAGGGCGTCCCAGGCCAGCGACAGCAAGCCGTTGTCCGGGCCGACGAGGAAGGCGTCCCCCGATTCCACGACCACCGGCCTTCGTTCGGTCCCCACCCCTGGGTCCACCACCCCCAGATACACGGATTCCGCCGGTGCGTAGGGCGTCGCATCGGCGAGTACCAGGGCTGCCTGCAGGACGTCCTGGGGCGGGATGCCGTGGGCGAGGTCGAGCACGCGAGCGTCGGGCGTGATCCGGGCGATGACCGCGTGGCACATCCCGACGAACTCGTCGTCGAGCCCGTAATCGGTGAGGAACAGGATCGGCCGGATCAACGGGCATCCTCCTCCACCGCCTCGAGGAACGAGGTGACCAAGCGCCGCACGAGCTCGCTCTGCCGTCCCTCCAGCAGGTCGGTGCCGTGCTCGGTGCCCGAAACGACCTCTACCCGCTTGGGCGGAGGAGACTGCGCGTAGAACGCCTGGGCGGTCTGGGCCGCCGTTCCATCCCGATCCGCCGCCACGAAGAGCTTGGGCACGGTGACCCCTGCGAGGGTCTCCGGCGGCGCCGTCAGCCCCATGAAGGTGGACGGGGCGGAGAGGGTGACCACACCGTCGACCGGCTCCAGCGAGGCGGCGCGCAGGGCGGCGGTTCCCCCCATGCTCGCCCCGACGAGGACCACCTTTGTCGCCCCATCCTCCCGGAGGGCGCGGGCGGCGGCCACGACATCGCGCCAGATCTCGGGGATGTTCTTCTCGCCCTCTGAGTCACCGTATCCGCGAAAGTCGAAGGCCAGGGTCCGGAACCCCCGGTCCGCAAGGGCCGTCGCGAACGGTGCCCAGGAAGAGCGGTCGGTCGGGAACATGTGTGCCAGCACCACACCGACGTCGCCGTCCCCACGTAGCTCGCCAGCAAGCTCCACTCCGTCGTCGGTGGTGAATCGGATCGGTTCGCCGCCCCGGGCCTGGCTGGGTCCCGATGTGCCGCAGGCCGAGCCCACGAACAGGGCCAGGATGGCCACGACCGCGGCGCGGCGCACGAGAGGACTCCCTACTTCTTCTGGCGCCGCTGCCAGCGGGTCTTCTTCAGCAGCTTCTTGTGCTTCTTCTTCCGCATCTTCTTTCGGCGCTTCTTGATCAGCGACGGCATCCGTCTCCTTTCTCGTCAGTCCGATCCGAGCAAGTTGCGGAGGTCCACTCGCCGGGCCTGGAACCCCTCCTCCAGGCGAACGGAACCGAGGATAAGCGCCTTGGGCGCATCCGGCACGGGCGAGTTGAGGCGCAGGGCTCCTTCGGCCGGAAGGTGCTCGAGGTACCCGATCCCCAAGCAGCCGCCCTTCCCGTCGGAGAGCCCGACCACGATGTGGTCCAAGACGCCCAGGTCGAAGAGCGCGGGCAGGGCGGGCATGAACACCGAGGGCTTGACCCGCCACCGCTGAAGCGGGGCCGAGAAGTAGCGCCGCATGGCCTGCTCGCGGTTCTGGGCCCGTTGCTCCACCGAAGTGGGTAGGACTTCCGGATGAACCCGGAGGGACAGCACGTCGGCAGCGAAGAACCGCCTCACGATGCCGATCAGGGGGTCGAGCTCCTGGCCGCGGGCCAGACCGATCACCAGGTCGGGCTGGAGCAGCTCGATCTTCTGGAACTTCAGCACCTGCGCGTAGACCCCGGTGACCAAACCGGTCGTGTCCACCACAACCAGGTCGGCCCCTTCGGCCCGGGCCCGGTCCAACACTCGCCGGGCCCCGACCGCCAAGGGAAGCAGATGGCCCTGGGGGGAGGTGGACCCCACGAAGGCCAGCTCGTCCGCCTTGGCCAGCGCATCGGGCTCGAGGTCCGCGGGGCTCCGGCACAGGCGCAGCCCCACGGTGGTGGGAGGCCCGACGGTGGATTGCCCGACGTCCGCGTCGACCACGGCGACGGTGGAACCTGCCTCCAGGCCGGCAGCGGCGATCATGCGGGCCAGGGTGGTCTTGCCCGAGTCGAGCCCACCCACCAAGAGGGTCACTCCTGCGCGGGTGACGGCGTGACGAACCGCTTCCTCGTGTGGATCCATGCGGGCCTCCGAACGGTCGGAGGCTCGGATCCGCGCCGGGCTGGACTATCCTCCGGGCAGCGCTCCCCCGCGCCTGGCTACCCCACGCCATCTGGGTACTGCGGGGCGCGCGGGCTGCTCGACGGGTCGGGACATCCTGGTCACGATCATCAGGTCCTCGGTCGCGGAACAGAACCTCTCCGGCGCGACCTGCGGTCACGCCGAGGCCAAGTCTAGCCCACCCGCCGAGCCAGGGACCAGGATCCTCCGCGCGCAACCGAGGTCCCCCTGGGCGGGGCGGCTGGGCACGGTCATCGATGCCGAGACCGGCGCCTTCATTGTCGGCGGCGGAAGCTCTTCGGCGGCTGGTGACGTCTCTCGCTGCGGCCGGCCCTGACCACGGCTTCTCCCATCGGGTGCGAAAATCCAGGATCGTGACCGGTACTGCGTACGTCGGCACCTCGGGGTTCGCCTACAAGGAATGGAAGGGCCCCTTCTACCCGGAGGATCTCCCCGACACCGAGATGCTGCGCCACTACTCGGGGCGGTTCGGTTCCGTCGAGATCAACTACACCTTCCGCCGGTATCCGGCGACCAAGACGCTGACCGCCTGGGCGGAGAAGACGTCGGAGGACTTCCGGTTCGTGCTGAAGGCTCACGGGCGGATCACGCACACCAAGCGACTGGCGGACGCCGACGAGGACGTCTCGGAGTTCCTCGACCGGGCCCGGGCCCTGGGCTCACGCCTCGGCCCCATCCTGTTCCAGTGTCCGCCCTCGCTCCGGTTCGACCGCCGTCTGATCGAGGGGTTCCTGGGCTACCTTCCCCCAACGTTCCGGTACGCCATGGAGTTCCGGCATCCCTCCTGGGAGGAAGCCCGGGGCATCCTGGGAGACCAGGGCGTGGCCTGGTGCCTCGCGGAGACCGACGAGCAAGAGCCCGGCACCCGAACCGCGGAGCCGTTCGGCTACCTCCGTCTCCGGAAGAACGCCTACACGGACGACGAGCTGTCCGGATGGGGGGCCTGGATCGGGGGAGAGGTGGAAACCGGTCGGGACGTGTTCGCCTTCTTCAAGCACGAGGAGGATGCCGTGGGCCCCCGGCACGCCGAGCGGCTCATGTCGCTGATGGATCGAAGATGACTGCGCCCGTATGGCCGGGGAAGAAGGAGTACGGTTCCTGGCAGGCGTGGCGAAGAAGGAGGCCTCCATGTTCTGCACTCGCTGCGGCGTCGTTCAACCAGACGAGCACCGGTTCTGCTTCGCGTGCGGCGCTCGGCTTCCCAGGCATCTTCTCCCGCCGAAGGGTCCAAAGGTCTCTCGGTGGTTCCGAGGGATCCCCGTCGCGCCGACCGACCCAGCCGAGTCCTACCTCCGGACCAGTTGCTACCTGGAGGAGATCGAGGTCGAGAGCGAGGGGGACACGGTTCGCATCCCCAGCCACCACGTGCGCTTCTCCGTCTGGGTAAACGACCAGGCCATGTGCGCGATCTCGCTGCCCGACGACGAGGCCCGAGACCTCGCCAGGTTCGTCCTCGAGTCGGTGGACGATGGCGCCCGGGTCTAACGGCTCCCATCGGCGAAGCGGGACGCGATGACCTGGAAGCAGGGCCAGTAAGCCTCGGGCTGGACGTTGTCGTCCATTACCACCACGGGGCCGCCCCGTCCCTGCCGCCACGCGACCATCAATGCCGGGTCGTTGATGTCGGCGATGGCCACCGTGTCGATCCCTGCCTCCATCGCCGCTCCGGCGAACCCGTGATCGGCGAACACCAGGTCGGGAGGGGACTCCTCGAGCATCAGCTTCATGGCCTCCGGGCTGTGGGTGTGCAGGCTTGATGCCCGATCGGTGAGGACGGCAACCCCTCCCAGGTACCGGATCTGGCGCTTTCGCTCACCATCCTTCCGATCCACATGCTTCCAGGTGAACCCCTCGAGCGGCCGGGAGATCTTCGCTCCTCCCTCGGCGAGCAGGCGGGCCGTCGCCTGGTACAGGAGCACCAGACCGACGGGGTGCCCTGTGGCGAGAATCACTCGCTCGCCACGTTCGGCGGCGAGCGCCAGACGATCGCCGACGTCTTCAAACGATTCGATCACCTTGTCGGGGTCGACCCAAACCGCCAGCTCATCGTCCGGGCCGGTCTCCACGGGGAAGCCCCCGGCCTCGGCCATCATCGCCAGCACCTCGTCCTGGGAGAGGCCGTCGACGCCGGTGAGGCCGAACTGCGAGTCGGGGTCCGCGTCGCAGAGCCGGCGGATCTTCCACATGATGTTGGAGCGATCGTGAGCGTTGAGGCCTGCGGGACCGTCTCCGAGCAGCGCGTGGCGAAGCTGCTCCCGCGAGAAAGAGGCCGGGGTCCACAGGTCCGGGTCGCCGACTTTGCGGGGGGCACGGGGGGAGTAGCGAGCCCTGAGTGAGGCTGCGCTGGGCGGGACAGCGAGCGGTCCCCCCGAATCAGTAGAGTGAGCTGTCATCTGTTTTCGATTGTAGGAGGAGCGGTCGTTCCTGCCCCAACCAAAGGGAGCATCGGCATGACCGAGCTCGAGGGTAAGGTCGCGCTGGTGACCGGGGGAAGCCGAGGGATCGGCCGGGCCATCGCCTTGGCCTTCGCGCAGGCCGGTGCCGACGTGATGCTCGCCGCCCGCGGCCGGGAGGAACTCGAGGCGGCGACGAAAGAGGTCGAGGCCGAGGGGCGTCGGGCCTTGGCCGTGCCCACCGACGTCACCGACCCGGAGCAGGTCCGGAGCCTGGTTGACCGCGCGGCCGAGGAGATGGGCACCATCGATATCCTCGTCAACAACGCCGGCGGGGCGCCGTTCCTCTCGACCGTGGACTCGATCCGCGAGGACGGCTTCGAGAAGTACCTCCGCTTGAATTTCACCAGCGCGTTTTACTGCACGAAGGCGGTCGCCCCCCTCCTGCTGGAGAAGCGGGCTGGTTGCGTGATCAACGTCGCCTCGGTGGCCGGGCTCACCGCCAGTCCCGGGCTCACCTACTACGGGGCCGCCAAGGCCGCGCTGATCAACTTCACCCGGACAGTGGCCCGGGAGTGGGCCAGTTCCGGCATCCGAGTGAACGCGATCGCCCCTGGGTGGATCGAGACGGACCTCAACGTGGGGGCCCGACAGGATCCCAACTTCTACGAGACCATCCGGAGCTCGATCCCCATGGGACGGTGGGGCCGGTCCGAGGAGGTGGCCACGGTGGCTCGATTCCTGGCCTCGGATGCCGCGTCCTTCATCACCGGCGCCGTGATCGTCGTCGACGGCGGGCAAACGCTCTCCAACCTCGTCGGTGGGTGACTCCGGTGACCGTCCCCATCAGGAGGCGACTGCCGGCGGGCGGTAGATCCACATGGACTCGGGAGCCCCCGGGCACCCGTAGCAAGGGACGCCATCCTCATCCACGGTGATGCCGGTGGCCGCGACCACCACGACGTCTCCGGCCGCCACCAGGGAGGCAAACCGGTAGAGCTTGTAGGGGCGGCCGTGCGCCTCGATCGTGGGTTCCGTCACCCCACCCTGGATCTCCTGCCACTCTCCGGTCGCGACGTCGTATTCGGCGGCTCGCCCGCAGAACCACGCGAAAACCTGCCGGCCCACCGTCCTGCTGTCCGGATAGCATTCGCTGAAGTCCAGGGGCATCCTCACCGGCTCGCTCCAGCGATCAGCCTCCGGGAAGTACTCCTGGGCGCGGACCTCAAAGTCCCACGCCACCATGCGATCACCGACCCACACGGCGGACGTCGCTTGGGGAGAGAGGTCAGACGCCGGCATCCGCCGCCATGAATCCGCCCTGGGATCGTAGGCGGCACCCACCGACGTATCGGTCGCGGCCCAGTTCCGATCGTTTAGCAGCGACCCGAACACAATGACCTCCCGCCCCGTCCACGTGCCGCTGGCAAGGTTCAGCCCAAGTGGGGCATCGGCGATGGTGTGCCATGAGTCCGTCACAGGGTCGTAGGCCGCTCCGCTCCTGTTGGTGGAGGGATCGTCGCGTCCTCCGCCGCCCCACACGATCATCTCGGTACCGGTCCAGATGACGACGGCCGCGTGCCTCGCGGGGATCGGCGCCGACGCGATGGTGCGCCAGCTCTCGGTCTGAGGGTTGAACGCGACGCCGTCCATCCGATTGCCGTCCCGGTCCCAACCGCCCCAGAAGATCGCCTCCCGTCCCGTCCACACCGCCGACGCGTCCGTCCGTACCACGGGCGCCGGCGGCAGGCTCGCCCATGCCTTCGTCTCCGGATCGAATGCGTACCCCTCGGCGACGTCCACCTCGTTCTTCTCGTCGTAGCCGCCCCAGACCAGCAGTTGGCGACCCGTCCACACCCACGCCGAGGCGTCACGGTGAGCTGGCACCGGCGGCAGCTCGCTCCATCCCTCCGGCGCCCAGGCCCAGGGGTCTGCCGTCCGGGTGTCGGCGGGCTGTTCCCCGCCGTCCGGGATGAATGCGGCCCAGAGGAAAGACACCGCAGCCAGGAACAGCACAAGCGCGAGAAGAGCAACCCTGAGCCGCTTCCCTCCCTCCCAGCCGAGGGAGTCATCAGAGGCGGACACACCGGCAGGCGCACCGACCCGGCGCTCGATCTCCCCGTAGAGATCCGGGGCGGAGAGCTCGTCGAGCGACCTCAGACGTCGTTCAAGGTTCATCATTCTCCTCCTCCAGCAGCCGGCGTAGCCGTCGACGGCCTCGAGTCAGGTGCACGCGTACGGTGGGGGCGGCCATCCCGAGCATCTGAGCGATCTCCGTCGAGGCGTACCCCGCGTAATGGAACAGCAGCAACACGGCCCGCTGCCGCGCCGGCAACTGGACCAGTGCATCCAGCAGGGCAGAAGCGGATGACGGTTCCTCCGCACGATCGGTGTCGGGCAGGCTCTCCCACCGACCACGCTCCTTGAGCTCCCCCGCCGCGATACGGAAGGCAGCGCGCCAAACCCATGCCCGTGGATCTCGCACTTCGGTCCCTCGCCGGATGCACTGGGCGAAGGCTTCCGAGACGGCGTCGTCGGCCACTCCCCGGTCGCCTGCGAAGGCGAACACGGCTCGCCAGAGTCGGTCTCCCTCGTTGCGGTACAGGTCTTCGAAGCCCTGCC